>JAYVDI010000236.1:0-4560 GCA_043749505.1 Schlesneria sp. | reverse complement strand
TTTCTCTTCGCGGTCGAACCCCGCGGAATCGTCGCTGACGGACAGGCGGAATCTTCCGAGAACATGTTTCGGATAGACGCTCTTAAAATGCAGAACGATTACAAGCGGTGCGTGCTCATCGAGGGTCAGCGGATTCTTCAATTGGAAGAATGCACTGTGGGATTGTCCGACCCTCGGATAGACCGCCCAGCCTGTTAACGGATCCTGATCAATGGCATTCTCGGCTGGATAAAAAGCTTCAGCAGTCCGCTGTTCATACGTCGCAATCGCCTGCGCGAATTGCACGGCTTGAGCCGAACTGGAGACTTGCACGTCAGTGAGGACAAAATTCGGAGCCCGGCCGGGGCCCGAACTCGGCAACGATGGGTCGGGAATCGCCTCAAGACGGAGACTTGTGATGTTGGGCAATCCTGCCGCGGCGGTCATCGTGTAGCTGTCTTTGTCAGGATCCAGACCCGAGACGAGAATGGAGTTATCGGTGAGCCGGGTCAACGTCGCGCCGCTTTCGGATTTCATTTCGACAGGTTCCAAAACCGACCAGTGGTTTGATTCGCTCAGCAGCAGATCGGCCAGTGAACTCGCAGCAAGTGCGTTCGGTTTCAGCTCGATCGATTTCTCCAGATCGACGCGAGCCGCGTCGGACTGCCGTTGCTTCAACAGGAGAGTGCCGCGCGCGGCGTAGACGTCGCTGTCAAGGGAGCCGCTGTCGATTGCCTGGTTCAGATACGGCAACGCTTCCTCGTCGCGGCCAAGTCCGGCGAGAATGCGACCATGCAGGGCCGACGACTCTGGTGAAGTGACATTTTGGGTGACCAACGATTGAAGGTCTCTTAACGCGTCCTCAACCAAACCGACATTGGTGAGTAACCTGGCTCGCTCCAGCAGCTCTGCACTCCTGTCCGGTTCCTTCGCCAGCAGATCGTCCAGTTCAGTGATTCGCGGACCGATCAGCTTCCGCGCCGCCTCGTGCCAGACGGTTCGACTGACAGCCCAGATGTCCCACGCGACCTGGGCCGGAATAGCGCTGTGAGGGTCTTTCGCGGACTCCTGTTGCAACCAGCTCTCCGCTTGATTCAGAAATCCTGCAGCGCGTGTGGTCTCGCCCTGATCGTACAGCAGCAAGGCTGCCAGCGCATGAAACTCGCGATCCTTCTGGGGTGCGACGAGTAAAGGCTGAGCCTTTTCGAGGTCACCCAACCGGTAATGAATGGCTGCAGTGTAGGGCGTCGTCCAGTCACCACTGGCTTTCGTGGCCGCATCCAACAGCCGTTGCAGGTTCTCCTTGGTGACCAGTCCGGGAATCGCAGTGTGCAGACGGACAAGCTCGCCGGACCAATAGGCATCCATGTCCTGTCTGCCACTGACCGTCCTGAAGAACCGATTGGCCACCATGCGGGCCAGTGCCGGTTTGCCAGCCAGCAGCGCTGCACTGTAAGCGTCGCGCATGCGGTCCCATTCGGACGAAAGCATCATTTCCTGCAATCTGGCTTCGGCTCCGGCCTGAAACTGCCCCATCCGCACGAGCGCTTCGGCCCGAGTCCGCTCGGCCGCGCGACGCCTGCCGTCGTCGGTCTCCAGTTCGATGACGCGGGCGTAGTCCGCATCAGCAGACAGCCAGTTGGCGAGTTTCATGAACGCTCCGGCTCGCTGGTTCAACAGATCGATGTCGTTTGGATAGTCAGCCAGAATGCCGGACAACACGTCCACGGCCGACTGGGATTCGCTGTTGCTGATGTGCTGGGCGGCCATGAATTTCGCCTGACCTAATCGCAACGACTTGTGGTCAGGGAACCGTTCCTGCAACTTTTCGAAGATGTCCTTGAAGGCCGCAGCAGTCTGAGCCGCTGCTGCTTTGGCCTGATCCGTACCTGCCAATTCGATCGAGCGTGCGAACATGTCGAGCCCCCTGTCGGACTCGCCAATCACGTCATAGGCGGCACCTAAACGTGCCCAGGGGGAAGTGACTTTTGCCGCCGCATCGAGGAGTTTTTGTGATTCTGACGCGTCGGTGACTGCACAAACCGACAGTCGAAAACGGCCGAGTAGCGCCGTCCTGTCGCCAGCGGGTACATGGTGGAAATTGAGGACCATTCTCAGAGGGTTTTGGCCAGTTGTAGGCCCAGGTTCGACCAACCTGAAAATGGCAGTATGATTCTGCCCCGTTCTTCCTGCAATGCTCCAGCCCGACTCATCGGGCGTTAGAGAATTCTTCGCCGGTCGTTCTTCAAAGCTCGCATAAGCAACTTCAAGTGGAACGGAAGTCGCAGACTGAAGCTGCCCGTCGTTCCCCAAAAGAGCGAGGATTTCGCTCAACACAAACTCTCCACCAGCGTAGGTTCCTGGCCCTCCGTTGGGCAGACGGTCGTCGCGCAGCGCTTCCAGTCGGATCGCCGTCACGCCCGCGGGGATGTCCGCGAAGTCGAGCGTGAATGTCTCTTTGGCCTGAAGATTTCCGCTGACGAACACAGAACCGTCAGGCTGCGGTGTCAGCGTGGCTCCGGACCTGGAGCTGAATTTTAAAGGCTTGAGCACGGTCCAATCGGCTTTCATTTCCAATAAGAGGTCAGCAAGGTCCTTCGGGAGTTGTGAGTTTGCCGGTTCCTTAACCAATAGTTTCTCATACAAGGTCCTGGCTGTCGCGGCCGCGGTGCGAGCTGTCTCAGGTTTGCCATTGGCTTGATGAAATCGGGCCAGCGCATCGTGGAAAGCAGCGTCGGCAGATCGCAACTCTCGCAGCTTGTCGAGTAAGCCTTCGTGCATGGATGCCGCCTGAAGAATCTTCGACCGTGCGTCGCGCTGCGTAGCGAGATTCAGGGCAAGATTAAACGCAGTGGCGGCTTCATCAAGCCGGCCACTCCGACCATAAGTATTGCCCAATGCCAACTCCAGGTCGAGCAGGCCAATGGCCTGGAGTTCCTGGTGAAATCGGGCCGATGCAATGACATCTCTGCCAGTCGTCGCCGATAGCCGGAAGCGACCAAGTCCGTGTTTACCGAACTCGGTGATTCCTGAGTCGAGCGTGACGATCATGACGCCGCCATCTGCCAGGGTTGGTGATTTCAAGGCGAAGATTGCACTGTGGGCTTCCACCATTTTGGGAACCGTATCCCATCGTGTCCCTGGATTGCCGTCGATCATATTGGTGGCGATTCCCATGTCGGAAATGACGGAAGAGAAGACAATCGGCGTCGGCTGACCATTCTCACTGTTTGAGGCGATGGTGGTAGAAAATTCCGCCACATGGAAGTTGCCGTTGTGAAAACGGCCAGCACCACCCCCAGGCAACCTCGAATCGGGAATCGTCTCAAGGCGCAGGGCTGTGATCCTGTCTCCGGAAAGGGGAATGGAGATCGAATAGGTGGCACGATCCGGATTGGTTCCGCTGACGAAGATCGAACCATCCGCCTCCAGTGCCATGTCGGCCCCACCCTCCGAGGTCATCTGGGTCGGCTGAAGCACCGTCCATCTGGGTTCCGGATGGTTTTCCACCAGCCGCGAAAAGATTTCTCTCGCCTGAGCCAACTCCGTTAGGGCTTCGTCCTGGCGATTCTCGGACAGTGCTTTCTGCCCGCCCTCGGCGAGACTTTTGGCCATCGCCAGTTGCAGCGGTGTATTCTGCGGGCGCTGTTCTGCTAGAAGCGACAACTCCGTCGGAAAGTCCGTCACTGTTTCGATGATTGTCTGACGTTCTTCGTCTTTCTCGAATCGGTCCAGGGCACGCGCAAACGCAATCACCGAGTCGTTCACGTTTCCCTGATGGGCATACGCTTTTCCGATTGCGACATCGAGTGTCGCAAGTTCCGATTGTGGAATCAGCAGGCGTAGCTGCGCGGCGGTGAAGGCATCCTGATCGCCTGTGGCTGATAGTCGGAAGCGACCGAGGTTGTGATTTTTGACGTCTCGCGAACAAAAGAGCTTGAACTCGAGCAGCCCGTTTGTCGGACTCACAGGATCCGTGGCGATGACAGCGATATTGGATTGACCGATACGTTGAGAAACACTCCAACCCGACTTGCGATCCACTCTTCCGTCGATCATGCTG
The DNA here is from genome assembly GCA_043749505.1 of Schlesneria sp. Lineage (GTDB taxonomy): Bacteria > Planctomycetota > Planctomycetia > Planctomycetales > Planctomycetaceae > Schlesneria. The sequence goes on along the minus strand of JAYVDI010000236.1, from coordinate 518 downwards.
CGGATCTGGTTACTTTCGTCATACGTGACCGCAATGTCCGTGAGTCGGCGTGTCACGTCGCCGCTGAAAACGCGCAGCTCGTTTAAATGGAAGTTACCGTCCCATTTGCTGTTATTGGCGTAGCGTCCCGGCCCGTTTTTGGGGAGCGAAGGATCGGGTAATGCCTCCAAACGGAATGCGGCGATCCGCCTCAAATCGGATTCAGCCTTCAGTGTGTAGGTGTCCTCGTCCGGGTTCTTGCCACTTGCCAGAACCGAGCCATCGTCCTTCAACGTCAGCGTGGCCCCCCCTTCGGAACTCATTTCTGTCGGTTGGAGCACAGTCCACCTGGGCTCTGGATGTTGCTCGAACAAGCGTTCGAAGAGCTCCCTCGCTTTTTGCAACTCTAACAGAGCCGCATTCGGTTCTTTGGCTGCCAGTTCCTTTTGTCCCATTGCTTCGTGACGGCGTGCTAGCGCGATTTGAAACTGGCGATCTCTGGGCCGTTGTTGAATCAACTCCGCAAGTGCCTTGGGGTA
>JAYVDI010000235.1:0-15078 GCA_043749505.1 Schlesneria sp. | reverse complement strand
GGCTGGAACCGGAGCAGGAACGGATTGCGAGTCACTTCGCCCAGCAGCGCCAGCTTTGTCGCGAGGTCTTCGAGTAACAAACTCGCCGGCTGAGCGGGCGAGATCTGCACCGAGTTCCGTCCGCACAAGACCGTCGATTGCGAGGTCTGCCCGCCGCTCAACCAGTCGCGTCGCTGTTGAGGCCCACACGCGGGACACTCGCCTCGCTCGCGCAGGCCGTTCAGGTTCATCTGCCGCAGCGTGCCGTCCCACACATCGACAATCGTGAGCTTCGGTTCGACGAGTTGCCTCTGCCCCGACAGGATCTTCAGCGCCGTGGCCGCCTGCAGCGCCGTGACCATGTGAACCGCGGGAGCAATCACGCCTGCCGTATCACACGTTTCGGTCGAACCCGGATCGGGAGGCGATTCGATCACACACCGCAGACAGGCCGACTCACCCGGAAAGATCGCCATCGTCTGGCCGTGACTGCCGACGACTCCCGCATAGACCCACGGGATGCCGGTCTCCAGCGAGACGTCGTTGATCAGGAACCGCGTCTCAAAATTGTCGGTTCCGTCGAGGATCAGGTCCACGTCGCGAGCGAACTCGCGCACGTTCCGCCAATCGACATCGGCCACGTGCGGTTCGAGCGTCACCTGCGAGTTGACTCGCGCCAGCTTGTCCGCCGCCACGATCGCCTTCGGCAAATGCCCGGCCACGTCCTGCTCGTCGAACAACACCTGCCGCTGCAAGTTGGAGAGATCGACGAAATCTCGATCCACAATCCGCAGCAACCCCACTCCCGCCCGAACGAGCGTGTCGGCCAGCACGGTCCCCAGCGCCCCACACCCGCACAACAACACCCTCGCCGCGCGAATCTTTTTCTGCCCCTCAACGCCAATCCCGGCAAACCGCATCTGGCGGCTGTAACGTTCGAGTGTTAAGGCAACTTCAGCTTGAGAGGTCATCGGCGAGTTTTCGTCTTGTCCCCTCGCCCCGGCTTTGCGGGGAGAGGGTTAGGGTGAGGGGGCTTCTTTCTCGTCTGTCTGTTTCGGCAGGCTCGTCGCATACGACAACGGAACACCCCATGGTGCGATCTCCCATGTTGACTTGCTCCTGACGGCGCGGAGTCGTTCCAGATTCTCTTCCGAATCGTCAAAGTCAGCCCGTCGGCGATAGATGACCGTCAACGGCCGATCAGAGTCGCCTCGTGAATTCTCGTTGGACCAGCGACGTTGATTTCTGAGTGCGGGGGATTGCCGCCAAAGGTCATCCAATTGGAACTGGTGCAGCGTGGGGTGCAGCTCAATCGTCTTGAAATTGCCGTATCGGTCACTGGTGAGCAGCTCTCGCGTCACTGCGTCACCCCAGTAATTGAGTTCTAGCCCAAGCCGCTCGGCACCAGGAAGGCCGCCGACAGCGATGTTGTAATAACTGAGGTAGCACGGATGGTGCGTGACGTTTGTAGTTGCTTGGAGCAAGACCAAGCAGGCGAATCCGAACCGACCAATCCGAGGACTAGGGCGGTTCAACTCAAATGCAAGGTATGCCGCGAGGCCGCGCCCGACGAAGATCGCCCATAACGGGAAGACCGGCAGGAACAGACGCTCGCCGTCGTACACGGCCACTCCCGGCAGAGCGAACACGATCAACGGAAACACCGTGCAGGCGAGCAGCAACACGTTGCCGCCTCTTGTCCCCTCGCCCCCGTCTTCAGGGGAGAGGGTTAGGGTGAGGGGGGCTTTCGGTGACAATTCAACGCCTGAACCGCTCGAAGAACCGGGGGACTTACGCCCCCCGCTCAGAAAGGAAAGGGGCTGACGCCCGAAGGCAGACAGCACTCCCCACGCACCGAGCAGATGCAGACCGAGCGGCACCGTGACCGCGAACATCACGAACGGGTAGTGCCACGGGACCGCTTTGTCGTCGTAGCGGACTCCGAAGTAGAAGCAGTGGATCGTCGATCGGTTCGTCGTGCGGCCGAGGTATTCCAGAAAGTGACCGATCGGATCGAGCCACAGGTACGGCCAGAGGGCGAAGAAGACGACATTGGCCGTCACTCCCCAGACGAGGAGCGACACGATCGCCTTCGCCCGCCAGCGCCACAGCACCCAGAGAATGACCGGGATCGGGATGAGGACCGCCTGAATCTTCGTCAGCAGTGCGAGGCCCATCACGACGCCGGTCAGCAGCGCGACTCGGCGAGATGGCGGCGCGGCCCCGTTCCACCACGCGGCCACTGACAGTACGGCGGCGGTACACGTCAGGTTCGTGATCGTTTCGAGAGAGGCCAAATGAGCGTGGCCGTAGACGCGCGGCATCAGGACCAGCGCGAGACTCGCGAACAGTCCGGCCGCTCGACCAAACCAACTCGTCGCCGCGATGCCGATCATCCATACAGTCAGCGCGAACGCCGTGGCCGATCCCGTCCGGGCACACGCCGTCACGCAGGGGCCTTCCGGATCGAACGGCGGCGCGAGCCACCACGTCAGGTGATGATGCACGCCGAGCCAGTAGCGTCCCAGCGGAGGATGATCGGGCAGGTAACTGTTCTCAGGCTTGAACGCCTCGACCGACGTGCTGGGAACGAGATTGAGCCAACCGAGCGACCGAGCCTGCTCGACGAGCAACACACCCTGCTCGACGTTGAAAATCTCATCGACCGTCAGCCCCGGCCCTTCTGGCATGTTGGGATAGCTGCCCGCCGGGTCGATCGCGATCACGATGCTGATCCACGCGGCAACCGCCACGATGGCCGAAGGCCAGGTGTTCGTGAGCAGGCGACGGACGGATGTCAGAGCGTGTTGCATGAAGGCCGATCTTATCACTGCTCTCTCTACATGGCAGCGAACGGCGCAGACAAAACTTCCCCTGAGGACGACACGCTGATTCAGCCGCAGGATCGCGTCTCGACGACTCTAGCGCGTTCACCTATCTTCCGATGAAAGCCATGCCACACGACTGAGTTGTTGAATTTCTTCTCCCCGCTGGTGCGATTCCATCTTGAGTGACTCACTCCACAACGTCTCACGCAATCTACGCGTGGTCAGTCTCTGCACAATCGTCAGTCGAGTACTCGGGCTGCTGCGCGATCAGGCGATGGGAGCGATCTTCGGGGCGGGGCCGATTCTCGATGCGTTCACTGTCGCGTTTCGATTGCCAAACCTCGCACGCGTATTGCTGGGCGAGGGGGCGATGACGACCGCGTTCCTGCCGGTTTTCGTCAAGGAACTGAACGACGGGGGACGCGAATCGGCGGCGCGGACAACTTGGGCGGTCTTCGTCGTGTTGGCGTCCGTACTGTGCGGCGGGGTGATCGTTGCCGAGTGTTTGCTCTGGGGAATCGGCTTCGTGTTCGAGTTGAGCGATCAGGCCCGGCTGCTTCGCAATCTCACGGCCCTGTTGCTGCCGTATGTGGTCTTGATCTGCCTAGCGGCGCAGTTGAGTGCCGTGTTAAACGCACTGGGCCGATTCTTATGGCCTGCTCTCGTGCCGGTAGTTTTGAACGTCGCGTGGCTGGCTGCACTGTGGTGTCTCGTCCCACTATGGCCTGACGCGACAAGACAAATCTATGTGACGGCTCTCGTCGTCGTCGTGGCAGGTGGGCTTCAACTGTTGTTCCCATTACCTGCTCTGGCGAGCAATGGCTTTGGTTATCGAAGCGACTGGGGCGCGGCACTGAATCAAGTCTGGAAGATCGCACGCGATATGTTGCCTGTGGTGATCGGTCTCTCGGTCACGCAACTCAATGCGGTCCTCGACAGTTTCGTGGCGTGGGGCTTTACTCAACCCGCAGGTAGTGGACCGTTGATGCCTCTGCCTGGGTCGCCCGCATATCCGCTGACTGAAGGAACCGCGACGGCGCTTTACCTCGGGCAACGTCTGTACCAATTCCCACTGGGAGTGTTCGGTGTCGCGCTGGGGACTGTCTTGTTTCCGCTACTCACGTCGCACGCTCAACGCGGCGAGACCGACAAGCTGCGAGCCGACCTCTCGCTGGGTGTAAGGTTGGTTCTGGCGATCGGCATCCCGGCGAGTGTCGGTTTGATGCTGATTGCTCATCCGCTGGCGACGCTGTTTTTTCAATACGGCAAGTTCGACGCCGAAGCCGCTCGCCAAACCGGCGATATGATCGCGTGCTATAGCTCGGGCGTATGGGCCTACTGCGGGCTACTCATCTTGCAGCGCGGCTTCTATGCGACGGGCGACCGACTCACGCCGATGTATGTCGGACTATGGGCTTTGTTGCTGAATGTCGTACTGAACGTGAGCCTCATCTGGCCGCTAGGTGGTCGGGGCTTGGCGCTCTCAACGGCATTGGTCGCCGCGATTCAATGCCTTGTCACCGCGTGGCTGCTGCAACGCCGAGTCGGCTTGCTGCACTGGTCCGAAATCGGAGCGACGTTCACGAAAACGACCATCGCTGCGGGAGCGATGGCCGTCGTGTGCTGGTCGTCGTTACAGGTCGCCTTGAATTACGAGAGCCTTGCTTCCAGAAGCATCAAGCTGGCACTTCCGCTGGCCGCCGGTTCGGCGACGTTTTTCATTGTGGCTTGGCTGCTGCGTCTGCGCGAACCGTGGCTGGTCATCTCACCAAACAGCCGCCTCAATACCATTGACGCCTCAACGTCCGACGTGCCGTCATGACGACGGTCAGAATTCGCCAACAACCTCTCCACCCGCACGGGTTCCCAACGCCCGCCAAATGTTGAGGTCGATGTTCTCGGAGAGGGAACGAACCGAACCATCGACCAAGAGCGACTGAACAATCCCCGTGTGAAAGCTGCGAGATGTGATCGCGGCATAAGTCGATGCGGTTGTCGAATCGCCCTCTTCGACCGAGGTGTAGTCCACGTCGTAGGTGCGGCCAGAATCGACGTGAGCCACGTTGGCATTCGGACGAAACGTCGTCGTGAAACCATTCTGATGGACTCGCCCTTCGACCCACTCGGTGTGGCCGTTGTCGGCTTCAAAGTCACCCGACCAGCCACCGACAACCTGCGGACTTGCAGGAGGTGTCGCCGTAGGACTGCCACCCGTCTTGACGATGGGCTGAAATGCCTTGACCTCACTGAAGGCCAGTGACTGGCTGGTGCCGTCCGTAAAACTTTGCGTCCCAATCCGGCTGTTTGGTCCGAATGCGCCATCTCCCGGTCGGCCCGTGACCGGATTGAATACCATCCATGTGCCAAAGTTGGCCCCGTAGTTGATCGGGTACTGCTCGATCCCGTCTTCAATACTGCCGCGATCATTGACTTCGCTCGGACACATGAACACGGGCACACGGGTTCGAACGACAGCAAGTTGAGTGTTGTAGGGTATTGAAAAGTCGATCAACTTTTGCAGGTTGCCTTGGTCGATGTACGGCAGCAGTCGGGCTTGTGGTCCCCACTGGCCAAAATCGGCACCCGAAAGCGTTAGACACAGCGCGGGAGGAAAGACGTTAAACGTGTCGTGGTAGTTGTGCATGGCCAAGCCAAGCTGCTTGAGGTTGTTTTTACACTGCGTTCGGCGAGCCGCCTCTCGGGCTTGTTGCACAGCCGGAAGCAGCAGAGCAATGAGGACCGCAATGATCGCGATCACCACCAGCAGTTCGATCAAAGTGAACGCTCGGCGTCGAGCATGGGAGAGAACATCGGGATGTTGAAAAACGGTGTTTTGGCTCATCAGAAGGGGATCCTTGTCAAACGGGTGATTTAAGTTTAGGGAGCGAGGGATTTAATTCCGCTCGGACGACATCAGGTGACGGCGAAGACGATCGCTCAGAATTCACCCACGACCTCGCCGCCCGCGCGGGTTCCTAACGCACGCCACACGTTGATGTCGATGTTTTCCGAAGTCGAACGAACGGCTCCGTCCATCAGCAACGATTGCACAATTCCCACATGATGGCTGCGAGAGGTGAAGACGCCGAATGTTTCGGCTGTCGCACTGATTCCCTCACGGCTGCTGACGAAATCGACATCGCGAATCGTGCCCGCATCGTTGTGAGGGCACTTGGAATTCGGAACGAATGTGGTTGTAAAAGCCGATTGATTGGCTCGCGAATCGACCCACTCGTTGTGTCCCGAGTTCCGGAGACTCCCCCCGAGAGCACTCACGCCATTCGGTGAGGCGGGCATCGCAGGCGTTCCGCCAGCATCTCTCAAGTAGTACTGCCAGGCCTTCACTTCGGACATCGCGATCGAGTTGCTGGTCCCGTCGATGAAGTCTCGCATTCCCGTGCTGGCATTCGGCCCGAATGCACCGGTCCCAAATCGATTGTCCGTCGGGTTCCAGATGAACCACTGGCCATAATTTGCTGCATAGTTCAGGGGCCAATATGTCAGACCGTTATCTAAATAGGCCCGAACATTGATTTCGCTCGGGCACAGCAAGACTCCCAATCGCGTCGAGGTGACGGTTGGCTGGGCACTGTAAGGCTGGCTGAAGTCGATCAGATTCTGCAAACTAGCCTGATCGAGGTAGGGTAGGATTCTCGATTGAACCGACCAACCGGCAGATTGCGTGACATTGGTCTGGTACGTGCCGCCGGGTGGGAGCACCACGAACGTGTCGTGGTAATTGTGAAGTGCCAGCCCGAGCTGCTTCAGATTGTTTTTGCACTGCGTTCGGCGAGCCGCCTCTCGCGCTTGCTGTACGGCAGGAAGCAGCAACGCGATCAAGATGGCGATGATGGCGATCACCACCAGCAACTCGATAAGAGTGAACCCATTTCTTTGGGTCGAAAGTTGACGACGTTCGTTCATTTTTTAATTCCAGCAGGAGTAACGGGGAACTGGCCTGACCCATCAACATTGATATGTCAAACTTCCGTTCGCATGGCTGGCGATTGGCTGGCGAGCTTCACGGCGAGTCAGCCAACCCGCATGAGTTGACACTGAGTCTCAATATCGTGACTATTGTGTTCGGCGTGACTTCCGTCAAGGCTCGCCAGAGAGAAAATTGCGTTTTCACTCGGTGACCGGACTCAGTTCGATCCGAATAAGTGTTGTGATATCAGTTGCTTATGGAGGATTTATTCGTGATTGAGCACGAACAAAAGACGATTTTTACCGTTGAACAATCTTCTTCGTCAGCGGCTTCTTCCAAGTTGCGGGAGATCAGTTCGGAGAGCCTGCTTCAAGGAGATAAGGAAGTGCTAATCCTTCATACTGAAGAGGTTTATCGCTTGCGGCTCACGAAGAATGGCAAACTGATTTTGCAGAAGTAAACTGATTTTGCAGAAGTAAGTTGTGCCAGACGACCGCGAGAACGGCATGTCACATTTTGCAAGCGAAAGTTTGGGTGGGCCTGCCTCGTTCAGTTGGGCAAGACGGGATGGGAGAGTCATCCTGAAAGACTTCTGGTCAATTCAGGATTGGTTAGTCGTCGATGAGAGTCGTCTTAGGTGGAGCCAATTGCTGGCGGTCTGGCGAGATGTTGGCCAACGCCGCTCGGCAAGAACCTTCGTGGCAGAGCAGCATTTCCAAGGATGGCATTCGCGAGCCATGGCAATTCCGTCTGTAGGCTCCAAGTCGCTCGATGACCGGCGTCGACGCCGATTGGCTGTCACGGGGGATGGCGCGCCCGCTGAGGGCGATCTGTCGGAAGGGATCGCGGCGTCAGGGCGAGTGGAATCGGAGTTGGTCGGGTCGGAAGCGGCCGTTCCCTGGGTTCCCATCTACGAATGGCGAATCTGGACTTACGCAGCGATGCTCGGACTGCTGCTCATGGCAGTTTCCTTCGCGCTCACTCACCCGACGGCGTTTCGGCCGGAGTTGGCTCCGTTGACGAAGCATTTGCTCCAAGGGGACCGCCCGGTATTGGGAGCGGTGGTCCAAGCAGCACTTTGGTTTTTATGTGCTCAGTTGGCGGTGCTGATCGCGTGGTATCGCGTTCAGTGCAAGCTCGATTTCGGAGGGCGATACTGGGTTTGGCCGTGGGCGGCCGCCGCTTTCGGATTGGTGGCCTTCTGTTCTCTCACCAATGCTCATGTGTTATTTGGTGAAATTATCTCGCACTACGAGTGGCTTACTTGGCGAGGTGATGTCTTAGCGTGGTTGATCCCCGCAAGCGTCGCGGCTGTCCCACTCATGCTCCTGCTGGATCGCGATGTGCGTCGCGGCCGCTCGACGGTTTGGGCGTTGCGGACGGCGGGGCTGCTCGGTTTGGTGACGGCCTGTTTGGAGTTGTTCTCCCCCGATCTTCAGGCGCAGCCTTGGTATCACTCGGTCCGGTTGATTGTGCCGCTGTTCGCTGCCGGGACGCTGTTTCTTGCGTTGTGGTTGCATGCACGGGTCGTCGCCTACGTCTGCCCTGATCCTCCCGAGTTCGACGAACCCAAAACCGGATCGCAACTGCTCGGAGTCGCTCGCTGGTGTCTTCAACTCACGAGCCGCGGCTTCGGCTGGGTGGGCGGACTCTTCGTGAGAAGAGCCAAGGCAGAGGAGATCGACGAGGCGGATGCCAAGCCAAAACGTCGCAGCCGAAAAGTGGTTGAGACGGAAGAAGCCCCCAAACGGAAACGCAAGTCAGCCGCGAAACGAGTCACCAAACCTCGCACGCAAGTCGCGGTCGTTGAGGAAGAGGAAGAGGAGCTGCAGGACGAAGATGAGTCCTATGAAGAAGCCAACAGTGATTCCTATGAGTCAGACGTAGAGCCGTCATCGAGCGGCTCCGGCGATGACGGTGAGTGGGACGAAGAAGAAGTCGAAGCACCGCCAACGCGATCTTCGAAGTCGGCTTCTCCCAATCCCGCGAACTTTGCTCCTTCCGAAACATCACAGAAGAAGCCAGCGGCCGAGTCTTGGCAACAGCGCCCTGCTCCACAGAGCCGCGTTACGCAGCAACCAGTCGCCAGCCAGAATGATGAGTCAGACGAGGAAGAAGATTCGGAAGATGGTGATGCGTCGTACCGCTTGGATGATGGACTTACACCCGATCAACTACGAGGACTCAGTAAGCGACAAAAGCGCGAGTTGCGACAGAAGATGAAAGACCAACAGCGGACGACGAAACGCTGATCGGCTTGCCCCGTTTGCGGCGAGTAAACTGGCTGCTACACTCCCGCCCCGATCCGTCCGGAAGTCTCTCCCGGCCGTCTCGCCTCTTTCTCCTCCGCAACATTCTGGAGCCGTTTGCATGACTCACGCATGGCACGATGTCGTCCCCGGTGAAAACCTGCCTGGGGAGTTCACGACGGTGATCGAGATTCCTCGGGGATCAAGCGTCAAGTACGAACTCGACAAGCAAACGGGCATGCTGCGGCTGGATCGAATGCTGCATTCCGCAGTCTATTACCCCGCGAATTACGGCTTCATCCCGCAGACGCTGGCCGAGGACGACGACCCGCTCGACGTGCTCGTACTCTGTCAGGAACCGGTTGATCCGCTGACGTTGGTTGAGGCTCGGGCGATCGGCTTGATGACGATGGTCGATTGCGGCAAGCGCGATCACAAAATCCTCGCCATCGCCACGAAAGACCCCGAGTTCAACTCGTTTACTGAAGCGGACGAACTGCCGCCACATCGGTTGGCGATGATTCGCCGGTTCTTCCAAGACTACAAGATGCTGGAAGGCAAGGCGGTTGAAGTGGACGAGTTGACCTCGGCCAAGACCGCATTTCCCGTCATTCTGGAAGCGTTGGAACGGTACAGCTTGTTGCGACGGAAGGGCTTTCATTAGAAGCGACTGCCGAACACCAACCCGAAGCGTGAGCGAGGCCGTGTGGAAGTGTCCTCGCTCACGCTTCGGGTTGGTGTGGTTGGGCTTCCTTCCCGCCAGTCGTCGCGAGATTTCAAAGACATCATTCATTTAGAAGGCTGAGACATGACCTGGCCCCCGACGCTTCTTGCAATCTACTGCGCACTGATTGCGATGTCGTCGCTGCTGGGCGGGTATCTGCCGTCGCTCATTAAGCTGACCCATTCGCGAATGCAGCTTCTTGTCAGCCTGATCGGCGGACTGATGTTGGGTGTGGCCATCTTTCACCAGTTGCCTCACGCGGTCGAGGCGATGGCGGGGAATGGCCAAGGTCACGCCTACGCTCTGGACTATTGTGTTGGTTGGCTGATGGTCGGTTTGCTGACGACGTTCTTCATGCTGCGGATGTTTCACTTTCACAACCACGAGCCGGTCGCGACAGACGACGATCACGATCACCTCTGCGGGCATGATCATGACCAGGCCCACGATCAGGCTTGCCTTGCCAAGCATGACCACGATCACGACTCTGGCCACCAACACAGCCATCACCCGACGCAGGGAGCCAGTTGGATTGGCATCTTTCTTGGGCTGTCGATCCATACTTTGATTGACGGCGGCGCGCTGGCGGCGAACGTCAAGGCCGATGCTCTGCATAGCGGTGGGGAAACGGCGTGGCTGTTGGGACTCGGAACGTTTCTCGGAGTCGTGCTGCACAAGCCGCTCGATTCGCTGTCGATCACGACGCTGATGGCGGCGGGGGGCTGGTCATCACGGTCGCGAACTCTCGTCAACGTGGGCTATGCCTTGATGTGTCCGCTCGGTGCGGCGGGGTTGTACTTCGGCCTTCAGCAATTTGGCCCGGCTCAAGATGTGATTCTGGCAGCAGCCTTGGCGTTCTCAGCCGGAGTCTTTCTGTGCATCTCGCTGAGTGACCTATTGCCCGAGGTGCAGTTTCACTCGCACGACCGTCTGAGACTGTCGGGCGTGCTGCTGTTGGGCGTGTTGTTGGCCCATCTCATCGGATATCTGGAGCCGGGACACACACACGGTCAAGGTGGTGGAGCCGCGCACGGTGAGGCTCATTCCCACGATCATGGTCACAAACATTGAAAGACGATTCGGGCAGAGACCACTTGTTTTTCAGGGTGCCACGGTCATGGCATCCCAGATTGAAGCCGCCGATGGCTGCTGCTCATGCTGAGCCAAGTGATTGACAACCCGATTGTCCGCAGGATAATCCCGCCGCAGTTTTTCCGTGTTCTCAAATCAGGTGAGTTCCTTCGCCGGAACGGTCTATTCCATCCCTGGGGTCCACGGTAATGCCTCCACGAAGCCTCCGCTTTGTGGGGGCATTTTTGTTGGTGGATCAACAGAAATCGTCTGACTCACACCAACCCGCAGCGTGAGCGAGGAATCCGAACCGTAGCTCTTCGCTCACGCTGCCCCTCCTCCTCGCTCATGCTGCGGGTTAGTGGGTCGAGCGTTCGTTCCGCTGGGCTCACTCGTCGCCGACGATCATGCGGAGGTAGCTTTCGTAGCGGGTGCGGGAGATCAAGTCATTGTGGAGAGCCTCGCGCACCGCGCAGCCAGTCTCCATCAAATGCAAACAGTCGGGGAACTTGCAGTGCGGAATGAATGGCAGGAACTCGACGAAGAAGCCTTCCACTTCGACGGGCTGCACGTCCCACAGTTCGAGCTGCCGGATGCCGGGCGTATCGACGACCCAGCCGCCTGATTCCAACTCGCGCAACTCGGCGTAGCGCGTGGTGTGACGGCCCTTGTGAGTCACTTGGCTGACGTCGCCGATTCTCAGGGCCAGACCCGGTTGAAGAGCGTTGAGCAGTGATGATTTGCCAACGCCGCTCTGCCCGGTGAAGACCGTCTGCTGTCCCTTCAAGCGTCGCCTCAGTGCGGCCAGGCCTCGCCCTGCGACGACGCTGGTGGGAACGACCGTATAGCCGAGTCGGGCGTACATTCCGATCACCGGCTGTAAATCGGCGAGGTCCACCAGATCGCACTTGTTGAGCACGATCAGGGCACCGACTTCGCCCTTGGCGGCACTCACGATGAAGCGGTCGATCAGAGCGGGCTTCAGCGGCGGGTCACTCGCGGAGACCACGATCGCCACTTGAGAAATGTTCGCCACGAGGATGTGCTGCTTGTACTGATGGCCTCGCGCTAAGACGCCTTGTCGCGGCTCGACTCGCTCAATTACGCCTTGCCCATCGGCGGTCGGCACAAAGAGAACGTGGTCACCCGTCACAACCGCGTTCCGTGCATCGCGTGCCACCGTCCGCACGACGCGCCGGACGGTGCATTCATAGTGGCGACCCGCTTCGGGCTGTTCGGCATCGGCTTGCACGGTGCATTGCGTCGAACCGATCGCCGCCAGCACGCGACCGCGTCGGCAAGCAGCTTCATCCACGTCGATGACGATCTGATCCCCTTGCAGCCGCGCGCCGACGACCGTTCGTTTGCGAGTCAGCTCGCCCTTGCCGGAGACGCGCTGGCCGCGATCAAGTCCATCAACATCGACACCTTCGGTCTGCACCGCGCGCGTGATGTCATTTTGCCGGGCGGTGTTACCCCGGTTCTTGCGAAAGGCGACGCGAAGTTTGCTCGGCTGTTTCTTGGCCACGGAGTAGGAGAGTCTGTCGGAGGAATGAAGTCAACGAATTCAAGCAGTCGCGATTTGGGAATGGTAGTCCGGACGCCTTCGTCCGGACTACCGCTGTTCCGACAGTAATTGACGGGCCGATCCTTTCGGCGCACGACTCGTCAAGAACAACCCACTTTTCGCAACGTGAGGTATTACGACCGATGAACCGCGTGCGGTCAGGGCGATCGCCCCATGTCGCTCGATAGTCCACCCGCCGCCGGGATGTACGCCTTCTCGACGTAGTCCATTACCATGCGGTCGGCATTGAACCGCCAACCGAGTGTTCGCACCGAACGTTTCATCCGGGCGATCCACGCCTGCGGCAGGCCGTCATCGTCGTCGCGGTCGAAGAAGAGCGGGATCACTTCCTCATGCAGCACGCGCATGAGCGACTTCGCGTCACGATCGTCTTGCACGTCTTGGTCGGTGTGATTCCGACCGTTGCCAATCGTGAAGCCGTTCCGGCCGTCGAAGGCTTCCGCCCACCAGCCGTCCAAGATCGAGCAGTTCAATCCGCCGTTCAGCACAACCTTCTGACCGCTCGTTCCCGACGCTTCCAACGGACGGCGCGGGTTGTTCAACCAGACATCGACACCCTGCACCAAGTGCCGCGCGACGTTGATGTCGTAGTCCTCCAACAGCACGATCTTCCCCTTGAAGCCCGGCTCCTGAGTCAGGTTGAAGATGCGTTGCAAGATCGCCTTGCCGTTGTCGTCGGCGGGATGCGACTTCCCGGCGAACACAAACTGCACGGGACGTTTCGAGTCGGCCACGATCTGCCCGAGCAACTCGATGTCGCGCAACACAAGGTCCGCCCGCTTGTACGGAGCGAACCGTCGTGCGAAACCAATCGTCAGCGCTTCCGGATCGAGGCACGTGTGAATGTCTGCCGTCTCATTGGCAGTCAGCCCCAGCCGTTCGGCTCGACGCAGCATCCGGTTTCGTGCGAAGAGAATCATCCGGTTCTTTAGAGCTTGATGCGTCTCCCACAACTCGCCCGGCGTGACGTTTTCAAAACCGGCCCAGACGGCGGGTTCGCCCGAACGCAGGTTCCACTCCAACGGCAGCACGCGGTCGTACAGCAACTTCATCTGCGGCGCGAGCCAGCTCGACACATGCACGCCGTTGGTGATGTGGCCGATCGGCACTTCCTCTTCGCTGCGCCATGGCCAGAGTCCCGTCCACATGCGGCGACTGACGACACCGTGCAGATTGGAAACGGCGTTCGCGGTGCGGCTGCACTTGAACGCGAGGACCGTCATGCAAAACGACTCCGTCGCGTTGGCCGGATCGACGCGACCCAGCCCGACCAAGCCACCCGTCCCGATCCCCAATTGATCGGCGATTGGTCCGAGATGTTCATCGAATAAGCCCCAGTCAAACCGATCGTGTCCCGCTGGAACAGGCGTGTGAGTGGTGAAGCAACAGTGCCAAACAGTCTTCTGCATCGCGTCATCAAACGACAGACTGTCCTCGACCATGCGTGCGCGAATGAACTCCAACACAGCGAACGCCGAATGCCCTTCGTTCATGTGAATCGCACTTGGCTGGTAGCCCATCGCAGTCAGCGCGCGCGCGCCACCGACTCCGAGAACCAACTCTTGGCGAATGCGGATGCGCTGGTCTCCACCGTACAAACGCGCGGTCAGTTTGCGATCTTCCGGCGTGTTCTGCTCGATGTTGCAATCCAGCAAAAACAGTTTGATGCGGCCCACGTCTGCCTGCCACACCTGCGCATGGATCGGGCCGTTGCGAGTCTCCACCTGCACCATCACGGCCTCACCCGAAGGCGTCTTCGCGGGCTTGATCGCCAACCGCTTATTCTGCACGAACGGATAGACCTCGCGCTGCCAGCCTGTCGCGTCGATCTGCTGGACGAAGTAGCCCTCTTGATAGAAGAGGCCGACCGCCACGAGTGGCACACCCAAATCGGAGGCACTCTTCAAATGATCGCCCGCCAGCACGCCGAGGCCGCCCGAGTAGTTCGGCAGCGATTCATGAATGCCGAACTCCGCCGAGAAATAGGCGACTGGGTTGTGTCCCAGCAAACCGGTGTGCGTGTCGCCCCACGTTTGCTGCGAAGTCATGTACTCCTGCCAGCGGCGGTAGGCATAGTTGACACGCGAGTGCAGCACGGCTTCGCGTCCCCGCTGCTCCAACCCCTCGGGAGTGAACTCGTCCAGTAAGAGGACCGGGTTGTGATCGAGTTCCCGCCAACGCACCGGCGCGAGATCGCGAAAGATCGCCACGACTTCCGGCTGCCAGCTCCACCAATAGTTGCGAGCCAGCGCGTGAAGCTTGTCATGAAAGGTTTGTTGTTGAGTCGCCATGCAGTGCTGCCTTTTTCGCAAACGTAATGAGGTCTCCGACCCGTGCCTTCTCCATTCGGCGTCATTCGCCGGAACCCGAAGGCGGGCGGGAGTATATCCGCCGTAAGAACAGCCTTCGAGGCCCGGAACACTCGCGCCAACTGATGTGATGAGCGAACCGAATGCCGGAGCGGACAGCGGGGAGAAAACTCCACACAAGAACGGGGCCGCAATAATTTTCCGGTTCGCGGTGACGTAGTCCGGACCCCTTGGTCCGGACTAAATGATGGACGACGACTGCAAAGAGAGACGCCTGGACCAAGGGGTCCGGGTGAGGTGTTTTTGCGGCCACGTTCCCCAGTGCCATGTCACAGCTCAATCCTCGGGTTGCTCGTGAGTCGTCTTTCGCTCCGCGAAAGGGCGTTCTTTCGCGGAGCGAAA
>JAYVDI010000234.1:0-17055 GCA_043749505.1 Schlesneria sp. | reverse complement strand
ATCGGAGTTGGTATCGGTGACTCGACCTCGGGTGATGTGAGTTCGGAGACCGATACCAAACCGGCCGAAACTCCCGCCGAACAACCGGACAAGCCCAGTACAGCGCTCTCCGGCACTGCCCCTGAACTCACCAATGTCCCGGCCGTCATCAAAGTGTTGATCGACGAGAAGTCGTATTTTGTTCGCTCGGAAACGGGTGATCGTCAAGTGACGATTCCGGAGATCATCGCACTCGTTCAAGCCGCAACCGGCGATGTCGATGGCATCCGCGTTCGCATCTATCAAAAGGGAACCTCGCGACCGTCAGCCGAGAACGCGTTGAACGATGCGTTTGAGCAGGCCAAGATTAGCGGCACTGTCGTGGTCTGGATGCCGACGATCGTGAAATGAGGCTGTCACCACCGGGAGTGTAAGCAACGGCGATGGAGAGGAAAAGTTGAGTCCCCCAACGCCCTTGTTCACGCTTCAGGTTAGCGTGCGACTTCGGTCATGACTTGGTGTTCTCCAACGAACCTGCTTCTTGAGCGAGCCTGTTTTTGCCGTCGGCCTCCACGAATCCGAAGATCACTCCGGCGAGCAACGCTCCGGCGATGGGACCGACGAAGTAAATCCAAAGGTCTCCCACCGAACCGCTCATTACGGCGGGAGCCAGCGAGCGAGCGGGGTTCATCGAGGCCCCGCAGATCGGCCCGGCGAAGAGGGCTTCGAGAGCGATCACCGCTCCGACGACGATCCCGGCCGTGATCCCTTTCTCCTTCGCACCGTGCGACACCGAGAGGACGACGTACATCAACAGGAACGTCAGGACTCCTTCGAGTAGACACGACTGCCACCCGGTTCCAGACGCATGAGTTGCCCCTAACGTGGCCGAGTCCGGAAAGAGCAGCCTGAGCAATGCGGCTGCTGCAAATGCTCCCACGACCTGCGCTCCGATGTAACCGGGAACTGAGTGACCGGGGAATCGTCCGACCGACCAGAACCCGATCGTCACAGCGGGATTGATGTGCGCACCGGAAACCTCGCCAAACGTGTAGACCATTGCCAGCACGATCAGTCCGAAGACCAGTGAGATTGCAACGGGAGTCACAGCTCCGTTCCGAACCTCGTTCACGGCGACGGCACCGCAACCGGCGAACACCAAGAAAAACGTACCCAATGCTTCCGCCATGAACTGCCGACGCACGATTCACTCCTCGTGAAAAACGCTTCGTTCTTTGAGGCCGCCAGCGCAGCCATTCGACTGGCGGCTATCTTCCGGACTACCGCCCAATTGTCCACGCCGTCTCAGATTTTCACTCAATCTTCGCAACCGGATGATCGCGGGGCCGCTTTGTTTCATCGCGTGGGCAACGTCATGCGCGGAGTGGCGAATCAGCTTCCGACTTCACTCGACGCGTTGGCCACAGACTCGAGCGAGCCTTCTTTCACGGCTTGAGGAATGAACGCAGCGGCGAGCTTCGCCGGGAGTTCTTCGCGCGAGTGCAAGCACCAAGAAAATTCGCGGTCACGTTGGATCGACTCGACCGCAAGTCGCAGCCGCAGCGCCTCGCAGTCAAACTGCCACGACTCCCGCTGCTCGCGCGTATAAGGCGCAAGCAACGCATTGATCTGTTCGATGCGGCGTGTTTCGACAGCCGTCGGGCGGCGGGCGATGAGTGACGCGATGAGATCTCGTTTCTCATTGATCAACGCGATATTCACCGAACCGAGTGCAGCCGTGAGGTGGCGATCTGGATTGAAACTGAGATCACGGAGCTGATGAACTAGCTGTTGTTCGGTGAGTCCCTCGGCGTGCGACTCCTTTCCCAGCGGAAGATGGAACGTGGCGGAGACGGTGGCGAAGCGCGGAGCGGGCAGGCCGAAGAGCTGCTCGCAGAGGCGGTCGGTCATCGCGTCGTACTTCGCTCCGCCGATGCCGTGGATGAAAAGATCGGCGAGGCACAGACGAGTGAACAGCGTCGTCGTGAGTGCCCGCGTGCGGAACCGAAATCCCTGTCGAGATAAGTCCGCCAATGTTGTGATGGTGGCTTCGGCCGAACCGTCTTCCGTTTGAGTCCAGCGGGCCAACACTTCACGACTGTCACGTAGTTCGAGCTGTGAGCCGACTCGCCGCACGAAGGGACGATCACGATGAAGGTCGCCCGCTCGCCAAATCCAAAACGGCGCTTCGAGCCACTCGTGACGCGAGGCCAGCTCGGGAACCGGGTGCGACGTGCTGCGCAACCGATGTTCGAGCCGGTATTCGCGCACAGCGGAGTTGTAAAGGGAGTGGACTCGCGGCAAATGGGCGAGCAGATGCGAGGCGAATTGCCGGAACGGCGCAGTCTCGCAAACTCGCGACATCGGCACTTCGAGGTTATTACAGCCGAGTTCACGTTCGACAGACATGCGGGCCGCCACCAAGCAGTCGCACAGACTCATCGAAGCTTCAGACTGCCGGACGGCGGCGGACCAGCACGACTCAATCAACGGCGTGATCGACCAATGGTCACGCATGATCGAGCCGACACGCGCGCCGAACGCCCGAAACGCGGCACGATCTAGAATGGTGGCTTCTTCCCACGGCTGCGACGGGCGATCCGAGTCAAACGCGAGCCGCTCAATTCGCGGTGCCGATTGAGTGCCCATTGGGACTCGCAGCCGCACACTGTCGAGTGTGTCGTTATCGACGATCAGGTTGAGGGCAACTCCTCCGTGGCGTTGAGCCAGTCCCGCTGCCGCAAAGTTCTTGGCCCAGACTCCCGCGTGAAACAGTTCCGGTTGATGACCGGTCACGACAATCGCGTGTGCAGGTGCGCGCGACAAATCGGACGTAACGTCGAAATTCCGAATTGACCTCGTGAACCGAACGGCTTCATCGAGCAGTGTTTCTCTCGTCCAATCGCGCAATCGCGACAGAGGCACTCCCTGCACAGTGCAATTCGCCGAGCGGAGCGTCGTGTGATTGAGGCCGATCCATTCCGAAGCGGCATTCAACTCGGGCGAACACAAAATCGAACCGTGTTCACGCGGCAGACGGAGTCGCGGCAGTGCGCCTAGCATGGGCGAGATCATTCGGTTCGCCATGTCGCTCGCCTTACGGAGCAGAGCCACACAGAACCGGATGACCGACAGTCGGTCGCGGAGTCGCATCACAATTCAGTTGCATCGCTGCGATTTCGCGGTCGAGTACCTCGCGGTAGTAAGCCAGCCGACGTTCGGCGATATCGAGCGATCCGCCGAACGAGCGGTCTTCATCGAGATAAACCAGCGGCACGGGAAACTCCACCACCTTCAACTTCAACGCTGCGGCTTGCACCCAAAGTTGCAGTGGCATTGCATAGCCCAGTTCCGTAATTCGCAGGCTCGCCAAAGCATCGACGCGGTACGCCTTGAATCCGCAGAATGAATCAGTGAGGTTCAGCGAAAACCGTTCGTTCAACCACTCGGTGATCTGCATGTTAATCCGTCGTCGTTCGATCGGCGGCACGCTCGCGTCGGGGAACGGCTTGAGGTAGCGGCTGCCCGAAACGATGTCGGCGGGTTGGTCCATTGCAAAGTCGGGCTGTTCCGGCGAGGCATAGACGGCTGCCACGAGTTCCGGGATGAGCTTCGGCTCGTGCTGGCCATCGCAGTCGATCGTCACCACCACGTCGTACTGACCGGCAAGTGCATATTGAAACGCAGACCGAAGCGCCGCGCCGTAGCCTTGATTTTGGGTGTGCCTCAAGACGTAAATGTCTCGCTCGCGTGCCAACAATTCCTGAGTCTGATCCTGTGAACCATCGTCGATGACAAGAATCTCGCGTGTGTATTTTCTCACCTCGGACAAGACTTCGGCCAGATGACGCTCTTCGTTGTAAACGGGTAACGCCGTCAGCACGCGCGGGGTCATGAGGTCACTCCTGCGAACGATTTAACCAAGCTTGGGAACCGCATCCGTGCGACAAGGGCAGCCATTCTAAGTGGCCTCGCAAAAGAATCTAGGCCGGTGAGTGTCGCGAGGTAGATCGACCTGATTTTGATGTAAGCCACACCGTACTTTGCCCCCACTTTGAAAAGAGGCGATGCAACTCCATACAATTTGAATCACCGCTATTCTGAGCAGAGTTTTCGCAATTCCATCGGGCGGTGGGCAGGGACGTGCCACCCCGAGGCCGCCCGCAAAAAAAAGACAGCACGACAGGGAGCCTGTCGTGCTGTCAAATCGCAATCAAAATATAGGGAGTACCAAGCAACTCGAAGTGATCACTTCTTGATGGCTTGGGCAGCAGACTTCGCAGCCGATGCTGCTGCAGACGCACGCTCTTCGAGGTTGATTCGGGGGCTGAACCGACGAACTTTGGCGGCGATGGCCAATTTGTCCGCTTGGTTCGTCGCTAAACGAAAACGAGCCTCAAATTTTTTGAGCTTGACTGCGTGCTTGCGGCGACGTTCTTTTTCGCGATCTCGTTCGGTACGCGGCATGATAAAACTCTTCTATACGGCAACGTGAATTGTCAAAGACCGCAACCAGACTAGGTGAACGGTCGAAATCAAATTTGAAAGCTGGCTAGCGCGATTTATTTACGACTCACAGGACGAGCCTGAACGTCGGTGTCACCGCAACTTTTTATGACAGGTTTTGCAGCGGACTCGCATCCCCACCAATTTGTCGCACTTGGGACAACGTTTTGCCTTGCGGGCCAGTTTCAGCTTCGTGCGTGGACGTAAAACCATGTCGTGCAATCCTCAATCTCAGTCAAGACTGGCCCGATGGCTCCGAGGCGTCTCGGGCGGGCCGTTCAAGGAGGAGGGAAGATAACGGCCGATTCAATAGCACGCAAGCCATGCGACGCGACTGTTTTCGGTCTAATTTTGACCGTGACCGTGACGACATCTGAGGCATTTACCACTCTCAAACCAGTGATACCACTCTTCAGTTGCACTCGGCAGTCAGTGGTCCGGCAAGTTCGTTCAGGAAAAACAAACGGCCAGGCTGAGTTGGCATGAATGTCGAGGGAATCCAGGGCGTCGGTTCGTGGCGGAGGGTCATCCAGAGCGAAAGGCCCTGCCACATCATGCCTCGCCCGAATGTGCCGTCTGCGCCACCGATGATCTTGTCGCAGCCGAGGAACAGACCAGGACCGATTGTATTGGCGAACGCAGGGACGAGCGTCGTCCGGCTCTTAAAACTCGTCAACGCGTTTTGCTCCACGGTGAGCGGATGCAGTTTTGCGCCGAGTCGGTGTGTCTGCCGCTTCCAATCTTCTGTGGACGAGAACTCGCCCGCGAAATGCGGCTCCCAAAACGCGATGTGGCAGACACGACCAATACCAAAAATCACTCCCAGTTTGGCACCGTTGCTCCGCAGCTCGCTGATCTTGTCCGAGTAGCCCGGCAGCAACTTCTTTGTGGCAAAGTTCCGCTGCTTCTTCGGGACAGTCAATTTGCCGAGCGGCCCATAAAACGCCCGCTCCATCGCGTATTGAAAGGATCCCGTGTTGGTCGCGGGGAGCGTGTTTCCGGCCGCGTCACTCCACTCATCCATATTGAAGCCATGCACATGCTCGCACGAGACGCCCCATTCCGACAGAAAGTAGATCGCCCAGCGATACATTCCCATCGGGCCAACGGGCAGGATCAGCGCGAGCTGCTCGCCCGCATCACGACTCTGCTTGATCGTCAGTGCGATTTCATGCCCGAGCATCATGTCGAAATCGGTGAGGCTCCCGCAGGGCATCAGTTGGAATTGCTTGTGCCACCATTTCTGCCGCACGCCGACATTCGCGGGGTCGGGATCGACGCACGCATCGATCTTATTCAGATCCCAACCGGCGGGGAAAAAGCCTTCCATCAGTGAGCCTGACAACGTGCTGAGCAAGTCCATCGACGAGTCCTCCCCAAGAATGAACGATTCCAAGAACGATTCCGATATAACGCGAGCGGCTTCAGCAACACCAATCCGAAGCGTCAGCGAGGATGCCACGCGACGGCAGACAGTCTTGGCTTCCTCGCGGACTTTTCGGCCACACCACCTCCCCGCTATCCACGCTCATACTTCGGGTTGATATGAGCGGGGCGAGTTCTTACCAAATCGCGCGGCTCGACGAAATCGAGTTGCCACCGGTCACGCGCTGCCGTCCGCATCCAATGTGAGATATCATCCCTCGCGATCGTACGCGAAAAGTTTTTTGGAGAGCCGTGTGCCGTCAGGTCACGGGTTTTGTAACGCGATCACGAACCCGCAGTCTGACGACGTGCGGCTCGCCGGTCTCTCATCCCGTTCACCGTCCGGCATTCGCCGGACGGTCCAAGCTATGACTTCACCCTTGCACGATTCTGCCGGATTCACATTTCGGAAATACCTTGATCGGCTCAACCATCTCGAAACGTCGTTGCGCGATGATCCGAACCAGTTCGATGCTTGGCGGCATCACATTCATGTCAAAGTGATGAAGTTCATCGTCCACCGTTACGCCAACGGAGCGGTGTTTGATCTGACGCGACTCGACGAACCGCTTCGCACACCATCGCAACCTTACGCCCAGCCGCATTCGCCCCTGCGTCCCAATCGAACTCTCGCCGACCTGCTTCCCATCCTGCGTCGAATCTCCGATGCCAATCGTCGTTGACTCGATACGAGCAATGTTGGGCACCAACGCATTCGTTCGTCACGCTGGCGAACCGCAGTCCAAACAGCTTCACTACTCATCAACGAGCCACCCGCTTCCACGACGAACACGAGACCACTGCATGACGCCTGCGGAGCCTTTTCGCTATCGACGATTCTTCCCTTGGCTGCATCTGTTTCGAGCATTCGGGATCTCGCTCGCCGTAAGGCCGCTTCTGTTGAGCGGCCTCACGCTGTTGGTCATCTCGCTCAGTTCACAACTCGTGAACGTGATCCCGATTGGCGAGGAGACGCGGGTTCAAGCGCCATTCACCGTTGAGAGCTGGGTCACCGCCATTCCCGACGCACAGCGGCTGCACCCGGTGTTGGCACACGCGACATTCTCGAACGCCGCACGACCGTGGCACGATTTGCTGGCTGTGGCCAGCGGCGCGTTCCGTTCGGAATCGACGATGCCGCAGCGTCTGACAGCTCACTTGCGGTTCGCGATCGCCGTCGCGGTCTGGTCGCTGTTTGGAGTCTCTCTCTGTCGGCTCGCCGCGATTCAGTTCGCTCGTGATGAAGTCGGTTCGTTTCGACGGGCGATTCAGTTTGGAATCTCCCGCTGGCGGCGTGCGGTCGTGTCACCATTGATCCCTTTGGCGGTGGCGATCCTGGTGATGTTCGGCGTGTGCTTCCTTGTTTTGCCGAGTCACCTGCCGCTGATTGGACAGGTCTGGCTGTACGTTGCGTCTCCCGCTCTGCTCGCGGGAGGTTGCGCCGTGGTGGTCCTGCTGTTGGCGGCTGTGGTCGGCTGGCCACTCATGATCGCCGCCATTGCCGTGGATGACTGCGATGGTTTCGGAGGACTCAGCCGTTCGTACAGCTTCTGGACGGGACGCCCTTTCCACACGATCGGCTTCGCGCTGGTGGCCTATGTGTTTGAAGCGTTCGTTCTTTCGATCGCAGCTCACTTCTTCGACGGTGCCATCGCGATGGCACTGTTTGGCGCGACACTCGCCACCAGTGATGCGGCTCAACTGGCAACAATCGCTCACGCCTGTCGGACGGTCGCAAACGTCCTGCTCGGCACGTTCGAGATCAGCCTCTTCTGGACGAGTGTCACCATCGTTTATCTGCTCTTGCGAGAAGCCGTCGATCAGAGGCCACTCGATCAGGTCGCTCCCGACGACAATGAACGTCCGCCTCGCAACCCGCTTCCGGTCGTCGGCATCCCCGCCACCGATGCCGTCTCCGTCGAGCGGCCGCTCGCGCCGTGACGCTGCGCATGAATGTTGACCGGAACGCCTCATCCGGCTTGTTCGTCGCGGGGGGGATCAGTTCTAATCCGGTCGATCAGAGTTGGCTGATTCTCGTAGCCGTCGCCGATCCCCGCCGTTGAAGGCTTCCCGCCAGATTTCTTCTCGTGTGAGTCCCGCCGCCATGACAAGCGTTCGTTCTTTGCTGCTACTCAGTCTGACGTTTCTCGATTTGACAATGTTCTCCTCAGAGCCTGTCTTCGCACAGGCAACCGCTCCGGCAAACCGCCCGGCCATCGACTTCAGTCGCGACATCAAGCCGATCCTGTCGAACAATTGCTTCTTCTGTCATGGCCCCGACGCGAACGAACGGAAGGGCGGCAAAGACGGGTTGCGGCTCGATACCGAAGAAGGAGCGTTGGTCGATCAGGACGGATCGTTCGCCATTGTGAAGGGCCAGCCGGACAAGAGTGAATTGGTCAAACGAGTCTCCTCGACCGACCCCGATGTGATGATGCCACCCAAGGCGACTGGCAAGCGGTTGTCGGAGCGTGAGGTCTCGCTGCTTAAGGAGTGGATCAAGCAGGGAGGGAACTACGCGACTCACTGGTCGTACGCGAAGCCAGTTCGTCCGGCGATTCCCTCGGTGAAGGAGGCCGCGTGGGCGAAGAACGACATCGATCGGTTCATCCTCGCGCGGTTGGAGCGTGAAGGGTTGAAGCCGCTCGGGGAGGCCGACCGGCACTCGCTCATTCGTCGCGTGTCACTCGACCTGACCGGTCTGCCGCCGACGTGGGCTGAGGTCGAAGCGTTCGTCAACGACAAGGATGCGAACGCTTATGAAAAGGTGGTTGACCGTCTGTTGAAGTCGCCCGCGTATGGAGAACACTTCGGTCACATGTGGCTCGATCTGGCGCGGTACGCCGATTCGGCGGGCTACGCCGACGATCCTTCGCGCACGATCTGGGCGTTCCGCGACTACGTCATCATGTCACTCAACGCCAACAAGCCGTTCAACCAGTTCACCATCGAGCAGATCGCGGGCGATCTGCTCCCCGAGCCGACCGACGACCAGATCATCGCGACAGCCTTTCATCGCAACACGCTGACGAACAGCGAAGGGGGGACGAACGACGAGGAGTTCCGCAACGTCGCCATCGTGGATCGAGTCAACACAACGATGGCCGTCTGGATGGGAACGACGATGGCGTGCGCCCAGTGCCACACGCACAAGTTCGACCCGATCTCGCAGGAGGAATACTTCCGGTTCTTCGCGTTCTTCAACAACACCGACGACGCCGATCGGCGCGATGAGTCTCCCTTACTAAGCCGGTTCACCGAGAGTCAACTCTTGCAGAAGACGCAGTTGGAAAATGAAGTCGCGTCACTCGATAAAAAGCTCGCGACGCCGACGCCGGAACTAACCGCTGGCAAAGTGAAGTGGGAGCAGTCATTCCCGCTCGACCTGACGTGGACCGCGACGAAACCCGTCGCCGCGTCGTCATCGAGTGGGAGTGAACTCACGGTCGCCGACGATGCCAGCATCAAGGCGGCGACCGGTTCAAAGACGGCCAAGTACACGATCGACATCCCGCTCAGTGCCACCGACAAAACGAACGTCAACGCGCTGCAACTCGAAACGATTCCCGATGACGCACTGCCGGGCAAAGGCCCCGGTTTTGGCGGCGGCAACTTTGTGCTGTCGAAGTTGTCGGCAATCGTTCAGCCACCGGAAGGCTCCCGTCTGACGGGTCGCATCGTGCGCGTGGAGAATCTCGCGAAGGGCGGCTTCCTCCATCTGGCCGAAGTGCAGGTCTTCAGTGGGGCCGAGAATGTCGCTCGCATGGGCGATGCCAAGCAAATCAGCACCGATTACAACGGCCCGCCCGAACGGGCCATCGACGGCAACACCGACGGCAACTATGCGAACAACTCAGTCACTCATACGGGAGCGGCCGACAATGCGTGGTGGGAGGTCGATCTGAAGTCCGATCAGCCGCTCGACCGCATCGTCGTCTGGAACCGCACCGACGGCGAGACCGAAGGGCGACTGGCCAACTGGCGCGTCGCAATCTTCAACGCGAATCGCGATGTCGTGTGGGAGTTGAAGAGCACGGACCTCATCAAGCCGTCGCGCGAGCTGTCGCTCAGTGGTGTGCGCGACGTGAAGTTCATTGCCGCCTTCGCCGATTACGAGCAGCCGATGTTTGAAGCGAAGAACGTAATCGACGGCAAAGCCAACTCGGGCTGGGCCGTCGGCGGAGCGCTTGGCCAACCGCACGTCCTTACCGCCATCGCCGCCGTGCCCGTCGAGGCCCCGGCCGGATCGAAGCTCGTCGTCACCATCGACCAGTCGTCGTCGCACGAGTCCCACGTCCTCGGCAAGTTCCGTTTGAGTTGGACCAACGACACGCGCGTCGCTGAATTCGCGAAGACTCCGCCCGCGATCTTGGCGATCCTCAACATCAAACCCGAGTCGCGGACTGAAGCGCAGCAGAGCGAACTCGCCAAGCACTACGTCTCGATCGCGCCGGAACTCAAGGCTGATCGAGACAAACTGGCGGCGGTCAAGAAGCAACTCGCCGACCTCAAGCCGGCGATGACCGTGCCGATCATGAAGGAACTCGCCGCGAACATGCGTCGAAAAACGAAGCTGCAATACCGAGGCAACTTTGAAGACCTCGGCCAAGAGGTGACGGAAGGAACGCCCGCCGCGTTTCCTCCGCTACCAAAAGACGCCGCGCCGAACCGGCTCACGCTGGCGAAGTGGCTGATCGACGCGAACAACCCGCTGACCTCCCGAGTCATCGCGAACCGATTCTGGGAACAAGTCTTCGGCATCGGCATCGTCTCGACCAGCGAAGACTTCGGCGCGCAGGGCGACCAACCGTTCCATCCCGAGCTGCTCGACTGGCTTTCCGTCGAACTGGTCGATGGCGGTTGGGACATGAAGAAGTTCGTAAAGCTCCTCGTCATGTCATCGGCCTACCGCCAGTCATCGAAGGTGACGCCGGACCAATTCGAGCGAGACCCCGACAATCGCCTGCTCGCGCGAGGCCCCCGCTTCCGTCTCTCTGCCGAAATGATCCGCGATCAGGCGCTGGCGATCTCCGGGTTGCTCAGCCCGAAACTCTACGGCCCATCGGCGAAGCCGCCTCAACCGACGAGCGGCCTCTCCGCCGCCTTCGGCAGCAGCACCGACTGGCAGACCAGTGCGGGCGAGGACAAATTCCGACGCGGCCTCTACACCGAATGGCGTCGCTCGAACCCGTATCCGTCGATGTCCACCTTCGATGCTCCGAACCGAGAAGTCTGCACCGTCCGCCGCTCGCGAACCAACACGCCGTTGCAAGCCCTTGTCACGCTGAACGACCCCGTCTACGTCGAAGCCGCGCAAGCCTTGGCCCGCCGCATCGCCACCAGCGGCCCGACACCACGAGACAAAACCGTGTTCGCCTTCCGTCAAGTGACCTCGCGCAACCCAACCGATGACGAACTGAACCGCCTCGAAAAACTCTACACCGCCTCGCGCGAGCAACTCCAAAAACAACCCGACCACGCCCTGAAACTCGCCACCGACCCGCTCGGCCCCGCCCCTCAAGACGCCGACATTCCCGAACTCGCCGCCTGGACACTGGTCGGCAATGTTCTCTTGAACCTCGACGAGATGCTGATGAAACGCTGAATCGAATGCAGACATTACAGAGACTGACTTTGCTCAATTTTGGGAGCTTGCTCATGAATCCATCGCAACAGAACTTGCAGCACATCACGCGACGACACTTCCTCCAGCAGGGCCAGATGGGTCTGGGGGCCGTGGCGTTGGGAGCGTTGATGAACCGGGATGGCCTCGCGTCACCTGGCATCGATATCGATCCGCTCGCGGCGAAGGCGGGGCACTTTGCGGGGAAGGCGAAGCGGGTGATCTACCTGCACTTGACCGGATCGCCTCCGCATTTGGACCTCTACGATTACAAGCCCGAACTGGTGAAGCACACCGGCGAGCCGGTGCCCGAATCATTTCTCAAGGGAAAGCGGTTCGCGTTCACGACCGGGATACCGAAGCTGCTGGGGACGCCGCGCCAGTTCAAGCAATGCGGTGAGGGTGGCGTCTGGCTGTCCGACGCCATCCCGCATCTGCACGAGGTGGCCGACCAGATGTGCGTCATCAAGTCGATGTACACCGAGCAGTTCAATCACGCTCCCGCCGAGTTGCTGCTCTACACGGGATCGGCTCGTTCGGGACGGCCTTCGATGGGATCGTGGGTCACGTATGGACTCGGCTCGGAAAGCGATGACCTGCCCGGCTTCGTCGTGCTCATTTCGAGCGGCGTGCAGCCCAACGGCGGCAAGAATTCGTATGGCAGCGGTTTCCTGCCGTCGGTGTATCAGGGAGTACAGTGCCGCTCGAAGGGCGATCCCGTGCTGTATGCCTCCGACCCGGCGGGCATGGACCGCGACCTGCGGCGAGCCAGCCTCGATGCGCTCCGCGATCTGAACGAGATTCAGGCGAAGGAACTCGGCCACCCCGAGACGCTGACGCGCATCGCGCAGTACGAGCTGGCCTATCGGATGCAGACGGCAGTCCCCGACGTGATGGACATCACCAAGGAGACCAAGGAAACGCACGAGGCGTACGGCGCGATGCCGGGCCAGGCCAGCTTTGCCAACAATTGTTTGCTGGCTCGCCGCTTGGTCGAGAAGGGCGTGCGGTTCGTGCAGCTCTTCGATTGGGGCTGGGACTTCCACGCGACCGGGGCCGAGACCGATATCCGCGGCGGCTTGACCACGAAATGCCAGACGATGGACCGGCCGATCGCGGCCCTCATCAAGGATCTCAAGCAGCGCGGGCTACTCGACGAGACGCTGATCGTGTGCAGCGGTGAGTTCGGCCGCACGCCGTTCCGCGAGGGCCGCACCTCGGGCGGCAACCTGCTCGGCCGCGACCACTATCCCGACTGCTTCTCGATCTTCCTCGCGGGAGGCGGCATCAAGGGCGGCTACTCGCACGGCGAGTCGGACGAATTTGCCTTCAGCCCCGCCAAAGACAAGGTCCACATCCACGACCTGCAAGCCACAATCCTGCACCAACTCGGCTTCGATCACACGAAGCTCTCGTACCGCTTCCAGGGCCGCGACTACCGCCTGAGCGATGTCCACGGCAACGTGGTCAACCAGATCATCGCGTGAGGTTGCCGAGTGATGGGGCGAAAACCGCAAACGCATCGGTCCCTTGGATCGGGCGGTTCACCATAACGGAAGCGGCGTGGAATGAATGAGGGTCTGGCGATTCTCCTTCGACGGATGAAGCCGCTTGTCGCTGCGGAGATTCGCAAGCTGGAAGACAAGCCTGGGAACGGCGACTTCGAGTTGAATCAAGCGACGTTCGGGATGAAATTCTCGGGCGTCAGCAATTCCGTGTGGATGGCCATCATCAGTCCATCACGTTGTGCGCTGTCTTTCCAACGCTGGGGGAGTGTTTTATGGGTCAGCCATGTACATGAGGGAGACATGCAAGAACTGTTTGCGATCGTTCTGGCGGATGGCTCCGTTTATCAGATCGGTCGAGTTTCGGATGACTCCGACGACCGTGCGATCCACACGTTTTTTGTCGGCGAAAACGAGGTAGGCCAATTGCGGGTGCGCCTGCGGGAGTATCCGGACACGAAAACGGGGCTGCTCGGCTCCGTTTGGCGGCGAGTCTGTTCGTGGTTCATTTTTGAGTGGTCTCTCGCGTGGAAAGGCAACGCGGTTGGGCTACTTCGCCATCCTTGGAGCGTGAACGATTTCCGAACTTGCGGACACTTTGAAGTTCATGGGAACACGTACCAGATTCCGCTGTCACGCCGCGCGAACCTGCGACTGCAACGACAAATGCCGGAACTGATCGGTGGGCATCCCGACCGAGACGATATTGCGGATTACCTGTTTCCTTACCCGCGCTGCATTGGCGATGACGCCCTGATTTGCGCCTTTGTTCATTGGGCTTGTCGATTGAGTTTGGTTAGGTTCACAAGCGATTGATTGAGTGGTCCAAGGTCCAGTCTGCGTTTGAAAACGAGCCTGCAAAGAGTTGGTACTCCACAAACCCATCACTCCCAAGCCAGTGGCTTGAGCCACGCGGCTTTGAGTTCGACGAGGCTCGCGTCAATCACGGGCTCTCCGCCTGAAGCCGCGACCCGCACGCGACCGCTCGACGTAACTTGGCCCACGCGAGCGAGTGGCAGCCCGGCAAATGTTGTCTCGAACTGCGAAGCCCTGACCGGTTCGACTTCGATCAGGAACCGGGTCGCACTTTCTGAAAAGAGCAACACGGCGGGATCGCTGAGGCTGGCAGCCTCAGCCACGGACGAGATGTCCAACTCGACACCGAGTCCGCCTGCGAAGGCCATCTCGGCGGCGGCGGCAGCGAGGCCCCCTTCGCTGAGGTCGTGGCAACTGCGGACGAGGCAGCCGGAAATCGCTCGATGCACGGCGGTAAAGATCTTTGGGGCTTGAGCGAGATCGACATGCGGGACGGTTCCTCCGCTGAGGCCGTTGACCAGCGCGTAGTGACTGCCGCCCATCTCGTCGCGCGTGACTCCGACCAAGTACAAAAGATTGCCAGCCTGTTTGAGGTCCATCGTCACGCACTGTCGCACGTCGGCGACTTGCCCAATCGCGCTGATGAGCAGCGACGACGGAATCGCCACCGTGCGCTTCTCGCCCGTGGCCGGATCGACGTAGGAGAACTCGTTGTTCAGGCTGTCCTTGCCGCTGATGAACGGTGTGCCGAACGCGATGGCCGTGTCCTTGCAGCCGAGGGCCGCGCGCACGAGCGACCCCAGCGTTTCGGGACGCTCGGTGTTCCCCCAACAAAAATTGTCGAGGATCGCGATGCGGCTCGGATCGGCTCCGACCGCGACGCAGTTTCGCACCGCTTCGTCGATCGCGGCGGCGGCCATCCAGTACGGATCGAAGTCGCCGTAGTGCGGGTTCATCCCGTTCGAGACCACGACGCCGCGCTGCGAGGTCAGATCGGGCCGCACCACCGCCGCATCCGACGGCCCGTCACAGGCCACGCCAACGAGCGGCTTCACCACGCTTCCCGCCTGCACCTCGTGGTCGTACTGCCGGATAATCCACTCCTTCGAGCAGACATTCAGCGAACCAAGGATGGCGGTGAGGGAGGAGGTTAGTGCTGAGTGGCGAGTGGCGAGTGGCGAGTTTCTTGTCCCCTCGCCACCGTCTTCGGGGGAGAGGGTTAGGGTGAGGGGGCTTTCTTTCGGCGGTATGTAAACCGCATCGCGAACAACCCGCGGGCGACCGTCGTGCAGGAAGCTCATCGCCACGTCGCCGACGGTCTGGCCGTGGTAGGTCAGCTTGAGACGGCCTTCGTTGCCGAACTGGCCGATGGCGGACGCTTCAACTCCCTCGGCCGCGCACAAAGCAAAAAACTCGTCCCACTTGTCGGGAGGCACGGCGAGGACCATTCGTTCCTGAGCCTCGCTGATCCAGATTTCGGTGTAGGAGAGACCAGCGTATTTGAGCGGGCACTTCTCCAGCCAGACGACTGCGCCGGAGTGTTCGCCCATTTCACCGACGGCCGAACTGAACCCGCCCGCGCCGCAGTCGGTGATCGCGTTGTAGAGGTTTTTGTCGCGGGCTTGCAGGACCACGTCGGCCACCATCTTCTCAGTGACGGCGTTGCCGATCTGGACGGCTCCACCCGAGATCGTTTCGCTCTCGTGAGTCAGCTCGGCGGACGAGAACGTCGCGCCGTGGATTCCGTCGCGTCCCGTGCGGCCTCCCACCGCGACGATGAAGTCACCGGGATGAACCTGTTTCTCGACCTTGCCGACCGGGATCATCGCGGCGGTTCCACAGTAGACCAGCGGGTTGCCGAGATACCGTTCGTCGAAGAAGACCGCCCCGTTGACGGTGGGGATGCCCATGCGATTGCCGTAATCGCGCACGCCCGAGACGACTCCCTTCATCACGGCCTTCGGGTGCAGTATCCCCGGTGGGAGCGAATCGACCGGCGTGTCGGGCGGAGCGAAACAGAAGACATCCGTGTTGAGGATCGGCTTCGCGCCGAGGCCCGTGCCGAGCGGATCGCGGATCACGCCGCCGATCCCCGTGTTGGCTCCGCCGTACGGTTCGATGGCCGACGGATGATTGTGCGTCTCGACCTTGAAGCAGACGTGCTGCTTGTCGTCAAACTTCACGACACCCGCATTGTCCTGGAAGACGCTGACGCACCAGTCGTCCTTGCCGAGTCGCCGGCGAATCTCGACCGTCGCGCCGAAGACGGTCTCCTTGAGCATGTTTTCGAAGACCCGCTCACCGTGTTCGTCGCGGTAGCGGATGCGGCCCTTGAGCGTCTTGTGCGAGCAGTGTTCGCTCCACGTTTGAGCGACCGTTTCGAGTTCGATGTCGGTCGGGTCGCGCTGCTGCTCGACCCAGTGTTGTTTGATCGTCTGCATCTCGGCGAGGCTCAGATAAAGCTGGCCATGCTTGCTGAGGTGCATCAGGGCGTCATCGTTCATCGCCCGGATGGCGACCGTGCGCAGTGCGAACTTGTACTCGCTGCCCGCTCCGATCGTGTCCATGTGGAGCGGTCCGGCGATGACTCGCTCGATGGCATCGTTGGCGAGGACACGCTTCGCGACGCGGTCGAGATCGGCGGACGAAGCAGCCGCGTCGAACCAATACTTCCGCCCAGTCGCGACCGCCTCGACATCGAAGCCGAGATCGACGAGCGCCTTCTGGGTGCTCATCCCCACGTTATCGGTGACGCCCGGTTTGTAGAGGACGTTGAGGAGAGGTGTTGGGGTTTGAGTGTTGGGGCTTGAGGAGGAGGAGGCTTGGTCGATCCTCGTCACGCGACTGATTTCCGCCACCGGATCGACCAGCAGCACGCGGGCCGCGCGGACCACATCGGCCTCGCTGAGCGACGCGGCTTGCAGGAGGAATGACCTCGCGCTGCGAGCCGACTTCACGGTCGAGGCCCCGAGCGCCTGAGCCTCATTCACCACGCGAGCGGCTTCGCGATCCACTTCATTTGCCGCCGGACGGATTTCCACTTCCCAAAGCATTCGAGTTCTCTTTGTCTTTCAATAATCGGGTAGGGTGCGTGGAGTCTTCGGAACGCACCGTTTCAGTTCTCAATCGGTTCTCGGTTTTCAATCGTCGTGCGTGGTGAAAGACGGTGCGTTCCGAAGACTCCACGCACCCTACGGCCTC
>JAYVDI010000233.1:0-7025 GCA_043749505.1 Schlesneria sp. | reverse complement strand
CTGGGAGAAATCCAAGCCGAAATGGCCAAGGGTCTCAAGACCGTCACGGGCTGGGATGCGTTCTTCGGAGCCGAGGGGGTCATCAACGACGATCCCCCCAAGTCGTGGGCCCACTGGACGATGAACCTCGTCCTCGACGACAAGAAACTGGGGGCTTCCGGAGGCATTGTCAGTGACCTCCTGCTGTCGGCCGAACTGGCCACTGAAATCGTCAGCCTGGTCGATCCGACCGGTATCGCCGACGCCATTGGTGGCACGGTCAAACTGGCGCAGGGCGATGCGGCGGGAGCGGCCCTGTCCTACGCCAGCATCCTCGTGCCGTTCGGTGCCGACAAGATTGCCAAAGCCGTCGCCCGCGTCCCGACCAGCGCCGTGGAAGCGACGGTCAAGGCGGGCCAACAACTCGGCGAATCCACCCTCAAGACCGTCGCCAAATCCACCGACAACATCGCCGAGGCGATGGCCAAGCGGTCGGACACCCTCAACAAAGTGGACTCGTGTCCGGGTAGCACTTGCTTCGTCGCGGGAACCAAGGTCTTGATGAAACAGGATGAGGAGGCGCTGCTTGTGGCCGCGACAGATGATGAGACCCTGCTGACGGGTGGCACAGCAGTGGCGGCTGTGGCGGCGGGGATCGGCGTGGCGATGGTCAAGGCGAAGCTCGACGGGGCCGCTCAACGCGGTGACGCACCGCTGCCTCGTCGGCGGAAGCGCGCCGACCGCGGTCGGACCGAACCCGCACTCGCGCCGTTCGCGCCGAGTCCGTGCCTGACCGTCGTGTCCAACCCGTCAGCCTGCCACGAGCCGCGGCCGGGTGCGACGCAGACGAAACGCCGCCGGCTCTCCAAGGTGCTGACAGCGGCGATGCTGCTCTGCTTCGCCGTCGGCGGTTGGTGCGGGTCGCAGTTGGTGACAAAACCATCCCGGTTCGTCGCGTCAGCGGGCGCAGAGTCGCGCGGGCGCAGCGTCACCGAGAACATCGAAGACATCCGCCTCGGTCGCCGCCTCGTCGGCCGCAACCCGCTGCGAGAACAAACTCAATCCCCGACCGACATCAACCCGGTCACGCACCGCGCCGTCCGCTTGGAGATGAACCAGCACGGCGCACTCTACGAACTCGCCTTCGTCCGTTCCCTGACCTGGCTGGACCAGCAACCGGCCACAGTGGGCGGCAAGATCCATCTGGTGATGACCGAAATGGGCCTCAACGGCGAGGCCCGCGTGATCGGCATCGACCCGTGCCCCGACATCGAACCGGACGACGGCAAGGGCCGGATGATCGTCACCGGGACGATGAAGCATCTGGCGGCGAACGTGCTGGAAGTCGAGATCGCCGGAGAAACCGAACCGCTGGGCGTCACCGATACTCACCCGATCTGGAGCGAAGACCGCCAAGACTTCGTGGTCGCTGGACAATTGCGAACAGGAGAACGCCTCAAACAATCCAACGGCACCCTCACCCAAGTTACCCGCATCACCCCGCTGCGCGGCCCGCCGGTGATGGTCTACAACCTCGAAATCGACGGCGAACACGTCTACCACGTCGGCGACAACGGGCTGTTGGTACATAATGTTTGCCCATGGGATATCGCATTTTCTCGGCCAGTTCAGCCCGATGAGCTCTTCAAGCATGGAGATTGGGCTGGGCGTTCCGTTCAAGAGGCAATTGAAGAGGCAAGAACTTTGGGACGCCTTCCAGACGGTTTGACGCTCGGAGCGGAATTGGTAAACGGCCGTTGGGTTGCTGCCAATAACCGCACTCTTTACGTCGCCCAACAAGCGGGATTGCGGCAAGTCCATCCGACACAAGGGCCGAGTGTGATTAAGTCGATATTCGACCATTTCAAAACTAATGGTGTCGGAGGCCCAATTGGCCAGTGATCACAAGACAACGGCGATCACGTAACGATATGACCAGAATGAACACAGCCATCTTTGAGGGACGCAACAGAATGAGTCACCACACCAAGCAGTCTCTTCGTGACGCGATTCGTTTGTTGCAGTTGAAACGTGATTCGATATTGGGGACCGCATGCAATGCCGATGTTTCGGAAACTTTGGAAAAGTACAGCGAAACAGTTGAGGAGTTGCTCAAGAACGAAAGAGAATTGGCAATGATCGAAAAACGGCCATACGCCGTGCGCATGGAATGGAAGTACCCATGGACCAACGCGACGAACTTC
Source organism: Schlesneria sp. (assembly GCA_043749505.1). GTDB lineage: Bacteria > Planctomycetota > Planctomycetia > Planctomycetales > Planctomycetaceae > Schlesneria. Next base: position 4,842 of record JAYVDI010000233.1, on the reverse strand, counting down.
AACTTGTGCTTCAATGCGGATTACAGCACATTCTTCACTTACGACAACCTTTCTGGTGATCAATTGAAACGAAGTGTTGCCGTCGTGAGGATTGACGGTGCCTATGCAATTCAATGTGGTGGGCCAAACGACGAAGCGCGTTGCGGACACCCACTATTCGGAAGCGGCCTTGGAGACAGCGGCGTATTCATAATCGAGAACTCACCGTGGATTGAGCAGCATAAAATAATCAACTCCGCACATCGGCAATTCAACGTTGCAGTGTGGGACAAACTCAAGCACATCGTCTGGTTGTTTCACGACGGGCAGATTGAAGTAATTGCAAAGGATGTCTCAGTCGAAATCGGAGGCGGAAAAGGGGACAGAGGCGGAAAAGGGGACAGGTCCATTTAACGGTCATCCGTAAATGGACCTGTCCCCTTTCTTCACCCTTGTCCCCTTTCTTCACCCAATTCATTCAGAACTTTGTGGACGCCAATGGCAACCGAGTGACAAGACGCGCAGGGTTCGATGTCAACCCCGCCAGCAGACATGTGGGAGACCGACCACATCTCAATCTGCAAACACAGATCAACGGACGGATCGTGAGAACGGGACCGTTGGCAGATCCACATCTGGCGATTGACCCAACCACCGTTTTGCCAGGAGATTTTTAGTGCTAGTCCTCGCCGCATTCCACACGAATGAGATTAGCGTCATTGGTACTTCAGATGAGTGGACGCAATTCGGGAATTGGCTTGAAGCAGCGAACAGCGAGTATCCGCTGCGGGTCGCGAACGAGGTTGCGCCATGGGACGACTATTTGAGGACGTTACGGGTCGAGCGTAGGCCCGAAGGACCAGTATTGATTCAAATCTTTCCACGGGGAGTTCTCAAAATTCAGGGCTCGTCCGAAGCCCTTCACATCCTGGCTGAGAACGCACGGGAAATGGTTGTCGTGAATACCGATGAACATGAACATGTTCATGTCGATGCTGCAATTCTCCCGGAAGTGATTTCGGAGAAGAGCGCTGTAATGACTTGGAAAAGGTGCTTGGAGAAAACACAGGTGGGCGGGGTGGCCCGGCTTGATTCGTGAGCGTGATTTCGGGCGGGGTGGCCCGGCTTGGGGATGGAAAAGGTGTCAGGAACCGAAAACGGGATGCGGTTCCTGACACCTTTTCCTCGCGGGATTCGGTTCCTGACACCTTTTCCTCGAACCTTGAACGTCTTCACCAAGATCGGGGCGAAGGCGAAGGTCACGGACCACCTGCTTTCTGAATTCATTTTCAGGGATTGTGGCGGCACCCTTGAAGACGCCCGATTGCGCATAAACTCCCAACAGTGACACCAGCGCCTCCAGGGGGATGGAAAAGGTGTCAGGAACCGAAAACGGGATTCGGTTCCTGACACCTTTTCCTCGAACGCAAGTCGCGTTTCGACTGCGCCAGCGCGGCGGGCGTCAGCCAGCAATCGAGCCAGAGCCGATGCCCCTTGAACTCGCCATCGAGAATCACGAACTCGATTTTGTATCCCGGCGTCGCTTTCGAGCGACTCGATTCGAGTTCACCCTTGCTGACGTGGCAAACGTACTCGCTGCGGGGAACCGGCCCGAAGTCCCCGGCCGCTTCGGTCGTGTTCCAACGGGCGTTGAAGTCCCCGCCGCTTCCATTCAGAATGTCAGACAACTTGCCCATCGTTCGTTTCCCCGTTCGGTGTGTGAGTGATCGCAGATTCGACCGGCTCGACGACTGGCATCGTTGGGCCGGTTCCATTTCGTGCCGCATCCGAAGCGGCGAGCATCGTTCGCAGCGTGAAGCGTCGAGCATCCACGGCCACTCGGTTTCTGATTCGCCAAATCCGCAGCAAGCCCCGATGACGATGCTTTCGGAGACTGTTCGCGGCCCCAACTCGTTCGATCAGACCGTCCCGAGCAAGCCGGAGCGGAATCGAACCGCGCCACTTCCCCCCGTCGGCGAACTTAGCCGACAGGTCATCCACGGCATCGTCGGTTGTCGCTTCGTCGTTCTCGCACAACGCATTGAGGAACCGCAGTTCGTCGGCGATGACGGCTTCGTGCCGATTAAGCGCCGCCAGCTTCGCGCCTTCGTCGCGGAACAACTCACCCTGTCGAGCGGCGGTTGTCTTGGCGGTTGCAATCATCGCGCACCGCCTTTCATTGGCCGACACGACGGACAGCCGGCTTCAATCCAGTCGAGTACACCCGTCGTCGGGTTGCCGGTTCGCAATCGAAACCGAACAAGACGCCCAACGTGGACGGGACGCGGCATCAACCCCGCGTCGGCCATGCGGCGAACGTGTCGCGGCGAACACGGGATCAGCGCGGCGATAGCGTCCACGTCACCCATGCCGGTTGATGGACCGGCGGCAGAGACTTCAATCATTTCGGCAACTCCTCAAGAGGCATCGAACTGTCGAGCGTGCGGTACGCTCAACGTGATGCGGGGAGTTTCCATGCTGTTCTGGAAAGCCGAATTGATTCCGAATTGATTCCGAGACGATGTCACGAACGGACGCAAAACGGCCTTGGCCGCATTGAGCGGACGGGGCGTCTGGAAATAATCATTGGCCTTGACGACGTTTTCCGTCCCGAATTATTTCCGGCGTCGGCGGTCGCTTGCGGTGTCGGTGTCGGTGTCGGTCAACCGCGGCCTTTGCTTCCCCCGGTGAAAGTCCCTTTTCGCGGTCGAGGGCGGCGTAGGTTTGATAGTTCCCCGTATCCCACGTCTCCGCCAATCGGCGGTCAGAATCCACGTTGGAAGCAACCGCACCTTTGGGGCGGCCGCGCTTTCCCTTCGGCGGCTTGGCTGTACGCTCCGGAAGAGTGGACGGGTTGCTCTCGGCGGTCGTGACAGCGTCAAGTTCGTCGAGATAACGAATCGTCCGAACGTGTTCCGCTTCAATCCAGCATTCGAGCCGCCGCAAGTTGTTCTCTGTGATTTTCCATTGAGAAATCACTTTCCGAATGCTCCGCATTACGTCGTGATACGGTTCCAAATCGGCGACGTCCTGAATTGTCCCAGCCCACCTTGGATCGTGCGCCGGCGAATCGAGTTTACTGCCGCTCGGTATCCACAGACATGCCCTCAGTGTTTGGCCCTCCAGCCATTCTGACCAGTGAAAGATGGTTTCTGTCGCCGTCGTGACGAAAGTCTTCCCGCATTTTATCGTGCGTAGGTGGCCCGCGTTGGCTTGTTGAACAATCGGGAGCAATGCAAACACATTCCGCATCGCAGGAACGTCGCGTTCGTGGCACCGCATCCAAAGCTGATAGATGGCTTCTCGCAAGCATTGCGGCGAGTCGTTGAACCCGTGCATTTTTCCGCCGTCTTCAATCCCTTCCGAGACGTACAGGCGGAACCATTCGAGACAATTCAGGACGTCGATGCTGAGACGACACAGTTCCCTCGCGCGCTCATGCAAGTCGCGATACATGCCGAACGAGTCGTCGGCAGGGCCATCAGCCATGACAACTGATCCTGAATCTTGAGAGTCGGGCCAAACCGAGCGGCGAGCGGATTCAGGTACGCTGCAACCGCTCGGGTTTGATTTCATCCGAGTCGGTTTGCAACCCGCTCGAAACCCGATGACGTCATTTCAACCGAGTTTCCATTCAAACTCAACCAACGGCTTCGCGCTCGCGGCGTCGGGTTGTCGGGCGGTCAACGGGTTGCCCTCATCACTCCGAACGCGGGAGCGGCGAAGCTGTCGCACTGTCGTCGGTCGGTCGTTTCGTGGAAAATGGCCTGATTCTTCCACGAAATGAATTGGTCGATCACCCACCGAAAGAACCCGCCGAGCGTGATGCTGCTTCGGTTCATTCCTCATCGTCTGCTTGGAACCCGATCCACCAAGTCAATCGGGGCCGGGAACTTGTGAGGGATCAGTCCTATCGCAAAGGGCAACGCAGCGAGCGCTCTTTCGCTGCTTTCTGAAATGCCGTTCTGATCGAGGTCGTCGAACAGTGTCGCCTGTTTGCTGGCACCTTCACCGGATTCCAACTTGATGTCCATTAGCCCATTTTCGACGCAGTAGCCGATGGCGAGTTTGAGATAACGTCGGAGGAGTCTCAACGGCGGGAACGTCCCCTTCTTGGCCATCCATTCGATGAGGTCAAGTGCCTTCTTCGAACTGTTGCAAGAGCGGCATGCCACGACCAGATTGTCTGCGGAATGCTTTCCCCCTTTGAACTGCGGGATCAGATGATCCAGCGTCAGGTCTGACTGACTACCGCAATAGCAGCAAGCATCCGATGCGTCCAACTTCTCCTTCTCGTCGATGATAAAAGATTTGGGATGGAGATCGCCTCGCAAAAGTCCGTAGTAGAGCTTATTTCGAACAATGTAATCGATCTGTTGATATGCGGGTTCGTCGTGTCGGTCCCCCGTGAAAGCCATCGCGAGATTCGCATACGACCAAAACAGCGATTCACCGACTGTTCTCGGAATGACGGCTGCCATGAGTGCCCCCTGCCGTTACAAGAAGTCCGACGCACCGTGACGCTATGGGATCGGACAGCGTCAGTACAAGTGAAATCCACCAACAACAAACCCCGCCGAGCGTTCTGCTGGGCGGGTCGGTTGTCGTCGGTTCGCTGCCGTGTGTACGCTGCTGTCGGGACGCGGTTCCCATAGCGTGGCACTACTCGACGTGACCGCGTCAGCCAACGGGCGAGCTTGCAACCGCCATCGTCACACCGCGTGCCGCAAGCGGTGGGGGAAATCAACGGGGTCAAGGGGGAAATCAACGGGGTCAGGAGTCGTTGGGGGAAATCAAAGGGGAAAAGCAAAGGGAAAAGCAAAGGGAAAAGCAAAGGGAATAGCAAAGGGAAAAGCAAAGGGA
>JAYVDI010000232.1:0-1775 GCA_043749505.1 Schlesneria sp. | reverse complement strand
TCCAGTTCGTTCACAACGCCCGAAAACGCGGAAAAGCACTCCTCGAATCCCTCGTCGCAACCCTCCTCATGAAACCTCCCCGAAACGCCGGATGAGCCTCTCTCATTTGGGGCGCGTGAGGTATTATCGAGAAGATTCGAGCGGCAGTTCCCGCCGAACTTCCAAGTGAGCTTCAGCCATGCAGAGCATTTTTCCCTCGCCATCGTGACAAACTGCGAAATTCGCCAAACCGTTACGGCTTGACTAGCCGATGAAATCGGTGTGATGGCCATGACCTAACCAAACGATTCAGACCATACCGTCCGCGTGGTAACGCATGATCGAGCGTTAGGGATGGTCGCAAGTGTCGCGATGAGTTGCGTCACGGCGTCACTTTGAAATGCGAAAATTTACGACCGAGCCATCTTCGACAATCTCTTGCTGAGTAACATTTTCTGCTTGACCGATTTTTCAAACGACAATAGGATCGCCGTCGTTGATACGGCAGTAACTTGGATTTGAAGTTCACACTCCTCGTTGGAGTGTCGCACTTTTGAGTTGTCTCTCTTACCGGGTGCCAAAGAGAGACGACAGTTTCAAAGCAGGTGCCCAAGTTCTTCCCCAAAGGAGCCACGGATATGGCCGCTGCAAAGAAGCCCGCTGCAAAGAAGACAGAAGTTAAGAAGGCCGCCCCAGCCGCTAAGTCGGCGAAGGCCAAGACCGCCAAAAAGTAACGAATACTGACCTTACCGTTGGTAGAAGCAGGCCGGACATCGCAGTCCGGCCTGCTTTGTTCTTTGGCTGAGGCTGTGGAACTTTCGACCGTCAGCAACGAGTTTTCTGAAATTGCACATTCCCCCACCGCACTTCGTGGTCGTCAGATCAGTTCAAACAATGACTGAGTCTTCACCACGGCGAGGTGTTCGGGAAACGTGTGGAACGTGTGGAACGTGTGGAACGCGTGGACCAACAAGCTGTCGCGTGTCGCCTCGATTCTGAGCAGGCTCACCGCGCCGGGGTTGAAGCGATTCTTGCTTTCAAAGCAGACGGACAAATTTGCCCCGAAACAATCTCCGATCAACTCCTCGTTGTGCCGTAAGAACGTGGCGTGCACGAGTTGTTCAATCGACGCGCTGACGCTGTAACGAAGCCGCGAACCCAGTTCAGCCGTCGCATCGTGGTCGCCGTGCAGACGATGCTGGAACAGGCAGCTGTGTCGAGGCAGCGGTTCGCGACGATCAGAAATCACTTCAGTCACCACCAAAGCACCGACTCGCAACACGAGTACGTGCCCCGCCGAATGGAGCCGCGCATCGAACACCATTGCGCCGTTTCTCAACGCCAAGGACCGGCAATGTACGAAGAGTTCCGGATGCAGCGGCCGCTCAAAAACGCTCAGCACCAGATCGGAGACATCGGGGCGGACAGCGTGCATCGTCATGAAGAGAACTCAACACAGACGTTTCCGGCAGAAGTCGAATTTGGCGAGCGGGGCGACGGCGATTATAGAAGCCGCTCAGAACTGCCTGCCATCGTCAAAATTCGTGAGTGACGAACCAACGTGAATGCAAGGTCCTCGTCACCCGCACCGAGATAACCAGTTGGGCGATTGCCTAATTCAGGTTCATCCGGGGAATGCATGCTGAGGATTGAGAGAGCGTGAACCTGCCGGCGTGATTTGGGGCCACCAGATCACAGGAGCCAGCGTGTCCACGAGTTTGTTGTACCACGCGTTTGGGGTTCGGGGCTACGAGTACTGTTCGACGGAGTCTGTGAAGGGCGGCCTGACGATGACG
>JAYVDI010000231.1:0-15960 GCA_043749505.1 Schlesneria sp. | reverse complement strand
GCTGACAGTGCGGGGCGCAACCTTGCAGATCTTTGCTACCTGACCAGTAGTGAAGATCGTTCTCATCGCGGGCTCTCCAATCACCTAGATTGTTCACACTCTGAAGGGCGTCGCGACCCTCCGGATCTTCACCCTCAAACTTGTCCACGCGGCAATCCGTGCCTTTAAGATTCTCAGTCCGAGGCTCCACCGGCAGGTGTTGCCTCGGACCAGATGCTCGAGCGGGCGATCACTCGCCTGCTCGTTCCTCTGGCACGGTCGTCGCGTAACAAATTCTCGGCGGCTCCTCGATTCGATCCCTGTATCGAGAATCCGTGGGTGGCCGAACGAGTGGCCCAACGCGAAGCATCGTGCTGTGCGTTGAGACCAATCTAAGTTGTCCTGCCCCCCCGAGACCGTTCTAGGCGGTGCTACGCGCTCACACCGGATCAATCGCCATCCGATGTGTGCCCGTTCGCACCGCTGTGAACCGCCTCCCAAGTAGAATCGGCCCAGACCATCGCAAATCTGAAGAATCTTTGGCGAGTCCTCTTGCACGTTTCCGAGATTTCTGATTCTGGCGTCAAGGTCCACCAAGATTCTCACGCCGGAGACAGATTCGAGTGATTCGTGACGCAAACAAGATGGCGACTCACGACCGCATCAAAAGCCACGATCTCGAAGTCCGGCTTTTCTTAAAGCCGGACTTCAATCTCCACGACCGCATCAAATGCCTCGGTGCCATTCTGGAACTCATGCGCCGAGACCATTACTCTGACCGAGATCCTTCGCCACCTCGCCGAACGCCAAGAGAGAGGCCACTCGATGTTCTCACCACACGACATCCCGTTGAACGAAACATCCCAAGCGAGTCGCTCGTTGATTGAACGGCTCACGCGCCGCCACTTTTTCGGACGAACGGCTTCCGGAATCGGCACCGCCGCACTCGCTTCGCTGCTCGGGAATTCAGGACAGGCAGCCGTGACGGGAACGGGGATCCTCAACGGAACGCACTTTCCCGCAAAGGCCAAGCGAGTCATCTACCTCTTTATGTCGGGCGGGCCGTCGCAACTCGATCTGTTCGACCACAAGCCGGGTCTGGCTGACAAACGCGGCACGGAACTCCCCGCGTCGGTGCGCATGGGACAACGCATCACGGGGATGACCTCCGGTCAGAAAACGCTCCCCGTCGCACCGTCGATCTTCCACTTCAAGCAGCACGGTCAAAGCGGCTCGTGGGTGAGCGAGCTGCTGCCTCATACCGCTTCGATCGTCGATGACATTGCCATCTGCCGGTCGCTCAACACCGAAGCGATCAATCACGATCCGGCCACGACGTTCTTGCAGACCGGCTCACAACAACCGGGCAGACCAAGCCTAGGAGCGTGGCTCAGTTACGGACTCGGCCGTGCGAACGACAACCTGCCCGCGTTCATCGTGATGATCTCACAGGGGAGCGGGAACAAAACCGATCAGCCGATCTTCTCGCGCCTGTGGGGGAGCGGCTTCATTCCGACCGAACATCAAGGAGTGCGGTTCCGCTCGGGCGATGACCCCGTGCTGTATTTGTCGAACCCGCCCGGCATCGACGGCGCTGTGCGACGCCGGATGCTCGACAAGGTCGGCCAACTAAATGAGATCGCCAAGGAATCGTTCGGCGATCCCGAGATCGACACGCGCATCGCGCAGTACGAGATGGCCTATCGGATGCAGACCTCGGTCCCCGACCTGACGGACCTCTCGAAGGAGACACAACAGACGCTGGACATGTACGGCATCCACGACAGTGGCGTCGACGGCGGCTTCGCTCGCAACTGCCTGCTCGCCCGCCGCATGGCCGAGCGGGGCGTGAGGTTCATCCAACTGATGCACCGTGGCTGGGATCAACACGGTGCTTTGCCCGGCCAAATTCGCGGCCAGTGCAAAGATGTCGATCAACCCTCTGCCGCACTTGTAATGGATTTGAAAGCCCGAGGACTGCTGGAAGATACGCTCGTCATCTGGGGCGGCGAATTCGGCCGGACCGTCTACAGCCAAGGTGCCCTCACCGACACCAACTACGGCCGCGATCATCACGGCCGCTGTTTCAGCATGTGGATGGCCGGTGGCGGCTCGAAGCCCGGCATCACATTCGGTGAGACCGACGATTTCGGCTACAACGTCGTGAAGGACAGCGTCCCCGTCCACGACTGGAACGCTTCCATCCTGCGTCTCCTCGGCATCGACCACACCAGACTGACCTTTCGCTTCCAAGGCCGCGATTTCCGCCTGACCGATGTCGAAGGGGAGGTCAAGCAGGGCCTGATCGCGTGAGCGCGACCTCTTTTGGCATCAATGATGCCACCTGCTACATCCGGTTCACGGCGCGGTCCAGATGCGTATAGCCACCATCGACGTGGATCAGTTGGCCGGTCGTGTGGCTGGAGCGTGGCGAGAGCAGAAAGACGGCCATGTTGGCGATCTCTTCGCAGGTCGTCATGCGGTGCTCGAATGGGATGCGGCCTTCGATTTGATGACGCATCGCGACGGGGTCTTCGACGGTACCGAGCCAAGTTTCATACATTGGCGTCCAGCATTCGGCCACGATCACCGCGTTGACTCGGATGCTGTACTTGGCCAGTTCGACCGCCCATTCGCGCGTGAGTGAGTTTCTTCCGCCATTGGCCGCCGCGTAGGCCGACGTCCCCCCCTGCCCCGTCTCCGCCACCTTCGAGCCGATGTTCACGATCGCTCCGCGCGACTTCTTCAACTCTGGCAAGGCGAAGTGCGCGATCTCGTAGTAGTGGAGCAGGTTCTTGCGCAGGGACTCGACGAACCGCTCCGCGTCTCCCGCTTCGAGGCTCACGCCATCGTTGATCCCCGCGTTATTGACGAGGCCGTCGATCCGACCGAACTGCGTCAGCGTGGCATCGACGGCACGCTCGCATTCGCCGGGTCGAGACAACTCCGCCGCGATCGACCACGCCCGGCCCCCAGCCTCGACCACTGATTGCACGGCTGCCACGTTGTCGTCCGCATTGCGACCAATAATCGCCGCGATCGCCCCTTCGCGCGCCAGCACCTGCGCGACACCGAGGCCGATTCCCTTCGCCCCACCCGTCACGAGTATCACTTTGTCTTTGAGTCCGAAGTCCATCTGACAAGCCTTTCATTGATGTTCGAGAGTTCACGGACGCTTCTCGTCTTCATCTTTCTGCCGCTCTCTTTTTGTCTCCCCTGCTTTCCGTTCAGAAAGAGAGCTGAGTGAAGGATCAAGGGCAGTCGAACAGGAGTGTCCATCCTGCGAAATCACGGTGTCGTTCGTAAGCAGGTTCTGCACAAACGACCGCACCCCGCGTTCGTTACCGAACGCGGGGTGCCTGGCTGTCTGATCCGACTCGTCCGGTCAATTGCTCAACCGGGCATGGGGACTACTCGAGGATCTGCTTCGTTTCGGCCGAGACCTTCGAGATCGCTTCCTTGTTGAGGTCGCCCTTGTTGAAACCCTGGCTGACCTTGACCTTGCCTTCGACCCACATCATCACGGTGACATCGGCCTTCGGGTTGATCTTGTAGCCCTGAGGACCGGCCGTGCCGTCGAACGTCGTCAGCGGCAGTTGTTCGATCTTATTCTTCTCGGCGGCAGCCTTGAGCGAGGCCGAGCCTTTCTTCGCATCGTCGGTCATCAGCACCACGAAGCCCGCCATCTTCTGATCGCGGTTCTTGGCGACAACGCCGTCCAACTCTTTCGTCAGAGCGGCGACTTCGTCTGTCATCTCCTTCGCGAAAATCGTCACGACGGGCTGGCCACCGAAACGGCAGCGGTAGCACAGTTCATCGCCATCCTTCGCGGGACCGGTCACGTCCTTCACATAGAACGGAGGAACCGAAGCTCCCTTGTCCAAACCGGATTGAACCTTCTCGGCGGCGATCGCGAGACCGAACGACGCCACAACCAACGCGGCAAACGCAAACAGACTCTTCTTCATTGACTCTCTCCTTGGGAAAAACCTTGAAACCACCGCGGTCGTTCGCACGACCGGCGAACACTCCCGTTGAGGTGGGACTATACCGGATGCCAACCGTGAGAGTCGAGTTACACGACTTCGCAGAACACAGCGGGAGCATCACAGTTTCACTCTGATTCCGTGGAGAGGCTGACTGGCGACGCGATCCCTTCTCGCACGAGTAGCCTCCGTCCAGCGGGGATCGCGCCGAGTTGTTCGCGCGTGCCACTCGGCCATTCAATTTGCAGGTCGTCGATCGCGGTCGCTTCACCGAGACCGATTGTGATCACGGGTGAACAGGCGGAGAGATAGCCGCCCTGGGTCGAGGCGAGTCGCATGAGATGTCGATCGCCGACCCTCGCACGGAGGATTGCTCCCGTTGCATCGCGAACGCTCTTCGTACCGACGAGAGTCAGCGTGACGAAATTTCCCGCGTCGCTGTCGTTCCGAAGCACGGTGGCCGGTTCGGCTTGATGACTGACGACCACATCAACGCGGCCGTCACGATTGAAGTCCCATGTCGCGAGAGATCGTCCGAGCTTGGGCTGTGTGAAATAGCGGCCTGCATGAGCAGACTGCTCCGTAAACCGGCCGCTGCGGTTGCCATAGAACTGCGGGAGTTGCGGCGTGTCGTGCAGGAGACCATTCGCGATCACGAGGTCCAGCCAGCCATCGTTGTCGGCGTCGAGGAACTGACAACCCCAGCCCATCAGCCGCCGTCCGGCATTCGACAGGCCGCGCTGGTCGGTTTGATCCTCAAACTGTAAGCCGCCCAAATTTTGATAGAGCGTACAAGTCTCATCGAAGAAGTTGGTGACGAACAAATCCAGCCGCTGATCGCCGTCAATGTCTCCGCACGCGATCCCCATGCAGGCTTCCGCGCGACCCGATCCGTCGAGAGCCACGCCTGCGATCAAGCCGCGATCTTCAAAGAACGGGAACCCGACGCGCGCAGCCAGACTTGGCGAGTCGCGTGGCGTCAGCCCCCGGACAGGCGTACTGCGCGGAAGAGTTCGGAGGCTGACGCCGCCCGGCTCACCTGGTTCTGTTTTCTTCTGGTCGAGAATGTTTCGCCGGTCGGACGCGTTCAACGTCTCTGGCGCGGAAGGCTCCACATCGAGCGCTGGTTCCGCGCGGCTCTGCCAGAGAAAGTTCTGCGTCGTGTCGTTGCCGACGAACACTTCCGAGCGTCCGTCGTCGTCGAAGTCGGCCGCAATCACACCGAGTCCGTAACCGGCCACCGCGTGGAGGCCCGATGATTCCGAGCGGTCTGCAAACCGACCTTCGCCGAGGTTCTCGAACAGCGCGTCCGGCTCGGGCGAATACGCATTGGGGCGACACGGTGCGAAACGCCCTGCCTCGCGGCAGGGTTTGAGACCGCTCGTTGAGGGAACGTGACAATAGCCCGCGACGTAGAGATCGAGGTCTCCATCGCGATCAAGGTCAGCGAACGCCGCACTCGTATTCCAACGTTCGTTAGCGAGGCCCGCCTCGCCCGTCGTCTCACGCCAAGTGCCGTCACCTTGGTTGGTCAACAATGTCAAACCTCCGTAGCGGCAAATCAGTAGATCGGCAAAGCCATCCTGATTGATGTCACCAACTGCCATGCCGTGTGCGTAGCCGAGGCTCAGTGCGTTGGAGGACAGCGTCACGTCGGTCAGTGTTTTTGCGCGAATGTTTCTGAGCAGCACGCCGTGAGAACTGTTGGCCTCCATTCCCGCTGACAACGTGCCTCCCTGAGCGAAATACACATCGGGCCAGCCATCAAGGTCATAGTCCAGAACGGCGACCCCACCGCCAAGCGTCTCTATCAACCATCGCTCGGTTGAATGGCTGAATTCGTAGACGAACTGCAAGCCGAGGTCTTGCGTCACTTCCGTGAAACGAGCAGAAGCGGCGGGTGCCTGGCCGATCCGAGTGCCCAAAGGTTCCGCGCGTTGAAACGTGGCCGCGACTCGCTGCTGTAATACCACGGCGGAAACGGGATCAAACTGCGGAACGGTCAGCGACACAGAGGGTCTCGTCTTGATTGCGGCGACATTGGCAGGCCACGCCAGGGGACCGGCGCGACGTTCCGCAAGCTGGCAGACAAGCTGTGTCCATCGGTCGTGAACGAGGTCCGCCGACAGCACAGCGACCATACGCAGATCATCGACCTCGGGCTGAGTCGCCTGCAACAGTTGGAGACACCGGCGCACCAGTTCGTCGGTCTTGGCGGCAGTGCGAAGCAAGCGTCCCGACTCGTCCGGCTTCCCCAATTGAGCCAGCAATCGGCCGCCGTGATACAGGGCCGGTACGCAACAGGGATCGATTCTTCCGGCTTGCTCAAACGCAGTGAGTGCCGCAGGCACGTCACCGCACGCCTGCCAGACTCTTCCTCGCACGAGCCAAGTTTCGGCAAGTTGATCGGATGCCGCACCGAGTCCATCAAGAGCGGACAACGCAGCGGTCAGATGCCCCGCCTCCAGTTCCACGCCGGCCCGCGCCAACACAATCGGCCATGTCGTTGAGACCGCCTTCGAGCATCGCTCGAGCATCGTTCGAGCTTCGTCCATATGCTTCGACTTGAGCCGGGATCGAACCATCGCGGCAACAATATGCGGATCGTCGGGTTGCTCTGAAGCAACGGCCTCCAACCACGAGAACGATTCATCGGCCTGCCAATCGACATCCGTCCCCGTAACCCACAACCACAGCAGTGCAGGATCATCGAGCAGAGGTACTCGCGCGGCATCGGCCTCCGCCACGAGTCGCCGCAGCTCCGGACCGCGCTGCCAGACCAAGTACAACCGCGCGAGTCTGGAGTACGGCTCGGCCAACGTGGGAGCCGCTGTGATGGCTCGACGATAAAGACGCTCGGCATCAGCGGGCCGGTGGAATTCAAACGCACGGACACCGGCATCCGAAAAGCCTTCCGCCGGACGGGAAGAGGTTTCCGCTAGTCGCTCCAGCCACAGCAGGCAGTCGCGCCGATGCCCTCGCCGAAATGCCACATCGGCCAGCAACTGCAACACGTCGTGGTCTCGCGGCGTGATGCGAAGCAGCGTCGCTTCCGCCCGCACCAGATCGCTCCGATGGATGGCATCGACGACAGCCAATTCCAACTCGGCCCGCGAAGGTCTCAGCAAAGCCCAAGCGACGATGGCCACCACCAAACCGATCAACCCCGCGAGGACGACGACTCGGAATCGCCGACGCTCACGCTTCGGGCTGACACGCTGATGGGAAGGGAGGAACGGCACAGTCACTTTCCGAGGACGACTTTCAGGCGGTGGCCTTCAGCACGAGAGGGATGTCGCGACGGAATATACCTCCTCTTCCCGACCAGCCGCAGGGCGCTAGCCCCGGTTTGTGTCATCCAAACCGGGGCTAGCGCCCTGCGGCTGATGGCAGCCTGCTTCTTCGGGAAGTTGATTGCGACCGCGTTCCTTAGTAACGGGTCGCAATCAATGTCGTCTTTCGCTCCACGAAAGGACGTTCTTTCGTGGAGCGAAAGACGACAATCACGACAGTGATTGCTGCGCCAATCCTTACCAACTGCAATCAGCAAACCTGCGATTCAGTGCCCGAGCAGACTCGACGACCGAGAAAGACGCAATGACTATCACGTTCAGCGTATTACCGAGTTGACGACCCGGCCCCTTTGGATCAGCATTCTCCAGTGAATGTTTTCCGCAGTTGCGGAGTGACAAGGTTAGTCTCTGTTTGTGTCGTTCTTTTTGTAACAGGAGTGTCGTGATGAACCGAATTTCAAGTCTATTGCGAGGCGGGCGGCCCCGATCGCGGCGGTGGGCCTTCACGTTGATCGAGTTGTTGGTGGTAATCGCCATCATCGCCGTACTGATTGCACTGTTGCTACCGGCAGTTCAGCAAGCCCGCGAATCGGCTCGACGCACCCAGTGCAAGAACCATCTCAAGCAGCTTGGACTGGCTCTGCACAACTACCACGACACCCACAACCGGTTTCCTCAAGCCAAGGTCTATGATCCGAACATGACTCAGTGCCAGCCATGGATCTCCGGCAATGGCTTGAGCTGGCGCGTTATGATTCTGCCGTTCATCGATCAGACGCCGCTGTACAGCTCAGTCGATTACAATGAGTGGGTGGAATGCCGCACACTGACGGGCACGATTAATACGGCGTTCCGCAAGAAACTGATCCCCGGCTACATCTGCCCGTCGGACCCCACCGATCCGATCTTGGGTAACAATGCTGGCACGAATTACGCCGGGTTGGTCTCTGATGGACGGGGTGCCCCGATTCCACCGGTGCAATCGAGCTGCGGTGCCACGGGACTCAGCCACGGTGACCAGACCGGCGCGTTGGCTTATCAAGGGCGTCGCATGTCAGAAATCATCGACGGGACCAGCAACACGATCTTGGCCGGCGAGGTTTTCCGAGGGAAGTCCTTCTTCAACCTCTGCGCCAACTCCAGTCAAACCGGGACACGCTGCCACCGTTGGTACGAGGAATCCGGGTGGTGCGGAGCTGATACTGCTCGCGGGCCGAACAACACCATCCGGGACGAAATCGACTGGAACGACACCGACTACTGGTCAATCGGCGGAGCGCGCCCTGTTTCCAGTGCTCACACCGGTGGTGCGCATGTGCTGATGGCCGACGGTGCGGTGAAGTTCGCTTCAGACAACGTAGACCTCCGCACTTGGCGTGCTGTGGGAAGTGCCCGTGGCGGCGAGTCGGTTTCTGATTTCTAATTCGTCGATTTGAGTGCCTCGTCCTGAGTAGAGTACTTTGACAGATCAATTCACGGCGCGGCATCGGAGCCAGACGGCCTCCGATGCCGCGTTCGTATTCCCCCGCGCGGCCTGATATGCGACCGTGCCTTTTTTCTTCCAAACTTTGGAGCCTGCACCGTGTTGAATTGTCGTTCAATTTGCTTGGGGATCCTGCTCGCCTGTGTCGGATGCAGCAGCCCGACGGCGCATCTGTCCAAGCCAGCGACTGTCGTGACTTGGCCCGCGTTGAAGGCCTTACAAGACCCGGAGATTGCGAGAGCCGTGATCCTTCCGGCACACATGGGTGATGTCGATGGGCACAAAAAGGGGGCAACCGACCCGAAGTTCGCCGAGCTGTTGGCGAAGTTTGAAGCCGAGCCAATTCCAGCTCAGTTCAAGTCCCCCGCACGGGATGCGGCAAAGACAAAGGCCGTCGAGGCGTACAAGGCGGTCATTGAAGGGGCAAAGGGAACACCGACGCCCCAAGCGATGAAGGATGCTGTAACGGCCATGACTACGGCGATTGCGGCGGTGACGGATCCGGCTCTGAAATAGTCGCCGCGTGATGCCGTGCCAATGGAAATCGTACGGCGGGAATTCTCCTGCCGCACACAGCGTGCAGCCACGCATTCGCGCGGGGGCGTCGAACATGCGGCCGTTCCTCTTCAATTCCTTCGCGATGTGCCTGTTGCTGAGTTGCAGCACTGAATTTGTCCGTGCTGCAACTCCGTCTTTTGAAGAGGCGGGCGAATCGGCACTCGCGTTTCGACACGTCTCGCCCATCTCGCCCGAGCGGCATCTGCACCTCTTCATGGGGTCGGGCGTGGGCTGGACGGACTTCGATCGCGACGGGCAACTCGACCTGATGTTTTGTCAGGGCGCGCCAGTTCAGTCACCATTGCCGACCGACGCGCCACCCGCACTTCGCGTTTGGCGATGTGAACGCGGTCAGTTCGCGGATTGCTCGACAGCAGCAAGACTGCACGGCACGACGTATGCCTTCGGTCTGACAATTGCCGATTTCAACCACGATGGGTTCGCAGATGTCTTCGTCACCGGGTTGTTGACCGCCGCGCTGTACGAGAACAACGGCGACGGTTCGTTCACTGATCGCACAAACGCAGCGGGGATCGCTCCGAGTGGCTTCGGGACCGGCTGCTGCTGGACCGACTTCGATCAGGACGGAAATCTCGATCTGATCTACATCCGGTACATTGCGATTCCCAAAGGAAAGTACCCGCTCTGTACGGCTCAGTTCCGTGGACGAGCGATACCCCTCAGTTGCAACCCGCGTCACCTGACCGGGGACGGCGACGGTCTGTATCGCAGTCGAGGCGATGGCACGTTTGAAGATGTCACAGCGAAGATCGGCTTCACGGCCGAACCGGTGCGTCAGGGACTCGGGTGCGTCGCGTTGGACTTGAACGACGACGGTGCCTCCGAAATCTATGTCGCCAACGACAGTTCGCCGAATGATCTGTGGACGCGGAGCAAAGCTGGGACACTGGAAGAACGCGGGTTGTTGTCGGGTGTCGCGTTGAATCGGTACGGAGCGGCCGAAGCCGGGATGGGGATTGCCGTCGGCGATGTCGATGGCGACCTGCGTCCCGAGCTGTTCGTCACCAACTACTTCAACGAGACCAACACGCTGTATCGCAACGAGGGCAACTTGTTGTTCCTCGACGTGACAGAGGAAGTCGCGCTGGCGGCACCGAGTCGACAGCGGCTCGGATTCGGCACGAACCTCGCCGATTTCGACAACGATGGCTGGCTCGATTTGTTCGTCGCAAACGGCCACGTCCACGACGATGTCCCGCTGCAAATGCACCCTGGCGAGACGTTCTCGCAGTTGTCGCAACTCTTCTTCAATCGAGACGGCCGACGATTTGACGATGCAAGCCAAGCAGCGGGAGCGTTTTTTAAGCGGCCAACCGTGGCACGCGGTTCGGCAGTGGCTGACTTCGACGACGATGGCCGCGAGGACTTGGCCGTAGTCCGGCTCAACGGCCCGGCCGCGTTGCTCCGGAACACAAGTCAGACACCCGGACATTGGCTCGCAATTGAACTACATGGCACGGAGTCCAACCGCGACGCGATCGGTGCCAGCGTGATCGTGCGAGCGGGGCGAAAGGCTTGGCGGCGCGATCGTATGGCGTCCTCAAGTTACCTTTCCTGCGATGCTCCTCGACTTCACTTCGGCCTCGGCGACCAAACAGCCGTCGATTCGATCGAGGTCCGCTGGCCGAATGGGAACGTGGAGTCATTTCCGCCGCCAGCCACAGGCTACACGACGACGCTCGTGGAAGGAACGGGGCGTTCGACAGCACGTCCGCCGCGCTGAATTCATGTTCCAACAGACCGGGGAAACGAAACGAGATGACGACGGCTGAACGACCACTGAACAACAAG
The DNA here is from genome assembly GCA_043749505.1 of Schlesneria sp. GTDB lineage: Bacteria > Planctomycetota > Planctomycetia > Planctomycetales > Planctomycetaceae > Schlesneria. The sequence continues at coordinate 4,849 of JAYVDI010000231.1, read as the reverse complement.
GCCGCAGCGCGACGCGCGTATCAGGCCGTGGCGTGGATTGTTGTCGCCGCGTTGTCAATTTGGTGCGGATTGCTGTTCGGTCGCGGGCTGACGGATTGGCAACACAGTCGTGACTTGGTACTCGCGCGGACGTTGGCGAACCAGTCTCCCATCGAGCCGGCCGTCGCGGCTTACCGCCTTCATTTAGAACGGCTGCCGGAGGACGCGACCGCACGCTTGGAACTCGCACTGCTGCTGCGTCGGCGCGATCCGACAGGCGCGTTGCGCGAGCTGCGGTTGATCGCACCGGGTAGTCCGGAATCACTCGCGGCAGCGCGCCATGTCGCGGCAATCTCGGTCGAGCAGGAGCGGGACTACGATGCGATCGCGCCGCTGAAGTTGCTCGAAGCGGCGTTGCCCGACGACGCTGGCGTGCAGCAGACGCTCGCCGAAATTTACTATCGTGCGACCGAGTACGAGCGGTCGTTGGAACATGCTCGTCGCATCCGAAAGCTAAAGCCGAACAACGTGGCTGCCTGCCTGTTGATCGCCGAGGCAAACGACGATCTCAAACGGCATGGCGAGATGATCGAGCCACTGGAAGCGGCACTTCGACTGGACCATGAACTGCCGCAGGCTCATCTCAATCTGGCCTATGCCTACGAGTTGGCGGGGCGTGTGGAAGAGGCTTTGCCGCATGTGGAGTGGTTCATCGAACGCTATCCCAAGAGCGTCGCGGGCAACCGTCTCCTGGCGAAGGTCGAGCGAGGACGAGGACGTTATGAAGAGGCTCTCGTCGCTTCACGGCGCGCGTCGGAACTCGCCCCGCTGAGTCTCGACGGCGCAGTCCTCGAAGCCGAGTTGCTGCTCTACTTGAAGCGATCCGCCGAAGCCTATGACCGGCTCAGCCCCTTCGCGCGCGAGGGGACTCAGGACCGACGATTGGTCACGCCACTGCTGCGAGCTGCCGTGCTCAGCGGCAGACAGGAAGAAGCCCGGCAACTTCAAGATCGTCTGCGAAAGTTGGAAACGAGAGACTGAGTCCACTCCGTTGTGCCTTCCCGCGCGAGGCATCATTCTTTGCCGACTCGCACGAGTTCTGGTTCATCTTTTGAAAGGCATGTCATGCGCATCGGTCATTCGCAGGTCGATTCTCAACTGGGAGACTTTGAAGGCAACTTGGCCAAGGTCGTCGCTGGCATGGAACGAGCCGAGCGCGAACGGATTGAGATCGTCAGCTTCCCCGAGTGCTTTCTCACGGGATACCCCGACACGGAAGAGGTCGCTCGCCGGGACGCCTTCACGATCGATTCGACCAAGGCGATGCGCGTACTCGATGCGACGAGTCATTTCGAGCCGGTCGTGATCGTCGGCTTCAACGAGCTGCGCGGATCGAACCTCTACAACACGGTGCTGATCGCCCACAAAGGCCATTTGCTGGGAACCTACAGCAAATGCACGGCCTATCAAAAGTTTCACAAGCAGGGGCGCGAGTTCCCCGTGTTCGAGCATCACGGAGTGAAGTTCGGCGTCGTGATCTGCTCGGACGGCGGCTTCATTGAACCAACTCGGTTGCTTGCGTTGCAAGGAGCGAAGATCGTGTTCGCGCCCCACTTCAACTACATCGACAAGGCCGGACTGATCGGACACTTCATGAAGGTCCGCGCCGATCACACCGCGCGCGCCGTCGAGAACAGCGTCTACTTCGTGCGCGGCAACAACGTGTCGCTCGGCAAGGAAGAGTGCATCACGCGCTACGACGGCGTCGGCTACGGTGACAGCTACATCATGGACCCGCACGGTGAAATCCTCGTGCAGAGTCGCCGTCATGTTGAAGATTTTCTGTTTGCCGACATCGACCCGACGATCACCGACCGAAGCTGGGGCGTCGGTCGGTCAATGTGGAGTGCCCGCGAGTTCGGCCAACACCTGCAGAAGATCGCGAATCAGCCGCGGTGAGTCGTCGGCCGCGATTCGGGCTGAGCGGAGGCTCTCAGCGATCAAGGACCGTTCGAGAAACAACAACCGTCACTTAGAGGGCTTGAACTTACCCACATTTTTACAATGGTTGCCAGGGTCGTTTCGGAGTGGCGGTTACGTCTGACTTGCTTGTTGGCTTGGGGTTGCGTGTGTTGAGTTGGTTCTTGCCGTGGGGAGGCATGTTGATTGCATTGTGGGTTGGGGCGGACTTCAGGGAGCGTTGAAGGCCGGTCGGCAGCGGCAGGAGGCTGTCGCACAAGGAGGGAACTGCGGGATGGAGTCTGGTCGTAAGTCGCCTCACGTTGGATGTTGGCGAGTGGGCGCAAGAAAACTTTGCCGAGTGTGATTTGAGGGATGTTCGCCCAACGTGGCGAGCGGTGACGGTGGCTCGGCAAATGGTGGAGCATCCGGATGGAAGCACACCCGATCAAGCGGAGGAGTGGTCTGACCTGAAGGCGATGTACCGGCTGTTCGATGCCTACGAGGTGACCTTCACCGCACTGGCACCCCATTGGCGACGCACACGAGCGTTGGCACGCGAGACGGTATTGTTGATTGGCGACACGACGGAAACCGGCTTCGACATTCTCCGGTCGGTCGAAGGGCTGGGGCCGACGAGGAATGAATACGGCCTGGGCTTCTTCCGGCACAGTTCGATGATGGTGGACGCGGCCAGCGGTGAGATTCTCGGACTGGCGGGATAAGAATTGTTCTATCGCCAGCCGGTGCCGAAGCACGAGATCCGAAAAGATGAGCGAAACACGAGCTTCGCCTAGGCCAAGTTCTTGCGAATCGCGGCGCTGTAGGCCGGAGAGAAATCTGCGGCCACAGGGCACCGATCTTGGCTCGCGAATGACGCAACCTCCGCCAGAACGGTTCCAGCGACGAATGGCACTGTCGTTGCTATTTTGGTTGTGATCGGCTTGGAGCGATAAGCCGCACGCGCGAGGGCCTGTGCTGCTGGAGGACGATTGCCGAGATTTTGAGGGCGGTGCGAGGAGTTGGGGTTGGTGATGAGACCAACTTGGCCGATTTTCCGCCTTCGATGAGACCCTCCCTGAACGCGGCCTGCGAACTGGACCAAGGAGGGTCTCAAGTCTTTTACACGGCGGGGCCGGGCCGCGAACAGATCGTTTGAAGTGGTCCGACAGTCGTTGTTGCAGAGCGACGAGTTGCTCTTCCAAGACGCCTTGACGGTCGAGCAGATGCGGGACGCCTTCGACGCGGAAGGGATCTCGTTCGGCGAGCCGGTGAGTGTGCCGACGGGTGCCGCTCCCGCGCGTAATCCCCCGACGGACGACGACGGGATCATCGACACGCCGGGCATCACGTTGTGGGCGATGCGGTCTCAGGCGTTGTTCACGAATGTGCAGCGGTCGTGTCGAGCGGCAGTGCAGCGGGTGGCGGTGTCCTGCGAGTTGCGGAAACACACGGTCTCGTCCACGAACATGGGGGCGTATTCTCGCGCCCGATCCAAGGTGATGGCGGACGTGGTTCGGCGGTTGGCCGAGGGCGTCGTGTTCCGGTGTGAGGCGGCCATTCCTGACGCGTGGCGGGCGCTGGCGACCGGTCCCTACGCGGGCCAGGAGACCGGTGAGACCGCGCTGTTCCGCACGCTGTTCGAGCAGCTTCAACGCGGTGACTTGGTGTTGTCCGACCGGTACTACGGCGGCGGATTCCTACTCGCGCTGTTGCGGGAGCGGGGCGTCGAGTTCACCACGCGGCGGCATCAGTATCGCGCAGCCGACTTCCGCCGGGGAAAACGGCCCGGCAAAGGTGATCACATCGTCGCGTGGGCCAAGCCACAGAAGCCGGGGCGGTTCGATCAGGAGACCTATGATCGCCTGCTGCGACAGCTCGCGGTGCGCGAGCTGGAAGTACGGGTCAACGTCCCCGGCTTCCGCACCGCGTCGCTGGTTGTAGTCACATCGCGGGTCGATCATCAGGTTTGGGCACCCGACGATCTCGCCGGTTTATACCTCTCGCAGCCCAAGCTGAGAGATTGGCGAGCCGCCTGCCGTCAGGCTGCGGATTCTGGACCGTCGCAGGAAACCCGTGGCCTGACGGCACGCGGCTCGCATCGAACATCTCACTTAGGGCCGTGCAAGGTATATCTCGTCGCCGCTGGATGACCGAACTCGAACTGCGCGATATTACAACTACGACGCAGCTCGCTCGACTCCGTCGCACGCGGCCGGAGTACGTCCGACAAGAACTCTGGACGGGCCTCCTGGCTTGCAACCTCGTCCGCCAACGCTGCTGCAATCGGCACTGGCGTCCGGCCGCAGACCACGCCAACTCAGCTCCGCCGCCGCGCTGCAAATACTGGGCAACACCTGGGTGCTGGCATCGTGCGCGGGAGACGCGACTCTCTCGCCTCACACGACAAAGACCACCGGCGAACGCTTAATCGCACTCCGAATCCTCAACGGCCACACGCACCGCGTCGCCAACCGCCCCCACCGTGTCGAACCCCGCGCCGTTAAGCGACGCCCCGCACCACGGCCCCTCCTCACCGAACCCCGCGCCGCCGCAAAAGCCAGACTCCGCGCCAAGCCGATCACCTAGACAAAAAACTGGTTCATCCGGGGAATGCGTGCTGAGGGTTGAGAGGGAGTGAACCTGCCGGTGTGATTTGGGGCCACCAGATCACAGGAGCCGGCATGTCCACGAGTTTGTTGTACCACGCGTTTGGGGTTCGGGGCTACGAGTACCGTTCCACGGAGTCTGTGAAGGGCGGCCTGACGATGACCATTGCACAGCCGCGAGAGGCGTTGTGTTGTTCGCAGTGTGGCGGTCGGAAAGTGCCTGCCAAGGGGGGCGTGACGCGCGAGTTTCGGTCGCTGCCGATTGGCGGCAAGCCGGTGCGGTTGCGAATGCGGGCTGTTGA
>JAYVDI010000230.1:0-15682 GCA_043749505.1 Schlesneria sp. | reverse complement strand
GGACGGACCAAGGGGTCCGTCCTACGAAAGATGCAGCGTCAACGACTTGGGACCGGTGCGTCAACAATTGTCGTCTTTCGCTCCGCGAATGAACGTCCTTTCGCGGAGCGAAAGGCGACTAAATTGACCCACTACCTCACCGTCTCTCTACTTGGGCCGTTTCGAGCCTGTTGATTATCAACAACCTGCCAGAGCTTTCCATGCGCATCTATCTCGACAACGCCGCGACCAGTTTTCCGAAACCGACGGCGGTCTATGACGCGGTGGATCGTTACCAGCGAAGCAGCGGTGTCTCGATCGGGCGCGGTGCGTACCGCGAGGCCATCGCATCGCAGCGGATGCTCGACCAGTGCCGTCAGCGTGCGGCGATGCTGCTCGGCGCGGAGGAGCCTGATCGGATTGTCTTTACGTACAGTGGGACCGACGGCCTGAACATGGCACTCGCCGGGCTGTGCCGTCCCGGCGATCACGTCGTCACCAGTGAACTCGAACACAACTCGGTGCTGCGACCGTTGCGATGGCTCAGTGAGACGCGCGGTGTCGAAGTGAGCTTCGTCGCGCCTCGAAGTAACGGTCGCGTTGAACCGGCCGACGTGCGAGCGGCCTTGCGCCCGAACACGCGACTCGTGGCGATCCAACACGCTTCCAACGTGACCGGAGTCGTGCAACCAATTGCCGAGATCGGCGAGGTCGCGCGGGCCAACGGTTCGCTCACGCTGATTGATGCCGCGCAAACAGCCGGTCATCTGCCGATGGATCTGTCACAGTGGCCCATCGACGTGCTGGCCTGCCCCGGCCACAAGGGGCTGCTCGGACCATTGGGCACCGGTTTGGTTTACATTCGTCCCGGCATCGAGCGGCAGTTGGACTGCTATCGCCTCGGCGGAACTGGGACGCACAGCGAGGACGATCACCAGCCGACGCAGATGCCGGAGCGTTATGAATCCGGGAACCACAACGCCCCCGGATTGGCGGGCCTCAATGCGGCGTTGGAACACCTTCAAAGCGAGACCGTTGAGGCGGTTCGTCGTGCTGAAGTCGAACTGACTGGACGGCTTGTCGAAGGACTGCGGTCGCTCGCGCGAGTCACCGTCTACGGACATGCTTCGCGTGGTGAACACTCTTTACCGCAGGTCGGCGTGGTGTCCTTCAATGTCAAAGGCTTCGCGCCTCACGAGGCCGCTTCGATCCTCGATGACTCGTTTGGCATTCAAGCCCGCGCCGGACTGCACTGCGCGCCGGGAGTCCACCGCTGGCTGGGAACGCTCGATACCGGCGGGACCATTCGTTTCAGCGTCGGCCCGTTCACGACGCCCGCCGAGATCGACCACGCCATCGCGAGCGTCCATGAACTCGCTGGTTCGTAGGACGGGCACTCATCCTTTCTCGCTCGCGGTTGCCTCACTATTCTCTCGCCACGTTGATCGCACCCCACTTCACGGAGGATTCCGTTCATGCTCCAGACCGTTTCCGACTACCTCGACGAACACGCTGATCGGTTTGTCGAAGAACTCAAGGACTTTCTTCGGATCCCGACTGTCAGTGCGGACCCCGAGTGCAAACCGCATCTGGTTCGCGGAGCCGAGTTCGTCCACAAGCAGCTTGCAGATCTCGGGATGAAGGCCGAGATCGTGCCAACGCCGGGACATCCGATTGTGTACGCGGAATGGCTCGGTGCGCCGGGTGCTCCGACCGTCATGGTCTACGGTCACTATGACGTTCAGCCGCCGGACCCGCTCGATCTGTGGACGACTCCGCCGTTCGAGCCGACGATCCGCGATGGTTGTCTCTACGCACGAGGGGCCACCGACGACAAGGGCCAAGTCTTCACGCACATCAAGTCGGCCGAAGCGTGGTTGCGCACGGTTGGCAAGCTGCCGGTAAACCTCAAGTACGTGATCGAGGGTGAGGAAGAAGTCGGCAGCCGGAACCTCGAAGATTTTCTGAACGCGAACAAGGACCGCTTGAGCTGTGACGTGGCGGTTGTCAGTGACACGAGCCAGTACGCGCCGAACCAGCCCGCCATCACATACGGCCTGCGTGGAATCCTCGCGGTCGAAGTGACGGTCACGGGTCCGAAGAAGGACTTGCACTCGGGCGTCTTCGGCGGCGCGGTGATGAACCCGGCGACGGGCCTCGCGCGGATGATTGCCTCGCTGCACGATGACCAGGGACGAGTCCGCATCCCCGGCTTCTACGATGCGGTGCAACCCCTCTCCGACGCCGAGCGGCAACAGTTCCGCGACCTCAACTTTGACGAAGCGGCCTTCAAAGCGGAGCTTGGCATTAGCGAAGTCTTCGGTGAGACAGGCTTCTCAACTTTGGAGCGACGTTGGACGCGACCGACCTGTGAAGTGAACGGTCTTGTCAGCGGCTACACGGGCGTTGGCCCCAAGACCATCGTCCCATCAAAAGCCACAGTGAAGATTACATGCCGGTTGGTGCCGACTCAGGATCCGCATCAACTCACCGAGGCATTGCATCAATACCTGAAGTCTCAGTGTCCATCTTCGCTCTCGTTCGAGTTCACCAGCTACCACGGTTGCCCGGCGTTCGTGTTCGACCCGACCAGCCCTTACATCGAAGCTGCCGCCGAAGCGATCCGCGAAGCGTGGGGTGTTGACCAAGTCCGACTCATCCGCGAGGGCGGTTCGATCCCCGTCGTGCAGACGTTCAAGGACGTGCTGGGGGTCGATACGCTGCTGCTCGGCTGGGGCCAGAACACCGACAACCTGCACAGCCCGAACGAACACTTCAGCATCGCCGACTTCCACCGCGGAACCAAAGCCAGTGCGAGCCTGTGGGCCAAGCTGGCGGCGATGCAGGGTGATGGCTCGGGAACATCGGCTGCGAAAATGTGTTGAATGCCATTCACTTCGCCAAGATCGCGTCCAGCCATTGATAGGCTGACTGGCGTTCGGCCTCGGGGAAGTCGTGCGGGGCGTCGGGAGTGGCCAGTTTGAGACGGTTCACGTTCCTCTGGCCGTTGCCACTCTCGAAGAGTGCGTAGACTTCGCCTGCCTTTGCGAAGGCTTTGCGGACGCCGCCCACGTCGAAGTTGCTGTCGTTGACCGGTGAGTTTGAGAAGAAGCCGCGTGGGGCGAGGACGCCGAGAATTTCATAGAAGTCGAACGGGATCTTGTCGGCGTTGTTCTCGTACACGTCGCGGATGCGCGGCATGTAACGGTCACTCGTCCAGCCTGCGACCTTGCCGCCGTAGTAGTCGTGGAACGGCGTGAACCCGCAACTCGACACGACCGCCTTGAGACGTTCATCAAACACGGCGGTGAAGAGCGAGTTGTGTCCGCCGAGCGAATGGCCAATCACACCGATGCGACTTGCATCGACCTGCGGCAGCGATTCGAGCAAGTCCACCGCGCGGAGGTTGTTCCAGATCGCCTTCATCGAACCGCTGCTGTAGTGCGCTCCCTGCACCTTGAAGTCGTAGCGGTACTCGCCGAACGACGGGTAATCAGGAACGATGCAGACGTAGCCCCGCTCGGCCAATTCATGTGCGTAATGCAGCGACTTAAGGCCGCCCAATCCGGCTGGCTCATCCTTGCCGACGTTGTTCGTTTGATGGAGGCACAACATTGCGGGGGCCTTACCACTCACAGGCAATTCATGCGGAATGAGCACCCAAGCGGGAACGCGATCGTCCGGCTCGGGCGTGAACCGCACCTTGCGTCGCAGATACTTCGCTGCCTGTTCTTCACTGACAAGCTCCACTTCGAGCGGCACACGGCGCGAGGCAGGTGGCAACGGTCCCATGACGAGCTGCATGTTGGCTCGCACATGGGCGACTCGTTCCGCCCAGTCCGCCTTCGTGACGACCGGTCGCTCCTGACCGGCGGCGTCCCGCACAACGAGCAGCTTCGAGTGATCGGGATACGCCACAACGGTTGGCTCCGCCGCGCTGGCCGTACTCAGGCCAAGTGAGAGACACGCGAGACTCAAGACCATTCGATTCATCGGTAGCCTGCCTGTGGTTCGAGGAACTTTCGACGATGAGTTTCCGGTGAGCGCCGTCGTTCATGAGTGGTAGCCCTGTCGCTCCGCGACAGGAAGCGAGAACGCCCGAATGGCGTCTGCCGTTAATTCAGGATGACTCGACGGAATTGATGCCCCTCGTTGATCGCGCCTCCTGTCGCGGAGCGACAGGGCGACCTTTCCGGTGGCTCCCGCGTGACGGCTCACACCGCATGAAGTAGAGTGCCTCGCACCGCTGTTTGGCAACCGATCCAACCTCAAACTCATCGACTTTCAAAACGCATGGCCATCGAATTCAACTGCCCGTACTGCACCGCTGTAATTCGCGTTCCCGACAACGCTGGCGGAGGCAAAGGACGCTGCCCGAAGTGCGCGACGCGGCTCAGCGTTCCCAAAGTTTCGACTCCCAAACGGGGGGCACCTCCTGTCGAACCCAAAGTGGTTCTCGCACGGCCTCCCGCAGAACAGCCGCTCTTCACGCTCGACGTGTCCTTGCCGGAGGCTTCGTCGCTCGACAACTCGATCCCCGGTGTTGATCCGCTGGATGTCAACTTTGCCGACGCATTGAACGTCACCGACGACGCGCTGCCGTCCGACTCGATGGACATCTTCTCGGCCGATCACCACACGGACACGGTTGCTCCAAAACCGAGGCGGAAGAAATCCGGAGTCGGCTGGAAGGTTCCGGCCGCAGTCGTCGTTCTCTTGTTTGCAGCGGCGGGCGGTTGGTTTTTCTGGCAAGAAAAGATGGGAGCGTCACTCAGCGGAGACTTAATCGCGGAGACCGCCGATGAGCTGGACCTGCCCCCCGGCTTCGTCGAGAAGTCGTTACTCGGCTCCTCATCGGAGATCGCCGAGACCATTCTCACCAAGCTCGAAAAGTCGCCGATGCCGCTGACCAGCAGTCTGATGCAAGTGCAGTTGAGTGGCCACAAAAAGGGCCTGCTCATCCGATTGAATCCCGGTTTGCAGAGTCGATTTTACAGGGTCGATGTCAGTGACAACCTGCCCCTGCGACAGTTTCGATCGAAGCACGCACCGGAACTCGAAGGGCGGCGGATGTTTGAAGTCGAACAGGCCGCGAAGTCGTTCGCGACCACGTACAGTCAGGTCCTCAACAAGAAGTTGGACATGTCGTCTGTCGGAGAGTTCCGTGACACACTCGCTCTGCCCGCACTGGTTCGTGGCGTCGGGCACCAATTGATCGCGACACACGGCCGAACAGCTTACCCGTGCGTCTACGAAGACAGCGAAGGGGCTTGGTATTTCCTGATGCCCCCCGACGTGAAGTCGTTCATCATCACTGGCCGCAAGGATGCGAGCGGCACCATCGCGTTCCCGGCAACGTTCAAAGTCAAAGTTGCAGGCATGCTGAAGCCTCTTTCAAAGGTGGGCGACAAGCAGGACGAGGAACCCTCCTCAAAATCCAAAGGCAAGTCCCAAAAAACACCCGAAGAGGCCGAGCCGTCCAATGTCGAAATGGACTCAAAAGAGGCTCCGACCATGAAGTCCACAAAAAAACTGACTCGGCGCTCGTCCCCATTACGGTGTTCATTCAGCGGCCGGAGCCAGTTGCCGTGTTTGAGATCAAGCCACCCCACTCGCCAAGCTTGTCCTTCCTGCAATCTTTCGTGAGGGCTACATTCTCAACCGTGTTTGCCCGCGCCCATGAGTGCCAGTGATGGAGCAGGAGTTCGGAACATGATCGGTCAGCCCGTACATCGCGTGTTGTTGCTGGTTCTCGCGGGGAGTCTGCTTGCAAACGGAGCCGCGTTCGCCCAGAAGGCCGACGCCTTCAAAGAGGCTCGTGAGAAGATGGTCTCCGAGTACATCGTGCGTGAGGGAATCACGAACCCGCGCGTGTTGGCCTCGATGCGACAGGTGCCTCGTCATGAGTTCGTCGATCGGGCGCAGCGACCTTTCGCCTACAACGACAGCTCGCTGCCGATCGGCCACAAGCAGACGATTTCACCGCCGTTCGTCGTCGCGTACATGACCGAGACCCTCGATCCCAAACCCGAAGACCGCGTGCTCGAGATCGGCACCGGCAGCGGCTTTCAAGCGGCGGTGTTGTCGAATCTCGTTAAAGAGGTCTTCTCGATTGAGATCGTCGAACCGCTCGGCAAGCAGGCGGCCGAGCGATTGAAGCGACTCAAGTATGACAACGTCACCACAAAGGTCGGCGACGGATACCTCGGTTGGGATGAACACGCACCGTTCGACAAAATCATCGTCACCTGCTCGCCCGAAAAGGTGCCGCAACCGCTGGTCGATCAACTCAAGGACGGCGGCAAGCTGCTCGTCCCGCTCGGCGAGCGCTATCAGCAGGTCTTTCATCTGTACGAGAAGAAAGATGGCAAGCTGGTCTCCACAAAACTCATCTCCACGCTGTTCGTCCCGATGACCGGCAAGTCCGAAGACCAGCGACAAGTGAAGCCCGACCCGCTCCATCCGAAAGTCTTGAACGGCGGGTTTGAAGAGGACACCGACAACGATGGCTATGCCGATCACTGGCATCATCTGCGACTGGTCACGCTGCTGAGCGAAGGAGCCGCTGAAGGAAAACGCTGCGTGTTGTTTGAGAGTTCCGATCGTGAACGGCTCGCTCAAGGCTTGCAGGCGACCGCCATCGACGGCACGAAGATCGGCTCACTGCAACTGAAGGTGCAGTACAAGATCGAGGGAACGAAAGCCGGAGCCGAAAGTCACGAGCAGCCCGCGCTGGTCGTCCACTTCTACGACGAGAACCGCCGTCTGTTCGAGAGCATCACCGTCGGCCCGTGGATCGGCACGACCGACGATTGGCGCTCCGTCAGCAAGTCGATCACCGTCCCTCCCAAATCGCGCGAGATGATCATCCGCATCGGCCTCAACGGCGGCACCGGCAAGCTCTGGCTGGACGATGTACAACTCATACCCAAGCTGCGGTGAAACACTTGTTATGTGCCAAAGCATCCATGCCACTGAAGCACAATTCTGGCGCTGGTTCCAAGAACACGAAGACGCGCTCTTTTACTGGGAGCGCGACCAAGAATGCGTGTTCCGCAGTCTCGCTACAGCGCTCTCCAACGTTGACGACGACCTGACGTTCGAGTTCGGCCCCGAACAGAATGGAGTTCGTGAATTCGTAATTAGCGCCGCGGGGCTCAAACGTGCGTTTCCCGCCGTAAAACGATTATACGACGCCCGCCTAGAGCTCCCGCGATTCCGTGTAACGGCGTTCCGGCCGCGCCGACCTGTCGTCAGCAACATTGAATACGCCGATCTCACGATCAACGCCGAAGACGTGTACTACCGCTTGTGCAAGGATGACGCCCCACAGAAGATAGGGATTCTCCTTTTTCTTCCCGGACACAACGACATTCGCAAATCCGAATTCGGCCAAATTGGATACCTGCTTCTTGATGAGGCTCTCGGCGAATACGACGTAGAAACGAGTGTTGGATTCATCGAAATGATGAGCCATGATTCAAAACATTTTGATGGCGCATTTCCCATCCAAGAATTAGCTGGCAATTTTGACGCTGTGCTTCGATCCAAGAAGGGCACATAATCACGCGGTTCAAGCCGACACGAACAAACGGCGGGGTTTCGGCTTCGTTGATCGTCTGTCGTAGTTCGCGCCGCTTGTCCGTGTGGCTTAACCTAGACGTTGCACGGAACCTAAGCGAGACCTTTCTGAGTGGGGCGGCGTCAGCCCGTTTTCTAATCGGCCGTGTGCCTTTTTACGCCCGAGAGTGGCCAGCAAAACGTAGGGTGGGACAAGCGGCGCTTCGCAGCGCTGGCCCACCATTTTCGCTGACATCGAGCGCTTGGTTGTTTTCACAGTGGCGGGGGCCAGCGCTCGACCTGAGCTTGTCCCACCCTACTCCGCTCATCATCCACCGCGCGGGTCACGCCACGTCATCGCGGACGCTGAACTCCAGCTTCCACCGGCCGCTGCCGCGCGTGCTGACGCACCAGAGTTCCAAGACGCCCAGCTCCGTGATCTTGGTGTGGAACTGAACCGGGACGTAGTTGTCGTCGATGGCGTCGTCCTTCGGCAGCGTGGCTTCGAGCGAGTCGGTTTCGGAAAGCTCTTCGTCTGTCCAATACTGCAAGCGGACTCCTTCCGAGTCGTCCTTGCGCGTGGACGAGCTGAAGAACCGGAAGTGCGCGGGCTGGCCCACGATCAGGCCGATCGAGTCGGACGGCACATCGAGTTCAGTTCCCTCTTCCATGCCGAACGGGACGACGCACAACGCGCGCAGCGGGCGCGGGGCACCGGGGATCGCGAGGCCCGCCGACTCGATGCCGACGTAGTACGACCGCGCCGCGCCGCCGCGAATCCGCACGCCCCCTTTGACCTTCGCCCAACCGTAATACGCCGCGCCACGAGCCACCGCGTAATCGAGATCATGAATCCCTTCCAGAGGTTGTGGAGCTGTCTCAGGGAACCAACCTTTCAGCGTGTCGAGCAACCGCGTCCGCATGGCCTCCGCCTTGAAGACGCCGCCATTGAAGAGGACGTGTGTCGGTCGAATCGGCTCGCCATCGGATGCCCCGTGACTTTGCAGAAACGCGGCGAGATGCTTCGTCACGCTCGTGTCGGCTTCGTAGGGCAAGCCCAACTCTTGAAAGCCCGATGCCCGTTGTCGAGCCGGTCGGTCCGTCACGTCACACTTGGGAAAGAAGCCATCAACCAGCAGGTCGATCGTGCTGTCGCGCGGCACATCGACCGTGACCGTGCCGCCAATCAGCTTGCTGCTGCGCCCCAGCACGCTGACCGGATGCTTCTTCGGGCCGTCGGGTGCGAGCAACGTCTCCTTCGCCGCTCGACACGCATGCCACAACGAGACCGATTGCCACGGATCGAGCGTCACAGCCTTCTTCGCGAACAGTCCGGCGACATGATGCGCGAGAGCCAAGTCCATGTTGTCGCCGCCGACGAGTAAATGGTTGCCGACCGCGAGTCGCTTCAACACCAGCTCGCCCTCTTCCTCGGCGACGCCCACCAACGTGAGATCCGTCGTCCCGCCACCGACATCGCACACGAGCAGCGTGTCTCCCACCTTCATCGCCTTCCGCCAACGGTCTCCAATCGCAGTCAGCCACGAGTAGACCGCCGCCTGCGGTTCCTCCAGCAAGACCAACCCATCGGGCAGCCCGGCGAGCGACGCCGCTTCGCGAGTCAGCTCGCGCGCACTGGCATCGAACGATGCGGGGACGGTGAGTACCACTTCCTGCTGGCCAATCTGGTCGTTCGGAAAAGCGTCATGCCACGCCGCGACGAGATGCTCCAAGTACCGACGCGCCGCCGTGACGGGCGAGACCTTCGCGACATCGTCCCCCGCACCCCACGGCAGGATCGCCTGATGCCGATCAACACGGCTATGACAGAGCCATGACTTGGCCGCTCCGACCGTCCGCTCGGGCAACTCAGCCGACTGCCGCCGAGCCATCTCACCCACAGCGAACTCGCGATCCGTCGCCCAAGGCAAATCGTAAGCCCCCGACGCCGCTTCAATCTTCGGCGCGAGGTACAGAAACGAAGGCAACAGATTCCGATTCTCAACCGTCGCCGGAGCAACAAGCTGCGGGATCGGCAACAACGTCACCTCGGGCTTGTCCGCCCCCAGCGCCGCATACGCGATCGCACTGTTCGTCGTCCCGAGATCAATTCCGATGATGTATTTGGCAGGCATCCGTGTTGATTCCAAAGCAGGAAAGAGATTTGAACCACGGATCACACCGAAGACACGGATAAGAACTGGCCTCAGTTTTCGTCTGCCAGTGGCCTTTATCTGCCTCTCGTCCTGATCCGTGTTCTCCGTGAAATCCGTGGTTGAACTTGTTTCGCTCTTACCCGACTTCGACTTCTGCCGGAGCGACCGTCTTCGCGGCGGAGTCACTTCCCGTGAACTGCGGCAGTTCGCACTTGGTTGCTTCCCAGCCGTGGTGTTGCAGCGTGCCAGCGAACGGGGCATCGCCGGTCACTTTGCCTGTAAGGCGATAGCGGGCCGCATCGAATCCGGCGGGGACGTTGACCTTCGCGCCCTCTTCGTCCGCAACGACGGGTTGCAGCGCGAAGAAGCGGTCGAGGACTTTGGCGCTGTCGCGCTGAATGACTCGAACCGCCGCGCCGACTTGTTCGTCGGCGTAGCCGCTCAAGTCCTCTTTCAGGAAGTCGATCAAGCGGGCTTCGCGCTGGAGCGTGGCCAGTAGCGTGATGGCTTCGCTTTGAGTCGGCTTTTTCGGCTCGGGTTTCTTAATTGCGACCGGCGTCGGTTCGTGAGCGGTCGGCGTGGCGACGGGCACCGGCGTGGGAAGGCCCTTCGCCAACAACGCCACGCTCACGCGAGCTGCCGTGTCGCCGTTGAACAACGATCCGAAAAAGGCGCGGAACGCCGTTGAGACTCTGCCCATGAAACCTCTCTCCCTGAAAATGTGTTGGGGCGGGAGTAGCGCGGCTGAGTTGGCAATTGTCAACCAACGGTGTGGCTGGCACTGGTCGATGCCAATTTGAAGAGGCGGTGAATCCCGCTGGGCTTGGTGGACGCTGTGCCGGTGCGTGCTTAGAGTCTGGCCCGTCCGTGTGAAGTTCACTCACACCAACCCGAAGCGTGAGCGAGGACGGGCGACGACAAACACTCGCCACCCCAAAATACTCAGCGAACAGAGTCGCTCGCAGCGTGCGTCCTCGCTCACGCTTCGGGTGGATGTCACCGCACTCGTTATCCATCAACCTCGAAAGTTGACGATCCGATGAAAGTTCAGCAGTTTCTTGAGCATCACGGTTTGACGCAAAACCCGTTCTCGCAGGAGGACGCTCAGACCGATCCGCTCTTCCAGCAGCACTGTTCGCACGGGACGTTTCATCCCGCGTGGGACAAGATCTACGGCGATCCAGCCACGCCCGCGACGGCCGTCGTCTTCGGTGAGAAGGGAGCGGGGAAGACCGCGATCCGCTTGCAGATTGTCGAACACACGTCCGAGTACAACAAGCTCCATCCCGACGCGCGGGTCTTCGTGATCGAGTACGACGACTTCAACCCGTTCCTCGATTGCTTCAATGGGAAGGTCGGATGGCCCGGTGCGACGCCCGAACGAACGCTGGCCCGCTGGCGATTGTGGGACCACATCGACTGCATCTTGTCGCTCGCCGTCACACAGCTCATCGACGACATTCTGAACGAGCGAATCGATGGGAAGCCGTTGCCGTTTGAAGTGCAGGGAGACCGCCTCTCAAAACTGACGCGATCTCAGAAGCGTGACTTCCTGATGCTCGCCGCCTTCTACGACCGCAGCACCGACGTGGCGTTGCAGACGCGCTGGACCAACCTCCGGCGCAAGCTGCGATTCTCGAACTGGCAGACTTGGAAGGAACTCGGCATCGGCGCGGCGGTCTCGCTGGGAATGTTCGGTCTCCTCGCCGACTTCGGTTGGCTGGCGAGCTTCTTCTCATCGTGGTGGGTCTGGCTGATCATCATCGCGGGCTGGTTGCCGTGGCTGATCCGCCAATCGAGCGCCCTCTGGCTGGCGTGGAAGATCAACCGACAGATTCGGGTTCTCGACCGTCAGACCAACACGCTACGCGGCACGTTGACGAGTCTCGAAGCGAAGGACATTGCCGGTCAGCCGTTGCCCTCGCGCGAACGGAGCGATGACCGGTACGAACTGCTCGGCAAGTTGCAGTCGATCCTCAAAACGGCCGGGTTTGAGTCGATGACGATTCTGGTGGACCGCGTCGATGAACCGCATCTCATCAACGGCTCGGCCGAGCGGATGAAGGCGTTCCTCTGGCCGATGTTCGACAACAAGTTCCTCAAACATCAGGGACTCGGCTTCAAGCTGCTGTTGCCGATTGAAGTGAGCCTGTTCCTCCAGCGCGAAGACAAAGAGTTCTATGAACGCTCGCGTCTCGACAAGCAGAACCTGATCCGCTCGCTGGAGTGGACGGGAGAATCGCTCTACGACCTCGCTAACGACCGCATCACGGCGAGCAACTCGAAGCCCGCCCCCTCCGCGTCGAGTCCGCCCAACACCGAAACCAATCCGATCAGCACCGACTCCACGAAGCAGTTAGTCCCCGTCAAATTGAAAGGCTGGTTCGAGGACGCGATCTCGGAACCAGAACTCGTCAGCACCCTCGCCCGCTTGCGAGTCCCCCGCCACCTGTTCAAGTTCCTCCACCGCCTGCTCGTCGAACACTGTCACCGCTACACCGACGAAACGCCCCGTTGGCAAATCGGTAGAGAAACCTTGCAGTCCACCCTCGCCGTCTACATGCGCGACCTCGAAGCGTATGACCGCGGTCTGGGAACGGGCTGAGCAAAGTCCGGCGCAACACGCTTTCATTTTTCTGCCGCTCTCTTTCTGTCTTCGTTCTTTCTGCTGCTTCAAACGAGGGAGACAGAACGAGAGCGGCAGAAAGATGAAAGCGGCGACCAGGTGAAAGCGAGGCATCGCAGCTCTCACTTCGCGCGGCCGAGCAACTCGCGGTAGATCGCCAAGGCTTCGCGGTACTCATCGACGGCATCGTTGGCGAGGACTCCTTCGTGGCGTTTGAGTTCTCGTTCGATCCGTTCGATGAAGTGTTCGACTTCGACCTTCTTCGGCGCGAGCGGCTGGCCGGGGACATCGACGAAGACCGGCGCGGTGTGAGCGAAACGGACTCGCTTCGTCGGGTGTGACTCGAAGCAGCGGACGGCCAGCCAGCCGGAGCCTTCGAGCTGAAGTGACTCGTCGAGCGAGACGGTGAAGCTGCCGTTGGCTTGCTTCTGAGGAGTCGGTCGAATCGTGCGAGCGATGTCGCCGTTGATGAGGACTTCCACGCGATCAATCGGCGCGAGGGAGGCCGCTGTCCCTGTGATGCGGATCGTTTTGGAAGCGGTCTCCGACCGGAACGTGTGGCCCGCCTCTTCACCGTTGAATTGAACCTTCAGCAGCGGTCCCGTCGTGACGAAGCTGCGTCCGGCGAGCAGCCCCTCGCGCCACTTCGCGAAGGTGAACTCACCCGGTACATGGACGTAGACGCGACTGAAACCGAACGGCACCGGATGGACACCGGCTCCCGTTCCGGCCGACGGCATCATGCGAAAGCCGCAGTTGAGATAGGCGTAGTACGACTGGAAGCCGAAGTCGATCCAACCCCACTCGGTGAAGCCCTTCTCGTTCAGATCGAGGTTCATGTACTTCGCGGCGGCGTCGAGCGTCCAGGTGCTGTGTGCGAACTCGGTCTGCCAGCAGTGGTTGTTCGCCAGTTCAAACAGATCGACCTTCATCAGCGGCACGATCATCGGCGACCACGCCCACGAATGCTTCTCCAAGTCGAGGAACGCGCCGTCGGCATGGGCCTGTTCGGCGATCCGCTTCACTGGCGGAATGCCCTTGTCGAGTCGCGTCCGCTGTCCGCAGATCAGGACCGCGCCGAGTGTGTGCGACTTCCCGGCGACGGTGAAGATTTCGTACTCGGTGTTGAACGCATAGATACCGTGAGTCTGGTCGATGGCGATCCATTCGGGTTGTGGAGCCGGTGCCGTGACGCGGTTCCCCGTCGTCGGATCGGTGTCGGCCGCCGTGACCCAATGCGACAGCGGCGTCGCCACGTTGATGTCTTCCGCCAGGACTAAGTTCGGCATGTCCGACAGCGGCCGATGCGCATGAATGTCGCCCGAGTACCAGCCTTGCTCGGCCATGTTGATCCAGCGCCGGAGCGGTGACGTGACTTCGATTCCCTTCGTGTCGCCGTCCTTGGGTTTCGCGATGACAATCTCTTGAACGAGCGGCACGAATTCTTTGCCCCGTTCGACGGTGATCGTGTACGTCCCCGGCGGGACATCGACGACGAACGGATGCGCCGACAAAGTGACATGCTGTTCGAGGCTGTTCGGTCCCGCCTGCCGCTTGAATTCAAAGGCCGTTCCCTCTGCCGAGGCTGACTTGGGAAAGAACCACTTGCCATCAGACCCCTTCACATAAACGCGCGCACCAATGGGAAGCTTGCTGTCGGCGTCGATCACCTGGCTTCGCAATGCGACCGTCGTCTCTTGAGCCGCCGCCAACGAAGCCCAACCGATCAGAGTCAGCAGAAACCAACGGATCGAAGTCGGCATGAGTGTCCTCGCGGGCGGTGAATTGAGTGCTTTGAAGAGTCTCGCAGGCGGGGCGTATAGTACCGGCGTAGGGTGGGACCAGCGACGCTCCGGTCGCGCCGGCCCACCTTTCCTTTTTCAATCAACGCGGTGGGCCGGCGCATGCTTCGCGAGCTGGTCCCACCCTACTGAAGCACCATGACCGTAGACCAAACTCCACCCAGCCGCTTTGTTGTGGGCCTCGATCTCGGGACGACGAACTCGGCGATGGCATATGTTGATACCAACGAGACACCTCGACGCATTCGCACGTTTGCAATTCCGCAGATTGTCGCGCCGGGGCAGATCGAGGCGCGCGACACGCTGCCGTCGTTTCACTACCAATCGGCGAGCGGCGAGTTCCCGGATGACTCGACACGAATGCCGTGGCAGGATAGCCGTCTCGCGGAGCGAGACGGCTATCTCGTCGGCCACTTCGCGCGAGATCATGGGACGGTCGTTCCCGGTCGCATGATCTCGTCGGCGAAGTCGTGGCTCTGTCATGCGGGCGTCGATCGGACTGCCGACCTCTTGCCGTGGCAGGGGGCTGAGGATGTTGAGCGACTCTCTCCCGTCGCCGTCAGTGCCCGCTATCTGCAACATGCGCGAGACGCCTGGGACGCGCACTTCCCCGAGCACCTGCTGGCCGAGCAGGACTTTGTCCTCACGCTGCCGGCGTCGTTCGATGAGGTGGCTCGCGAGTTGACCGTGAAGGCCGCGAAGCAGGCGGGGCTGACGCGGATCGTTCTCATCGAAGAACCTCAAGCCGCCTTCTACGCCTGGATCGACAAGCACGCCGACAACTGGACGGAACTGGTCTCGCCCGGTCAAAAGATCCTCGTCTGCGATGTCGGTGGCGGAACGAGCGACTTCACGCTGATCCGCGTGAGACAGAGTGAGCATGGCGCGGTGCAGTTTCATCGTGTGGCGGTCGGCGATCACCTGATCCTCGGTGGCGACAACTGCGACCTCGCGCTGGCTCATCACATTGAGCGGCGGCTCAAGGCAGACGGGCATCTCGAACCGAGACAATGGAGCGTCCTCGTCCGCAGTTGTCGGCAGGCCAAAGAGGTCTTGATGGCTGACGACGCGCCGGACAAATGGACACTGACGTTGCCCGGTGGTGGCTCGAAGCTGATCGGCGGCAGCCTGCAAGTTTCCGTGACCCGTGACGAGGTGCGCGATCTCTTGGTGAAGGGCTTCTTTTCGGAAGTCGCCCTCGACGCAAAGCCACTCGCGTCGCAATCGGGCTTCCAAGAGTTCGGCCTCCCCTACGCCACCGATCCGTCGGTGACGACGCATCTCGCGGCGTTCCTGACCGCGCATCGATACGTCGCGTTGGACGATTCTCCCCTCGTCCCGGCTTTGCGGGGAGAGGGGCCGGGGGTGAGGGGTCTTGGCTTTGTCCCCTCGCCCCCGGCCTCGGGGGAGAGGGCTAAGGTGAGGGGGGCTTCTGCCGCCGTTGTCGCAAAAGAGCCAACGTCACTTCAACGTCGTCTCGCTGATCGCGAGTCGAATGACCTCAACGCCCCCCCTCACCCTCCCCCGCACCCTCACCCTCACCCTCACACACACCCTCA
>JAYVDI010000229.1:0-16805 GCA_043749505.1 Schlesneria sp. | reverse complement strand
ATGCCATCGGCCACCTCCCGGGTGGCCCCCAGACTACCAAGCCTACGCAGAGGGCGCTAGGCATAGCGTGGATACGCACTAGAGGGCATTTCAAAACCTGTTTTGCCTCGAAAAACCAGCCCGACGCGCGAGCGAGGGCTGGACATTCGATGATGGTGAAACCCTCGCTCGCGCGTCGGGCTAGTTTTGAAATACGCTCAAATAAAATGCGTGGCAATGCGAAGTTCAAACTGTTGGGCCACATCGTCACGGCCACGCCCCCGAGCGACTCTCGGACCTTTGGTTTGATCTCGTTCGGTCACCGTTTCGTGGTGCGTGTGGCCGTGTTGATGACGCGCAGCAGCGAGGCTTCGCCGGGCGTGTCTTGACCTAACTCCCAGACCATCACGCCGCCGAGTTTCTGCTCGATGGCGAATTGAGTCTTCTTCCGGATCGTGGCCGGGCCGTTGAAGAACAGGCCGTCGGTTTCATCGACTTCAGGAGCCAGTCGCGCTGAAGCGGCGATCTCAGAGTACGTTTTGACACGATCAAGCAAAGTGACGCCTCGTCCATAAAATGGCAGTCCGGGGCAGAGCTTGCTGGGAGGTACGCCGAGCTTCATGAACTTCGTCACGTCGGTCTGAGACGCCTCGAAAGTCGAATGCCTGCCGGGATTGTCGTAACTCATGAGATGAATCGCATCGACTGCCGCGATCCCTTCGGCCGTGAATGTTTGCCACGCCGCCATCGCCACCGTCAGCCGTAGCTGGTGTGGCTGGAAGGCCCGCGCGATCTCAGACAGCAGCTCGCCGTAATCCTTCGACTCCGTGGCATCTTTCGGATGCTCCCAGTCGAGGTCGGCTCCATCGAAGCCGCGCTAACGACAAAATGCGACCAAGCCTTGGGCGAAGCGGCGTCTCGATTCAGTCGTGCCCGCAATTTCAGCGAACCCTTGCGATCGATCCCAGCCGCCGACGCACAGATGAATCTGAACACCATGCTCGTTGCGGAACCGCTTGAGCAGACGACTTCGTCTTCGCATCGTCGAGTGTCTTCGATTCAAACTGGCCTGTCGGCGTTGCCTTCACGGAAAAGAAGACCAGATCGGTGAGATGCTGTCCGATCGACGGATCGATTCCCTCGACGCGATAGTCCTGCAAGTAACCGACCACGCGAAACGACGTGTCTCGCTTCGCGGGTGTTGCCTGCGCCTCAATCGACTGAGTTGAGATGATCGAGTTCAAAGCCACGAGCGCGAGCAACCAGAATCGTTTTGTCCACATCGTTGATCTCATCCGTTTCAATCCAAGAGTTCGTCATCCAGTTCGGAACGTCAACCGAACTGCAATCGCAACGCTAGTTCTTTCACGGCGGTCATGGGGATCTCGTCGGTCTCTATCGAGCGGCTGGAACTGATGAAGAGGGGGGCTTCGCGAGACTCGTGTCCCGGCGTGGGCAAACGGCCGTGGCTCCCTTTCACCGGTGAAGCATCAAGTCCAATGATGTCCATGTAGTAGCGAAAGCCCATGAATTTCTGAGCCAGTCGCCGCGCGATGCGGAGCTGTGGCAGAGACAGCTTCGGATCGATGAACAACTCCATCGGGTCGTAGCCCGGCTTGCGATGGATGTCGATCGTGCGGGCGTAATCGGGGGCGAGAGCGTCGTCCTCCCAGAAGTAATACGTGAACCATGAGTCCGGCGCGGCGACAACGACCAGTTCGCCGGATCGTTCGTGGTCGAGGCCAAACTGGCGCTGCTCACTTCGATCCAAGATCAGGTCCACACCTTCCGTGTGTTTGAGTAGCAGCTTGATCGCTTTGATGTCGTCCGGTCGCTGAATGTAGACGTGAGCGACCTGATGATCGACGACGGCGAACGCACGCGACGCGCCGCAGTCGAGCGTCTCCCAGCCGAGCGGCTCGCGTCGCGCCTGCACGTAGCCGTGTCGCCTCAACACACGATTGAGATGAACCGGACGCGAGACCCGCGTGATGGCGTACTCGGACACCACGATTACTTCTGCGCCGATCTCGCGCGCCGCGTCGATGCACTTGCCCGCTTCG
This sequence comes from Schlesneria sp., assembly GCA_043749505.1. GTDB lineage: Bacteria > Planctomycetota > Planctomycetia > Planctomycetales > Planctomycetaceae > Schlesneria. The sequence goes on along the minus strand of JAYVDI010000229.1, from coordinate 14,763 downwards.
GCATCAACCAGACGAATGTCCTCGGCGATGCGCGGGTCGTTCGGCCCAAGTCGTTGCAGGCCGTAGTCGAGGTGCGGCAAGTAGACCAGTGTGAGGCTTGGTTTGTGCCGCCGCATCACTTCGACCGAGGCCTCGGCAATCCAGCGCGAGCTGCGGATGTCGGCTCCCGGTCCCCAAAAACGGTGCAGCGGAAAGACGCCCAGTTTCGCTTGCAACTCGTCTCGCAGGCCAAACGGCTGGCTGTACGAATCGAACACCTTGCGACCGTCGGCGGGATAGCTCGGACGCGGCGTCATCGACCAATTGACGTTGGCATACATGTTGTACCACCAGAACATCTTGGCCGTGGTGTAGGCCGACTCGCGCCGTTGCCCTTCGTCGTAGATGCGGTCTCCGCGCACGAGTCGGTTCGATTGCCGCCAGAACAACACTTCGGCAAGGTCTCGAAAATACCAGCCGTTCGCCACGATCCCATGCTCGCGCGGCAGTGTCCCGGTCAGCAACGTCGCCTGAGCGGAACAAGTAACCGCAGGTAGCACCGTTCCCATCGGCCGGGCAAACCCATCCTCAGCAAGCCTGGTCAAATGAGGCGTCTGCGCCCCGAGCATCTCGTGCGTCAGTCCCACCACATTCAGCAGCAACAACGGTCGGGGCATGAACATTTCCAAGTCGTATTCGACAGCAGCGGAGTGTAGTCGGGGCCTCTTGGTCCGGACGAGGCGAAGCAAGTTACTCGATTCCCTAGTTTATACCTCACGCTGCTTCCAATGAGAGATTCTTGGTGAGCGGGGCGGCGTCAGCCCCCGGATTCCTGCGTGACGAGTCCGGGTGCAAGACACCCTTGGAGGAACGTCTCATCCAAGACCGTGCGAGGTATAACAGCCTGTTGAAAATCATCTGTCGCGTGGGACCAGCTCGCTTCGAGCGCCGGCCCACCATCATGAAACGTCGGGAATCGTTTGTGGGTCGGCGCGGCGAAGCGCCGCTGGTCCCACCTTACATCAGCCCAAATTCAAAAAGGCATTGGTCCTGTCGAGCCTGTTGACCCTGTTTTGGGCGAGGTCAATAATGTGGCCGCTGGAGGGATCTCCTTCCAGATTCCGATTTCCTCGAACTCCCCTTTCGATCAATGTCTGGAGTGACCGCATCATGTTCCGCATTCTGGTCATTGCTGTGAGTTGGATGTGTTTGGTTGGAGTTGCCTCGCGCGGGGAGGCTCAGTCGTCCTACCCAACGGTCTACGGTTCGACCGGCCAACCGTATGGACCGACGCAGGCTGAGTACCAATACCAGCGGCAGTACGGGCGACCGTGGCATGGTTATGGAGGACAGACATCAGGCGGGCAATCTTCAAGGGGATCGTTTCGCGGGACGCACTCGGTTTCGGGATGGTCGGGATCTTCGTCGTACGGTGGCTACCAGTACGGGGCACCTTGGGGGCCGCCTGCGTTTGGTTATGGCGGGATTGGTTACGGAGGCGTTCCGTTTCCGTTCGCGCCGGTCGTGGTCGTGACTCCGGTCGGAGTCACCGCTCCCGGCCCGTACATCTCGGGATTGGACACTCTGACCAATCTCGGCTCGTTGCGACGGAGCGTGGTATCGACTCCCGTTCAGCCCGACTTTGCGGATGGACTCGGCCCCGCTCAGCCAGTCGCGTCGAAGGTCGATCCCTCGCAAGTCACCGTCGTGGAGTCGAGTGCCGGGGCGAGACTGCGGAGCTTGGAACGACAGTCCATCGGCGACGAGAAGATGCGCAAGCAACTCTGGGCACAGGCTTACATCGACTACCGCGCGGCGGTGGATGCCGCACCGGATCGGGCCGAGGCTCACTACCGACTCGGCTACGTGTTCGTTTCGCTTCAGCACTATGGATCGGCGGTGCGCGAGTTCAAACGAGGTGTGTTCCTCGACCCGACACTGCCTCAAACGGGAGCCAAACTCGTGACGGTATTTGGCCCGCACAGCCAGATCGTGCGCACCTCGATCCTGCACAAAGTAGCCGACTGGCTGCGAGAAGACATCCGCGATCCGGAGCGGTTGTTCCTGTTCGGAGTCTTGTTGCACTTTGAAGACGACGCACGCAGCCGCGAGGTCTTCGAGGCCGCCCAGCGCATGGCAAGCTTGAGCGAAAGATCGGTCGATCACATCGCGGCGTTCCTCACGTTGCCCGTGGAACACTTCGAACCACCGGGACCGAAGCCCGCGCCGGGGGAACTGGATTTCCCCCCGCTGCCCAAGCTGCAACCAGTACCCGCCGGAGTTGGCGCGGTTCCAGCAGAACACGGCAATGTGCCACCAGCCCCCGTTCCCGACGAACCGACTCAGATACTGCCTGCGTTGTCGGGCGTGGCTACTCCGCCCACAGTCAATTCGGTTCCTTGAATGCCGTGCAGCAGGTTTGAATCTGGCATATCTCTAGGATCAGTGCCTGTTGGAGTCTGGACAAACATGTCGGTTGCGCGGACACCGTCGTTAGCGAAAAATGTTGTGAATGAGTTCGGTTTAGGAATTGTCTTCAATGTCGCCATCATCGCTCCGTGTGATGAGCTTTATGAGATTGGACACCTATTTGAGAAAGGCTCATCACGCGGAGCGATGATGGCGACTTTGGTCTGAATCAGAGCCTTGCTGGAGTCTTCCGAACGGTCCATGTGAAGTGCCGATGTGTTCCGAAGACTCCACACACGCTACGTTGAACGAAGCGATGGCCCCTGCCTGTCTTCTCACCCCGCTTGGAGTCCTGCATGTCGTCCGATCCATCGCAACCTAAGTCCCCTTTGAGTCGGCTCGTGGTGACGGTTTGCACTTACAACGAGCGTGAGAACATCGCACGACTGATCCCGCTCATACTGGAGGCGCTGCCGCAGGCGGACGTGTTGGTGGTCGATGACAGTTCGCCTGACGGGACCGCCGATGTGGTCCGAACTCTGAGCCGAGACGACTCGCGCGTGAACCTCTTGTTGCGCACGCAGAAGGCGGGACTGGGAGCTGCGACGCTGGCGGGGCTTCAGTGGGCGATCGACCACGGCTACGATTTCGTACTCAACATGGATGCCGACTTCAGCCACCACCCGCGTCATCTGGCGGCGGTCTGCGGTGCGACGCAATCGACCGATGTGGCAATCGGTTCGAGGTACGTGCCCGGCGGAGAGATCGTCGGCTGGAGCTTGAAGCGTCACCTGATGAGTCAGGGGATCAACGTCTATTCGCGCGTGCTGCTCGGACTGCGGGCGCGCGATTGCAGCGGAGCCTTCCGTTGCTACCGGATCGCCAAACTGCGCGAGATCGACTTCGCCCGCTTCCGGTCGCGTGGCTATGCGTTTCAAGAAGAGATGCTCTACCGCTGCGCGCGTGTCGGCTGCCGCATGGTCGAAACACCAATCACTTTTGAAGACCGGATCGTCGGCCAGTCGAAGATCAATCTGCGCGAGATGCTCCGTGCCGTGCGCGACCTCTTTTTACTCGGCCTCGATCGCCTGCGAGATACACCCGTCCGCGCCGGCGATTGATCGCACGGGCAGCGCCAGCGTGATTCTTGGGCGTCGGCCCTCTTCCGAAAGGGACCACAACGAGCCGCGCCGCTTTCGTGGGCGATCTCCTCCCGCTTCACCGAGTCGTCGGCTGGGGATGATGACGACCCTGCCGCTTGGGACCGCTGCCGCCGCGATTCGTCGAGACGCTGATCGCGGGAGGCGGTTCGGTGATGAAGGGTCTCAGGCAGTGCGGTTTGTCGCTGCGGCCGCCGCGTTGGTAATCGCGCCACAGCACGGCGGCGACGTTGCTCGGAACCAGGCCACGTTCGGTGGTGAGGTACTCGAACAACAGCTCGACCAGCCGGCTGAGCGCGATGCCGTGAGCATGGCCCTCGCGCGCGAAGAGCCATGCCGAAAGACGGCGGAACCCGGTGAAGGGGGATGGTTCGCAAACGCTCGAAGAACCGGGGGACTCACGTCCCCCGCTCGGAAAGGCAGACGAGGGGCTGACGCTCAAGATGTCTTCCCTGCTGTCTCCTGACTCCGGCCCCCTGACTTCGGCCCACAACAGCGGCATCGTTTCCACAAAGTTGCCGCTGTTGGCAATCATGTCCCACAGCTTCGCGAAGCGGCGGAGTTCTTGAATCGTGGGAAAGTCGAGCAGTTTCGTTTGCAGGACTTCGTACGGTGGATGCGGGCTGTAGACCATCTGCCATTCGGCATCATGCCGGACGATGGGCGTGCCGCGCAGCCGTTTGAGGATGCCGACTTGGATCTCATGCGGCGCGAGCTTTACCAGCCGGTCGAACCCGGCGGCGAAGCTGTCGAGCGATTCGCCCGGCAGACCGACGATCAGGTCGGCGTGAACGTGGACCGACGTGTGGTCTCTCAACCACGACAGGTTCTGTTCGACCAGTGCGTTGTCCTGGTGACGGCTGATGAGATTGGACACTTCGTCGTTGAACGTCTGAATCCCGACTTCAAACTGCAACGCGCCGGGAGGGAACTGGACGATCAACTCCTTCAGGGAATCGGGCAGCCGATCGGGGATCAACTCGAAATGGAGGAACATCCCCGGCTGAGAGCGTTGAAGAAAGAAGTCGAGGATCGCGCGGCTGACTCGCAGGTTGAGATTGAACGTCCGGTCCACGAACTTGAACTGCTTGGCTCCTCGTTCGAGCAACCGTCCCATCGCGGCGAGGAACTGTTCGAGTGGGAATTGTCTGACCGGAATATCGAGCGCCGACAGACAGAACTCACATGTAAACGGGCACCCGCGTGAGGCCTCGACGTAGAGCACGCGCTGCGCGATGTCTTCATCGGAATAGAGACCGTAAGGCAGCGCGAGGTTGGTCAGAACCGGGACCGGCGCAGGGATGATTCTGGGCTTTGTCCCCTCGCCCCGGATCACCGAAGCGGCGGTACCTACCGGGGCGAGGGAAGTAAGAAGCTCCCGGCAAAGTTCTGCAAACGCCAGATCGGCCTCGCCAGTGATGACATAATCGGCCAGCCGGGCGATCTCCTGCTGATCGGTCTCGTAACTGACCTCTGGTCCACCGAGGACCACGATCACGTCGGGAGCGACTCGCTTGAGATCGGCCACCAGTCGCGTCGTCTCGGCCACGTTCCAGATGTAAACGCCGAGTCCCACAATGCGCGGCCGCTGCGCCAGGATCGCGTCCAGAATCTCCAGCGTCTGCCGGTTGATCGTGAACTCCAGCAAAGCCGTCTCACACCGCAATTCGCCCATGTTGGCCAGCAGATAGCGCAACCCGAACGCACAGTGCGGGTACTTCGCGTTTAGAGTGGCAAGGACGATGGAGGGCATGATGAGTCGAGTCAGTTCGTGTGGAGATCAATCGCATGGCTCGCCCTTTGAAGACTCAGGCACGCCACATATCCGACTCACGTTGAGCGACGGCCCTCAATGGTGGTCGATCTTGCAGACAGAGGGAAGCCGCTGGCGGAACTGAGCCGTACCAAACTGGATTGCGGTTACAAATCCAGCTTTGAGTTTCTTATGCTTCGTACTCGATTGGTAGCGAGCCGGGCGACTCTGCGATCTTTGCAAAGCCAAAATCTTAATGCCGTCGTTCAGTGGAGCTGAGATCATGAAATGGCAACTGTTGCTTCGCTGCGCCACTGTGATGGTTGCCGTGTTGAGCGGAGGCTCAGCCGCGGGGCTTCTCGCTCAAGTCCTCGAAGCGGGGGAAGGCGAGCCGCAAGCCGCTCAAGACCGAGTCGTCCTTCGACGGCTCAACCGTACCGAGTACCAGAACACGGTGCGCGACCTGTTGGGAATCGACACCGATCTGAAAGAATTGCTGCCGCTCGACAGTTCGGCCGGCGGGTTCGACAACGTGGGCGAGGCACTGCACATTTCGTCATTCCTGATGGACCGCTACCTCGAAGCGGCGGACAGGGCACTCAACGTCGCCATCGCCAACTTGCCGCAGCCGCCTCTGGTTCAAAAGCGGTACAGCCTGAAAGACGAGCGGCTGGTGAAGACGACGACCGAGAAGGTCTATCTCCATCGGGATGACTCGATCGTCATGTTCAGCTCGTCGGCGTGGAACGCGATCACGGTTGGACAGTTCTATCCGCCGGATCGAGGTCGGTATCGCATCCGCATCTCGGCCTTCGGCCATCAGAGTGACGGCAAGCCGGTGACGTTTCGCATTGATGCGGGACCGATGTTGATGGGGACGAAGAACCATCTCGTCAGCTACTTCGATGCCGCCGCCGACAAACCGACAGTGACGGAGTTCATCGACCACTTCGAAGCTCGCAATCACATCCGCATCTCGCCGTACGGGCTGGCGAACGCGCAGACTGTCACGAAAGTCGGAGCCGACGATTACGAGGGACCGGGCCTGGGCATCGACTGGGTCGAGGTCGAAGGTCCGCTGCACGACGCCTGGCCGCCGGAAAGTCATCGCCGCATCTTCGGCGACATGACGCAAGGACCGGCCCCGATCTACAACTATTCCAATCGCGTAGAAGTTGTCTCGAAAGATCCGCTCGTCGATGCCGATCGCATCCTGCGAAAGTTTGCTCACCGCGTCTTTCGGCGACCTGTCACCGATGCCGACATCCAGCCACTCACCAAACTCGTCGAGTCCAAGCTGGCCGAAAAGCATTCGTTCGAGCAGGCCATCCGCGTCGGTCTCGCCGCGATCCTGGTCTCGCCGGAGTTCCTGTTCCTCCGCGAAGAACCGGGCAAACTCGATGACTTCGCGTTGGCCAGCAGGCTCTCGTATTTCTTGTGGAGCACGATGCCTGACGAGGAACTCCTTTCGATATGCGCCGTGGCGGACGCTGCCAGCGTCCGCCACGAGAAAAATCAGCCGTCCCTTTCAGACCCGACAACACTCCACAAACAAGTCGAGCGCATGCTCGCCAGTCCAAAGTCCGCTGCCTTCACCGAGAACTTCGTCGGCCAATGGCTCGGCCTGCGCGACATCGACTTCACCGAGCCGAGCCACCTCCTCTACCCCGAGTTCGACGACATGCTCAAAGTCTCAATGGTCCGCGAGACCGAGCAGTTCTTTGCGGAAGTTCTCAAGGACGATCTGAGCCTCACGAATTTCGTCGCGTCGGATTTCACGATGCTCAACGCACGGCTGGCGAAGCATTACGGCATCCCCGGCGTGGACGGATTCGCATTCCGCAAGATGCCGCTGCCGCCCGACAGCCATCGCGGTGGAATGCTCACGATGGCCAGCGTACTGAAAGTCACAGCCAACGGCACCAGCACTTCGCCCGTTATGCGCGGAGCCTGGGTGCTCGACCGCATCCTCGGCCAGCCGCCATCTCCGCCGCCAGAAGATGTTGCCGCCCTCGAACCCGACATTCGCGGAGCCACCACGATTCGCGAACAGCTTGCCAAGCATCGCCAGATCGAATCGTGCGCGAGCTGCCATGTCGATATCGATCCCCCCGGCTTTGCCCTCGAAAACTTCGACGTGATTGGCGGCTGGCGCGACCGCTACCGCACGACCGGCTGGGGCAAGCATGTCGAAGAGGCTCGCGTCGATGGCCGCAAGATGCCGTACAACCACGGTCACAAGATCGAACCGGCCGACGCACTTCCCGACGGTCGCCGCTTCGCTAACATCGACGAGTTCAAGCAACTGCTCCTCGCCGACAAGGACCAACTCGCCCGCGCCCTGACATCGAAACTGCTGACCTACGCCACCGGAGCGACACCCGCCTCAACCGACGAACCCAAAATCGAAGCCATCGTCGCCAAGATCCGCGAAAACAATTACGGATTCCGTTCGCTGATTCACGAGATCGTGCATAGCGAACTGTTTCTGGCAAAGTGATCATCGCATTCAACGGGAGAAATCGTGTGATGGCTTTTCAACTCATCGACACCGGATGGAATGACGTGCTGAATAACGCCATAAGCACCGATTCTTCTGCCATTCGCCTTGTCTGTCCATTCATCAAGCGGCGTGTTGTGGAACAGTTGTTACGGAACCAGAAACCGGGGTCGCTTCAAGTCATTACTCGTTTCAATCTTGGAGACTTTTGTGATGGCGTCAGCGATATTGATGCGCTGCGTTTGCTGCTCAAGAACGGAGCGCTAATTCGAGGTGTTCGCAACTTACATGCGAAACTGTACTTGTTCGGTGATCGCCGTGCTATCGTGACATCCGCAAACCTTACTACGGCCGCGTTGCATCGGAATCACGAGTTCGGATTCGTTGCTGATGAATTGGAGATCGTAAAACGGTGTCGCCAGTACTTTGACGAACTGTGGGGTCGCTCGGGCAAAGATCTCACTGAGGAACGACTGACAGGTTGGGACGGAATCGTCAAAGATCATCTCGCTCGCGGGGCACGCCCAACGATGGCAACGCGGCTGGGTGATGAGGGCGTCGATGCCGACATCTCGATGGAACCAGCCAGACTGCCTGCTTTCATTGGCGGTTCTGAACAAACATTCGTCAAGTTCTTTGGCGAAAGTCGCAATCGAGCAGATCGCTCAACGACAGTTTTCGACGAAGTGCAGCGTTCAGGCTGCCATTGGGCCTGCACATACCCAAAGGGAAAACGACCACGACAAGTTCGTAATGGAGCGGTGATGTTTATGGGACGGCTCGTGAAGGATCCCAACGACATCCTGATTTATGGGCGGGCAATCGCAATGTGTCACAACGCGACTCGTGACAACGCGACTACTGCTGACATTGTACTTCGTCCATGGAAAGTAAACTGGCCGCACTACATCAAAGTGCATCATTGTGAATTCATCGCTGGCGAGTTGGGCTGCGGCATTTCGCTCAACGAATTGATGGACTCGCTGAAGTCGAACGCCTTTTTACCCACTCAGAAGAATGCTGCGAAAAGAGAAGGCAATACAGATCCTCGTAGAGCCTACATGCAGCAAGCCGCAGTAGAGCTTACGCCCCAAGCAAGCATCTGGCTGAATGAGCGACTTCAACTTGCGTATGCTCGACATGGAACCTTGAGTTCGAGCGCAATCGACCAACTGGATTGGCCCGAAATCTCGTTAGTGGAAGACAACGCAAACGTATTGGCAACAGCTTCTGCCCGTTGACACGAAAGTAATCACCCATGACGTACCTCATTCCGGCAGACCGTCCGTTCCCGCGTCGTCACTTCCTTCGTGCCGCAGGTGTAACGATGGCTTTGCCGATGCTGGATGCTCTGCTGCCACGAGTGCGAGCGGGCGACAAAGCCGCACCTCCGCCGCGCCGCATGGTCAGCATCTGTACTCCGCTGGGTGTGCATCCGCCGTTTTTCTTTCCGGAACAGGCGGGGAAAGACTACGAACTGACACCGTACCTCGAACCGCTCAAAGAACTGCGGGATGACTTCACCGTGATTTCCGGACTGGCTCATCCGGATGTCGGGTCGAGTCACGATTCGATCTTCAGCTTTCTGACGGCCGCTCCGCATCCCGAGATTCGCGCCGGGTTCCGCAACAGCATCTCGGTGGATCAGTTCGCGGCCGAACACATTGGCGGGCAGACCCGCGTTGCGAGCTTGTCGTTGTCGGCCGAGGGATTCGGTTTGTCGTGGACTCAGAGCGGGGCGCTGGTGCCGCCGGATTTGTATCCGGCCTCGGTGTTCGCTCGATTGTTTCTGGAGGGGCGGCCGGATGAAGTACAGGCTCAGGCGAGACGGCTGCGCGATGGGCAGAGCATCCTCGACACGGTGCGTGAGCAGGCGAAGGCGATGTCACCCAAGCTCGGCACGCGCGATCGTGAAAAAGTAGACGAGTACTTCACCAGCGTGCGCGAACTCGAACAGCGCATGGTCACGGCCGAAGAGTGGTCGAAGAAACCCAAGCCGAAGGTCGAGGCGAAGCAACCTCAGAACAACATGAACTCGGCCGACCTGATCGGCAAGACGCGGCTGCTGTTCGACCTGACGCACCTCGCGCTGCAAACCGATTCGACCCGGCTCGTCTCGATGTTGTTGCTCGGAACGAGCCTCGTGCCACCCGTCGCCGGCGTGTCGCTCGGCCATCACGACCTCTCGCATCATGGCCAGGAGGCTGACAAGATCGAGCAGCTCAAAAAGGTCGAACTGGAAAAGATGAAGACGGTTCAGGAATTTCTGGCCAAGCTGAAACAGACCGAAGAGCAGGGCGAGAACCTGCTTGATCGAACGATGGTCTTCTTCAGCAGCAACCTCGGAAACGCCAGCAACCACTCGACTAGAAACCTGCCCGTCCTGTTCGCCGGTGGCGGCTTCAAGCACGGCCAGCATCTCGCCTTCGACCCGAAGAACGGCCCGCCGCTCAGCAACCTTTATGTCAGCATGCTGCAACGGCTCGGCATCGAGACCGACAAGTTCGCTTCGAGCACCGGCACGCTGACCGGCCTGGAGACTGCCAGTTGAGTCGCGTCGCTGCCGCCTTTGTCGAGCGATCAGCCGAACTCGCCGCGATTATCGAAGACACTCACTTGGAAGAAAGTCATTTATGCAAAACGTCGTCCGCACAATGCTGTCGTTGTCACTATGGTTGCTTGCGGCGGGAGGCTCGATTCGGGCGGTCGCTCAGGAAATCCAGCAGCCTGAAAGTTACATTCGGCTCCACTACACAAAACACGAACACATGATCCCGATGCGCGACGGCGTGAAGCTGATGACATCGGTCTTCGTGCCGAACGACTCGACGAAGACGTACCCGATGCTGATGAAGCGGACTCCGTACAACGTCGGGCCGTATGGTGAGGACAAGTACCCGTCGAAGCTCGGCCCGAGCGAACTCTTCATCAAGGCGGGATACATCTTCGTCAATCAGGACGTGCGCGGGCGGTTCGCGTCGGAGGGTGAGTTCCAACAGGTCACGCCTCATCTGACTAACAAGACGAAGCCGACCGATGTCGATGAAAGCTCGGACACGTTCGACACGATCGAGTGGCTGCTGAAGAACGTGTCGAATCACAACGGGCGAGTCGGCCTGTACGGCATCTCGTATCCCGGCTTCTACGCGGCGGCCGGGATGATCGACGCTCATCCGGCGTTGAAGGCGGTCTCACCACAAGCTCCCGTTGGCGATTGGTACTTCGACGACTTCCTGCATCACGGTTCGTTCTTTCTCGCGCATGCCTTCAAGTGGCTGACCGGCAACGCGACCGAGCGGCCCAAGCCGACGACCGAACCGACGAATCCCTACATCTACCCGACGCCCGATGGCTACAAGATGTTTCTCGACGCCGGTTCGGTCGAGAACATCGACAAGCTCTACCTGAAAGGGACGATCCCGTTCTGGCAGGAGATGATGCTGCATCCCAATCGCGACGAGTTCTGGCAGGAGCGGGCTCTGATCCCGCATCTGAAGAACGTGGCACCGGCGGTGATGACCGTCACCGGCTGGTACGACGCCGAAGACCTGTACGGCTCGTTCAAGACGTACCACTCGATCGAAAAACAGAACCCGAAGGTCAAGAGTGTCCTCGTCGTCGGCCCGTGGCATCACGGCGGCTGGGCCTCGGGTGACGGAGACAAGCTCGGCAACGTGACGTTCGGCTCGAAGACCGGTGCGTTTTATCGGGCCGAGATCGAGTTACCGTTCTTCGAGAAGTATCTCAAAGACAAGGAACTCCCCGCGCCCGCCGAGGCCACCGTGTTTGAGACCGGTTCCAATGCCTGGCGAACCTTCGACCACTGGCCGCCGAAGAAGACGGAGACCAAACAACTCTTCCTGCACGAGGGAGGCAGCTTGAAATTCACGCCGCCCGAAAGTGGTGGACGCAGCCTGCGTCCGACTCAGACCGACGCTGGCAGCGTCGGCCACGAGGCATTTGATGAATTCGTCAGCGATCCGAACAAGCCGGTCCCGTACTGCGAGATCATCACTCCCAAGATGACGATCGAGTACATGGTCGATGACCAGCGCTTCGCCTCGCGCCGGCCCGACGTGCTGACGTATCAGACCGAAGTCTTCACCGAAGACACCGTGCTGGCCGGACCACTGGAAGCCGACCTGTGGGTCTCCACCACCGGCACCGACGCCGACTGGGTTGTGAAGCTGATCGATGTTCGACCCGATGCCCCCGAAGCGACGCCGCTTGCCGGATATCAGATGCTGATCCGCAGCGAAGTCTTCCGCGGCCGGTTCCGCAACGACTATGCGAAGCCCGAACCGTTCACTCCCGGCGAGCCGACTCGCGTCCGCTTTGAACTGCTCGACGTGCTGCACCGCTTTCAGAAGGGACATCGCCTGATGGTCCAGATTCAAAGCACTTGGTTTCCACTGGTCGATCGCAATCCGCAGACCTATGTCCCCAACATCTACTTCGCCAAGTCGGATGATTTTCAGAAGGCGACGCATCGCGTCTTCCGGTCCGCTACACACCCGACCAGTTTGAAAATGGGAGTGTTACCCGCGAAGTAAGAACGGTTTACAAAAATGGCGAGTGGGGGCTGTGAACCCCCTGGTGGCATTCGGGAGCGACGCCAAAAAACAAGAACCAGCCGGTTTACACTGGCCGCTCGCTGGACCGCGAACTCACTCCGGTGTTGACGCCGCAGGCAGACATCCGAAAGAATCACACCGCCCGCCGTCGATAGATGAACCCGCCTGACGACTCACCGAGGTCATCCTCATGCTGCTCGATCCGTTCCACAGATCGCCCTTCCTGCCTCGCCGCAACCTGCTGTTGCAGGCGGGTGCATTGGGCGTGGCCGGGTTGAATTTGCCGACGCTGCTGAACGCGGCGAGTGGCACGTCGGGCGAGACGCCAACAGCACAACGAGGTTTCGGCCGGGCGAAGCAATGTATTTTGCTGTTCATGTGGGGTGGGCCGAGTCAGCTCGATACCTTCGATCCGAAGCCGCTCGCCCCCGATACGATTCGCGGGCCGTTCAAGCCGATCGCGACCAACGTCTCTGGCATCGAGTTGTCCGAGTTGTTCCCGAGTCTCGCGCGACAGGCCGACAAGCTGGCTGTGCTGCGGTCGCTCAATCACGACGATCCCGCTCACCTATCGAGCGGACACACGATCCTCACCGGACAGCTTCCTCCGGTAAACTTCAGCGACAACGAACCACCCAGCGAACGTGACACGCCGCATATCGGCAGTGTGATGTCGAAGCTCAAGCCGTCCAGCTCCGCGATCCCTTCCTTCGTCACGATGCCGTGGCTGGCATTTCATCCGGCGGCTCCCGGCGGCATGGCACCCGGTCAGCACGGCGGTTGGCTCGGACGGCAATACGATCCGTTCCTCGCGATGGGCGACCCGAACGCCGCCGGTTGGAAAGTCCCCGCACTGGCTTTGATCGACGGCCAATCGCCCGACCGATTGCAGCATCGACGCGAGCTGTTGCAGTCGCTCGACCATCAACGCCGCGCGGGCGAACAGCTTGCTGCGTTGAGTCAACTCGACTCGTTGCAGCAGCGCGCGTTCGGACTGCTCACGTCGGCCACCGTTCGCGGTGCGTTCGATCTCGGGCAGGAGACGCCCGAGACGCGAGACCGCTACGGCCGGAACACGCACGGCCAGTGTGTCCTCTTGGCGCGAAGACTCATCGAACACGATGTGCCACTCGTCTCGGTCAACTGGCACAACGATGGCCACAACTTTTGGGACACGCACGGCAATAATTTCAACCGCCTGAAGAACGACCTCTGCCCACCTGCCGATCGCGCGCTGACGGCTCTGCTGGAAGACCTGTCTCGTACCGGACGGCTGGCTGAAACGTTGATCGTCTGGGTCGGTGAATTTGGGCGTGCCCCGGTCATCAACGGCTCGAGCGGACGCGATCATCATCCGCGCTGTTACAGCGGTCTCATGGCGGGAGGCGGTATTCGCGGCGGACAGGTCTTCGGCGCGAGCGACCAGCACGCGGCCTATCCCGCTGACAAACCGACCTCCCCGCACGACCTCGTCGCCACGATGTACCACGCGCTGGGTGTCCCCGCCGATGCCGTACTGCACGATTCTCTCAACCGCCCCCACCACATCCGGGCTGGTCGAGCGATTGAAGAGTTGTTTTAAGCGACCGGCAAAAAAGGATTTACCCGGCCGCCTGTCCTACGCGTTTCCGTTCCACTCGGCGAAGAATTGAGTGAGGTACTGCTCCATGAACTGATGCCGTTCGGCGGCAAGGCGTCGTCCGGCGGCGGTCTGCATGCGTTCCTTGAGGAGCAGCAGTTTTTCGTAGAAGTGGTTGATCGTCGGCCCCCCTTTTTGTTTGTAGGCGGCGAACGATTGATGCAGTTCGGGAGGAACGTCGGGGTCGTACATCGCCCGGCCGAAGTGGCCCCCGAACGCGAAGGCCCGCGCGATACCGACTGCTCCGATGGCGTCGAGCCGGTCGCCGTCCTGCACGCAGCGACCCTCGAGCGTCTTCATTTCGGTGGCGACTCCCGCTCCCTTGAACGAGATCGTGGCAACGATCTCGCAGACGTACTCGATGGTCGCAGGATCGGCTTCGCAGCGGTTGAGCCACTCGCGCGCCGCACGCGGTCCCGCCGTTTCGTCTCCCCCGTGAAATTTCCAGTCGGCGATGTCATGCAGGAGCGCGGCCAGTTCGGTGACGAACAGGTCCGCTCCTGCTTCTCGCGCCACGAGCAGCGCGTTGCGGCGGACTCGATCAATGTGCCACCAGTCGTGGCCGGAGCTGTCGCCCGCCAGCGTCTCGCGCACGTGAGCGGCAGTGGCGATAAGGATCTCGATCGGAGTCATGGTGTCTACTTGAGGGAGTGATTGGTGGGATCGATAAGACAAACAGGCGAGTGGCTCGGCGACAGTCTGATGGCCCCCGCTTTGAACGCTAAAGCTGCTGTCGATCATTGTCGTCT
>JAYVDI010000228.1:0-18661 GCA_043749505.1 Schlesneria sp. | reverse complement strand
GCCCACAGCCGCAGCTATACTCCCGCCCATTCTTTCGGCCTCATTCCGCAGTCGTCGGCTTCGACAAGGACAACTCTCGTGTTCGCCGGTCCCCTGTTTTCTCGTGAGGCCCTCACGGTCCCTCGGCAACTGAAGCATTTCATGGTGCGATCGGGTTATGTCGGGGCGTTGTTCGACCTGATGTACACCGCCGCGCAGACCACGTTCGGCTGGCAGCAGGTTCGCAATCTGGGAGACATCGCTCGGTTTGGCGAACTGGTCTTCCAGGTTTTCGCGTTCGTGCAACTGACGCTGCTGATCTTCTTCTCGGTCCTGTTCGCGGCGGGGAACGTCTCGCAGGAGAAGGATCGGCGGACGATGTTGCTGTTGCTGATGACCGATCTGCGCGACCGAGAACTGGTTCTCGGCAAGCTCTGCGCCAGTCTGCTGTTGCCGGGTGTCTTGTTGGCCACGTCGATCCCGGTGTTCTTCATCGTCCACCTGTTGGGCGGTGTGTCGCTCGAACAGATTGGCTGCGCGATCGCGATCTCGGCGGCAGCGGGGTTTGTTGCGGGGACATGGGGATCGCTTGTTGCCTTCTGGCGAGAGAAGACGTTTCAAACGTTGGCCATCAGTTTGATCGGCATCGTCATTTACTTGGGCGTTGTCGAAGGGGCCGCGATCTTCGCGGGAGCGAACTCCACCGCGAGCTTCGTCGTCGGAACACTCAATCCGTTCCGCGCGATGCTGCGCGTCCTCGAACCGTTCAACACGTCGGGCGGAACCACATTCGTCACGGCGGCACTGGTCTCGACAGGGACGCTGACGGGCCTCGGCGTGCTGCTGGCCCTCGCGACGATCTGGCAGGTCCGGATTTGGAATCCCTCGCGCACGCTGGGCGAAGCGGCGACGAAGGACGAGAACATGCCCGGTGTCGTCCGTCCGCCGCGCGTCGTCTGGAACAGTCCCGTCATCTGGCGGGAGATGAAGACGAAGGCTTACGGCCGCAAAGCGATCTTCATTAAGCTCGCCTATCTGGTCGTCGCGGCGTTTGCGATCTATTCGATTTTGTCGTCGCCCGCCGACAGTAGTCTCGTGCTGGGGATGATCTCTCCGGCAGGAGCGGCCTTCATCGGACTGAGCCTGCTGACGATGATGCTGGTCAACGCTCAAGCCGTCACATCGCTGACGAGCGAACGCGATGTGGGGACGCTCGAACTGCTGCTCGTCACCGACATCACGGCGAAAGAGTTCATCCTCGGGAAGCTCGGCGGCGTCCTCTACAACAGCAAAGAACTGATCCTGACGCCGCTGCTGTTCATGGCGTGGTACGCGGTACAGGGGACGATCACGACGGAGAATTTTATCTATGTGGCTCTCGGATTCGTGACACTGGTTCTGTTCGCCGCGATGCTGGGACTGCACTCCGGCCTGAGCTACGGCATCTCGCGCACGGCGATCGCGAACAGTTTGGGAACCATCTTTTTTCTGTTCGTCGGGATCTTCATCTGCATGATCCTGATCTTGCAGGCGCGTGCCTCCTTCGGCCTGCAACTGCCAAGTTTCCTGGTGTTCATCCTCGGCGGAAGCCTCGGACTGTGGGTGTCGCTGACGCATCGCAACCCGAGTCCCGCGCTGACACTCGCGGCCGGAGTTCTGCCGTTCTGCACGTTCTATGCGATCACCAGTTTCCTGTTGGGCCAGACGCTGGGCGTCTGCCTGTTCGTCGTCGCGGCTTACGGCTTCACCGTGATCGCGATGCTCGTCCCGGCGGTCAGCGAATTCGACACGGTCCTCGGCCGGGGCGTCATGCCGAAGGGATGAGGAGGGGAATCAGAAGTCCGGCTTAGCCTTGTTAGCCGGACTTCCGTTCGCGAGGACGCACCCTGGAGAGAAGTCCGGCTTTCGGAAAAGCCGGACTTCGACGAAGTTGGCGGAGCGATTGTCACTCGGAGGCCGATGATTCCATGACGGACTCAGCATCAGACGCCGACTCTTCAACGCCACGTCGTCGCGGGTTGTGGGCCGTCATGGGACAGACGACCTCGCCCGATGGGGCGGCTGCCGTTGAAGTGCCCCTTGAAGGGGAAGCACACGCAGAAAGGTCCGCCGCGCCGGTTGACGGCTCGTCTTCCAATGAGGCTCCATCTGCTCAAGCCGCGTTCGATGAGGCAGCTCTCTACGAAACGCCTCCCAGTGTTGCTGCTTCGGGCCGACGCGGCTTGTGGAGTGTGATGGGACAAGCGACGACTGAGCCAACTGTCGAGTCGGCCACTGTTGCTTCGGGCTCCTCCTCAACGACTGCGGAGGACAATCCGGGAGACTCTCAGGGCATCGAGCCACCCGCGCCGGTCGCTCCCCCGCGTGGTCTGTTTTCGTTGATGCAGCGGGCGGCGGGTGATGCGGTTCCGCCGAGCTACGATGATCTTGAACCATCCATTTCTTCCACTCCACATTCACCGGAAAGCCCCCTCACCCTAACCCTCTCCCCGCAGAGCCGGGGCGAGGGGACAGGAGAAGCGAGGACAAACGAAGAGAGGGCAGGAGAAGAGGCTGCGGAGCTGCTCGTGCCGCAGTTGCCACTCGGGCTGATCGACCCCGATGACTTGGAGCCGCCTCGGTATCTGAGAGAGGCCGCTCTGGCGGAGCGGCGGAGTTGGATCGGACTCGCGTGTGGAGTGGCGGCGGCGGCGGCGGCGGCGTTGACGATGTTGCCCCAAGTGTGGATCGGCTTCCCCGCGACGGCGTTCGGGTTCACTGCCATCATCGTCGGATACCTGACTCTGACCGGATCGGTCGCGAGAGAGCTGCCAAACTCAGTGCGAGCGGCCTCGATCTGTGGGATGGTTTTGGGGACACTCGGCATCTTTCTCGGGCCACTCTTCTTCACTGGGCTGGGCCGTGATCTCCGCGAGGCGACCGGACAACAGGCAACGGGCAAACATCTGCTGGAGTTGGGCATTGGCCTCAATCGGCATCACGACCAGCATGCGGCGTTTCCAGTGGGAGGCGTCTTCACACGCGATGCGGCCAGCGTTGTGAAGGGCCAACACGGTTGGATGACGTTCCTCTTGCCGTTCATTGGCGAGCAAGAACTCTATCGCCAGATCGACTTGGACAAGAGTTACGACGACCCAGCCAACCGCACGGCAATGACGCGCGACGTGGCGGCGTACTTCGCGGCGGGAGGTGATCGCGCGAAGATCGTTCAGGGCTATGCGGTCTCCCACTTCGCGGGTGTGGGCGGTGAGATCGACGATGCCGACGGACTGGCTCACGTCGGCATCTTTCAGCGTGATGAAGCGGTGAAGCGTGACGAGGTGACCGATGGCCTGTCCAACACGCTGATCGTCGGCGAACTGCCGGGATCGTTCCCACCGTGGGGCGATCCCGAAAACTGGCGCATGATCGGTCGAGGAATCAACAAAGACGCGAACGGCTTCGGCAACGCGACTCGCACCGGCGCGACGTTCCTGCTGGCCGACGGCTCGGTGAAGTTCCTCAATAACAAGACCGACCCGAAGCTGCTGCGGAAGCTCGCGACACGCGACGGCGGGGAACGGTGATGCAGCAGGATTCAGGGATCAGGGGGACAGGAATCAAGCCCAAGGTTCCTTCGCCCCTGCGGCCACCGACATCGTTCGCTCTGGCCGTTTCTGCCGAAGTCGTCTGGACACGTTTTTGAGGATGAACTACATCGCCGCTCGTTCTCACGCCTCGGTTTCGCGTGGGAGTGTCGCTGCGGTTTGAGTTCTTCTGTGAGGATTGGCCCATGCCGTCCACTTCCACTCGTCGAATGCTGTCGGCCCGCCGGTTCTTGTCCGCTTGCCGATTCAAATTGAGATGCTCATCGCCTGCGATCGCCTCCGGTCGTTCGATGTGTCTTCCTGGCCTGATTCTCGCCGTGGCGTTGTCGCTGCTCTCCGGATGCTATTCGCACTACGGCTATCAGGGGCAATACGGCAGCGGCCCCGGATACTACGGTCAGCCGAATTACGGCCAGCCGATGTATCAAGGCCCCGGTTATCCGGGTGGGCCGGTGCTCAATGGACCTCAAGGGCAGCCGTTGGGAAACGGCGGCACCTATACGCCTGGAGTAACCACCCCTGGTTCGTCACCCACACCACTCGGGGCACCGCCGAGTACGTATGACAACAGCGGGCCAAGCATTCGATTTGAGCCGAACAACAACGCTCCCGAATTCAACGCCACGCCCGGCACAGGGCGAGGCAATGTTCCAGAGCCGGGCGATGAGTTGAACAACAGCGGGCCAGGCGCGTCGAAGCCCTCGCTGACGCCCACGACCTCGGCAACGGAACCAGACGGTTTGACGACCCCGTTCGGTGAGTCGAGCAACACTGGTGGCCGCAACTCGGGGGGAGTCAACTCCGGCGCGCGAGTTCAGCCTGCAAATGGGACCACTGAAACGGATGAAGACCCGTTTTTTGAGATGCCAACCCAGCCGCGTCCTCTCGGAGCCTCGGCGACATCCGGCGCGTCGCCCATCCAGAGGGTGAGCTACGAAGAACCGCAGCCTGCCAAGTTGAACCCGTTCGGTCGCGACCTGAAGCACGCCAATCCGACATGGTTGCGCGGCGTCATCGACTATGACCAGAAGCACCGCACTTGGTCGATCCTGTACTCGTCCAATCCGGACTCCCGCGATTCAAACGGGGGTTGCCTGACACTCGCCAATCATCCGGGTCTGGCGAAATGCCGTCTCGGTGAGGTGGTGCTGGCCGAGGGAGCGATCGACGCCACTCAAACGGATGTGCGCGGCAAGCCAATCTATGTTCTCGACAGCATCACACCTCTGAAGGCGCAGTGAGTCTCAAGCCTGCCGCTTTGTTGAACCGCGTGGGCAACGCCCCGGTGGCCTTGAGGCGACCGGGGCGTTCACGTTTCTGTTGGCCACTCGAAACAATTGCAAACGAAGGAGCCGCTGATGTCGGGACGGTTTGGGCTATTGCTCGGTGCCATTCTGGGCGGGCTGTCCGTGGGACTCGGCGCTTTCGCGGCTCACGGATTGGAGGGCGTGTTCGTCCAGCAATACGCCGGGAAGACGCGCGTCGTGGCCGGGGAAACAGTCCCGCTGGCGAAGAAGTTTTTGAGCGACTTCAAAACGGGGGCCGAGTACCAGATGACTCACAGCCTCGCGCTGCTGGCGGTGGGACTGCTGTTGGAACGGCGAGCCTCGCGCGCGTTGAGCATCGCGGGTTGGTCATTCACGCTCGGGATCGTGTTGTTCTCGGGCAGCCTCTACATTTTGACGCTGACCGGCGTGACAAGGTGGGGCATGGTGACGCCGCTCGGCGGCGTGGCGTTACTCGTCGGCTGGACGGCACTCGCGGTAGCGGCGGTTCGACAAAAATAGCCATTGAAGCCTGACGCGCGGGCGAAGGAGAAATTGCCAAACGGCCTTCGCTCGCGCATCAGGCTTCGATGGGTGGATCGCTCTTACGTCACTGTTGCCCTCCAAGTAAACCAGAAGGGATTTGAAGATGAGCTTCACTCTGCGAGACCAAATCATTTTCTTCGCCTGCTTGCTAGGACTGGGCCTTGCCGCTGGAGTGACTTCTTTCACGAGTCGCGTCGCCGCACAGGGCAATGCTGCTGATCCGGAGGGTGAAATGGAAATCGTCGCTCATCGCGGTGCTTCGTATGACCTGCCCGAGAACACGCTGGCCGCATTCAAACTGGCGTGGGATCAAGGCGCGGATGCCATCGAGCTGGACATCCTGATGTCCAAAGACGGTCGCATTGTGGTGATTCACGACACGGACACGAAGCGGCTCGCGGGAGTCGATCGAAAGGTGTCCGACCAGACATCCATCGAACTGCGAAAGCTCGATGTCGGTCGCCGGAAGGACGAGAACTCAACTCGTCACCAGATTCCTTTTTTGCACGAAGTCCTGGCGACGATTCCCGACGGAAAACGGGCTTTGATCGAAATCAAATGCGGCAAGGAAGTCATTCCTGAGTTGATCCGTGAGCTAAAGGCCGCAGGCAAGGCTCCGGAACAGACCGCCCTGATTGGATTCTCGGCCGATGTGATGGAGGCTGCGAAGAAAACGTTTCCCGATTTGGACGCTTACTGGATCGTAAACATCAAGCCCGACCCCAAGTCCGGCAAGAAGCCACTTTCCGTGGACGAACTGATCGCGACCGCCAAGCGGATCAAGGTCAATGGCCTCGACCTGTCGGCCTGTGACACGATCGACAAGCGATTCGTGGCGAAGGTCCATACCGCAAACCTCGGCCTCGCCGTGTGGACCGTCAACGATCCCGCCGTGGCTGCCGCCATGCGCGATGCGGGCGTGGACAGCCTCACCACCGACCGACCGGGCTGGGTCCGCGAGCAATTGGCGGAAGAAAAGTGAACGTCGATCACACGACCGTTCTAGCGAACCGGGTGCCGTGTGGCCCCGGACTCTTGGCCATCGCACCCGAGACTCACGGCACGCGATCCACCTCAACACAATTTTTCGAGGTTCTTCCAGAATCGCGCCAAGATTCTGTCGCGACCGGCGAATGACAGGGAAAGCACCCGACAAAACCGCGTTTCGTGCGTGTCACGCATGAGGGGAGCCGGGCGTCGGACTGTCACTCTGTCGAGAAGGTCGCAGCCATGTTGAAAAAACTGTTGGTGGGAGCGGGGATCGCCGCTGGTCTCGGAACATTCGTGTTTGGTCGTGAGGCGGTGAGTTACCTCCGCACCGGTTGCCGCAATGTGCAGAGTGCGGTCAAGGCGGAACTCCCGGTCGAGTTCGAGATCGAGCGAGCCAGAACACTCGTCGATCAACTTGTCCCCGACATTCGCCAGTGTATGCATGTGATCGCCGAACAGCAGGTGGACATCGAACACCTCGCGACGGCGCTCACGCGCAAAGAGTCGGAACTCGGCAAGCAGAAGGACGCGATCCTCGCGCTGCGAGGTGATCTTGGCTCGGGCAAGACCACGTTCACTTACGCGAGCCACAAGTACACAACCAACGACGTGAAGCGTGATCTTTCCACGCGGTTCGATCGGTTCAAAGCGGCCGAAGAAATGCTGGCGGCTGATCGGCAGATTCTCGCCGCCCGCGAACAGACGCTCGTCGCCAACCGCGACAAACTTGATGGACTGATGCAGGCGAAGAAGGAGCTGGAAGTGAAGCTCGAACAGCTTCAGGCTCGGATACACACGGTCCGCGCCGCAGAGGCCGTCAGCCAGTTGGCGATCGACGACTCGAACCTCAGCCACGCTCGTAAGCTGATCGGCGATCTGAACAAGCAGCTCGACGTGAAGCAACGCGTGCTGGAAACGGAAGCCAAGTTCGTCGGCATGATCCCCGTCGAGAAGGCCGAGTCCACCGCTCCGGCCAACCTCGCCGAACAGATCGACGCCTACTTCAGCGCCGACAAGCCCGCCGATGCGGCCGAAGTGGCGACGCGGTGAAGGCTGTACCGTAGTGCCGTCGCTCCGCCGACGGCACGGGTTGGATTAGACAATTGAAAACGGCGACGACTTGCTCACGCGTCCCGTCGGCGGAGCGACGGGACTACAGTACTCGCACCGCGAGCGATCACCCCGGTCGCTCGCGGTCGCAAGCTTTGCCATGATCTGAATCGGGAGGTCTCCGTTCGCCAGGCCGTTCCAAAACTTCGGCACCTCGTCAAAGGAATCGCACCATGTCCAGCTCGGTCCCGTTTCAGAATGTGACGACAGCATTGGAACTGCCCGGTTACAACATCATCCAAAGCTGCGGAGTTGTCCGCGGGATCGTCGTTCGGTCGCGCGGTGCCGTCGGAAACTTTGTCGCCGGATTGCAGACGATCATGGGTGGCAACATCTCGGCGTTCACGTCGATGTGTGAGACCGCGCGGGTTGATGCCTTCCAGCAACTGCTCGAACACGCGGGCGAGCACGGGGCCAACGCGATCATCGGGATGAGGTACGACGCGAACGAGATCGCGGTGGGAGTCACCGAAGTTCTGGCCTACGGAACGGCTGTGATTGTCGAACCCCTTCAGTGAACAGCAAACACCCCGGCAAGGAACAGCCCCCTCACCCTAGCCCTCTCTCCGCAAAGCCGGGGCGAGGGGACAACGCCAAGCCCCCCACAGCAGCCCCAAGCCCCACTCCATGAAGTTCACTTACCAGCCGGGAGCGACTCCCGTTGACGGCTTCACGATTCGGCGCGGCATTCACCGTGGCGGGTTTGGCGAGGTCTACTACGCCGTCAGCGACGCCGGGAAAGAGGTCGCGCTCAAGTTGCTCCAGCACGAGCAGGAGGTCGAGCTGCGCGGCGTGACACAGTGCCTGAATCTCAAGCATCCCAATCTCGTGAATCTGTTCGACGTGAGGACCGACTCACACGGCGAGTCTTGGGTCGTGATGGAGTACGTCAACGGGTCGAGTCTCGAAGATGTCCTCGCGGCGTTTCCGAACGGCCTGCCGCTCGATGAGGTCCGTGATTGGCTGACTGGCTTGGTGGCGGGGGTCTCGCATCTGCACGAGCGTGGCATCGTCCATCGCGATCTGAAACCGGCCAACGTCTATCGTGAAAATGGCACGGTCAAGGTGGGCGATGTCGGCCTCTCGAAGAAGCTCGGCAGCGACCGTCGCGGTGCGCACACGCAGAGTGTCGGCACCGTCTATTACATGGCTCCCGAAGTGGCGCGAGGGCAGTACGGCCCCGAGGTCGATGTCTACAGCCTCGGCATCATGCTGTACGAGTTGCTCACCGGCCGGGTTCCCTTCATGGGCGAGACTTCAGCCGAAATTCTGATGAAGCATCTGACCGCTCAACCCGACCTCGCCACGCTCCCCGAGCAGTTCCGCGCCGTCGTGTCCCGCGCGTTGGAGAAAGATCCGCACCAGAGAACGCCAAACGTCGAGCAGTTGGAGGCGGAGTTCGTTCACGCCTTCGACACCGGTTCCCCGTCCATCGCGACTTCTCCCCGACGAGCGGAGCAATCGAGAGCAGCGGCGCCTGCCGCGAGGCCCGTTGTCCCGCCGCCGATCCCCGCGAGACCACTCGCTTCACGACCGCGCGTCGCGAGGGAAAGCATCCCGACAAACAAGTCTCGGCCAGCGCGAGCCACGTCTACGAAGGTGTCCGATCTTCAACGCTGGGTCGTGCTGTCGATCGCGCTGGTCTGCGGGTTGATGATTTTTGCTCCAGGGACTCCGCGCGCGTGGATTGGTCTGGCACTGATGGCTGGAGCGTATTCAGCCGCGTTGTTTGCTCGGTCTCCCCGGTGGGGACCGAGCGATACAGAGCCACTCACCGAACCGGCCACTCCGCTGAAGCAGGCTCTCGTTCAACCGGTCAGCTCGACACGCAGTCGGTCTCAGGCGATGAATCACATTCCGCTGGGAAGCCTGTTGTCGCGCGAGGCGTTGCAGGAGTCCTCGTTCTCGCTGACGTTGGCCAGTCTCTGCGCGTGCCTGCTGTCGGTGGGAGCGTACTTCGCGGACGAGTTCTTCCGTCGCCAGCCAACACCGCCTTCGGCCGAGATGCTGGCACTGTTCATGGCGACGACGATGGCGGGTGCGTGGGCACTCATTCTCGCCAACCAATGCACCCGCAGAACGAGTTGGGGCGACCGCCATCCGCGGCTGATCAATCTCATCGCGGGAATCCTCGTCGGAACGGTGGCCTTCGGTGTGGATGAATTCCTGAAAGTCGATTACCTGCGTTCCGGGATGCCTCGATCGGCGTTTCAATCGTTGGGCGTTCACGCGCTGACCAACAATGGCTCGAACCCGACATGGCTCGGTTACGCCGTCTTCTTCGGTTTGCTGTTCTGCGTGCGACGGTGGTGGGTCGAGATGGATGTTCAGCGGCCGAAACGTTTGAGTCTCGGACGACTCTTCACCGCCGGACTCGCCGCGTTTTTGGTGACGGTCTTCTTCGAGTTCCCCGCCACCCCGGCGATGCTTTGGGCCGTCACCCTCTCCACCACAGTCCAACTCGCCACGCCGTGGTTCCCGACGCGCCGCAGCGAATCATTTTGGAGGAGCTGAACCATGAATTTGGAAGGTGAAGGTGTTCCCGGTCTTGAACCACGGGTTGACTTCGCGTTTTGGTCGCTAGTCATGCTTTTGATTGTCGTTCTGCCCGTGATTGTCGCCGTGGTGAAATTCGTTTGGCCTCGCATCCGGTACAGAACACAGACGCAACCCGTCACTCGACCAGATCGCACCATTCGGCTCACGCCATCACGCGCGACGATGCTTGCGTTCGCTCGCGAATCCGTTTGGCTGGCGGTCCCATACGTCGTGTTCGGATCGTTTGCAATCATGACCGACCCACGCGCGTTCCTAAGTGGAGGACTGTCCGCGAAGGTCACGACTCCACCATCACGCCCTTCGTCGCCTTCCGCGTCTCACGGGGTGGCTCTTCGAGTGGAACCGGGTTCCGATGCGCGGGTCGAGAGTCATCGCGACTCAAACGGCACCCAGACGACGAACATCACCGTGTCGCCCATGAGTGCCGTTCCGACCTCGGATGCCAGCCCGAATGACACCCCCGCGCGAGCCGCTCCCCAGCGTCCTGTTTGGGTGGACCAGACGCGCGTGATCGACGGTGACTGCACACGAATCGTCCTCACCAGCCAGCAATATGCGACCAAAGAAGAGGCCGAACAAGAGTTGCGAGTGGCCGCAGTAAAGCTCGTCGAACAAGACCTGCAGCGGATTCAAACCGGCTCGTTCCGGCCCACAGCTTGGCATCCATTGGCCGACGACGTGATCGCGCACGCAATCCAGCAGCGGTACGACGAGATCGCCGATCGCGACTTCGGCAAGTTCACGCATCCGATGATTCGCGTCTCGTGGCAGGTCGAACTCTCCCCGCGCGTCCGCACCGAGTTCGCTCCCGCTTGGCGGCGCGCGTTGATCTCGTTCCGCATCCTGATCGTCGCAGCAGTCGCCACCAACTTTGCGATGCTGGCCAGCCTGAGCCTGATGTACTTCCGTCTCCACATACGCACGCGAGGCCGGTCACGCGAGGCCAGTCACGCGGCGGACTGAAGCTGCTGACTGTCGGTGCAATCGGGGGCTGGCTGATGCTCGTCGCCACGTCGTTCTCACGCGGGCATCTCTGGTGAGGCGGCTTTTGTCGGTCACGTCTCGTTGATCTTTCCTCCTCTCTCTTTCTGTCACCATTCTTTTGCATCGTCAAAACGGAAAGACACAAAGAGAGAGGCAGAAAAATAAAACCACGCGGAGGCGACTCTCGTTCGTGTGATGTTTTGAGGAGACGCAGGACGGGCAACTTCGCATCTCTTCCGGCTATCATGCTCCGGCACGTTGGCTCGGCGACGTTCATTGTCGCTGCTGCCCGTCAGAGACTGCTTCCGCTTGAGTTGCCCGTTGAACATGAACCGACTGTTGCTCAGTACTGAGTTGTTGGCTGTAGCCGTTATTCCTCGCGCGGTCAGGGATGAAACCTCTGAGCGGGGCGGCGTAAGCTCCCCGGTTCTTCCAAAGCGGGCTGACGCCCAAGAACCGGGGAGCTTACGCCGCCCCGCTCAGAAAGGTCTCACTTTGTGCCGCGTGAGGTATCACAACGAAGTCCGGCTAACAAAGCTAAGCCGGACTTCGTTGCTCACTTCGTTGCTCATCACGGGATTACTGAGTTACGCCGTTGTCGAGGCTCGGGGGCAGGCTCCTGCTGTGGCAGACAAACGGGGTGACGACCGAGCTGCCAACGACTTCTTCGAGCGAGAAGTTCGGCCGATTTTGGTTGAGCATTGCCAGTCGTGTCATGGTGCGAAGAAGCAGGAGGCGGGGCTGCGGCTCGATTCGGCGAAGGGTCTCGCGACAGGCGGCGACAGCGGCGCGGTGATCGTTCCCGGCTCGGTTGAGCAGAGTCCACTCATTGAAGCCGTGCGCTATGGGGGTGCGACAAAGATGCCTCCGCGCGGGAAGCTGCCTGCGAAATCCATTGCCTCGTTGGAGAAGTGGGTCGCGTCGGGAGCGGGCGGTTGGACGGCTGATCCCAACGAGCGGCCTGCGTTGGGAAAGCCGCACGGGATCACGGTCGAAGCCGCGCGCGATCACTGGGCGTTTCAACCGATTCGTCAGCCGGAGGTGCCCGTCGTGCAGGCTGTCGAACGAGTCGCCACTCCCGTCGATGCGTTCGTACTGGCGCGACTCGAAGCGGCGGGGATCGCACCGAGTCCACAGGCGGACCGACGCACTCTCATCCGTCGCGCGACGTTCGATCTGCACGGTCTGCCGCCAACGCCCAATGAGGTCGCTGCGTTTGAAGCGGACTCCGCGCCGGGTGCGTTCTCGCGCGTGGTGCAACGGCTGCTCGATTCGCCGCGTTATGGCGAGCGCTGGGGACGGCACTGGCTCGATGTCGCGCGGTACTCGGACACCAAGGGCTATGTGCGACTGAACGAGAACCCGCGTTTTCCGAGTTCATGGACGTACCGCGACTACGTGATCCGCGCGTTCAACGATGACCTGCCGTTTGATCAGTTCATCGTCGAGCAACTGGCCGCCGACTTGGAGCAGAACGCGGGCGGGCAAGGAGGGGGGGACCAACGGCGCTTCGCCGCGCCGGCCCACCAAGCGAAGTCGCCACAACGTTCTGGTGGGCCGGCGCTCGAAGCGAGCTTGTCCCACCCTACGGCTGTTGCAACGCAGTCGAGCCTCGCGGCACTCGGCTTTCTCACGCTTGGACCGCGTTTTCTGAACAGTCCGCACGACATCATCGACGACCGCATCGACGTGGTGACGCGCGGGCTGCTTGGACTGACGGTGACTTGTGCTCGCTGTCACGATCACAAGTTCGATCCGATCCCAACGCGCGACTACTACAGTTTGCACGGCGTCTTCGCGAGTTCCGTCGAGCCGCGTGTTCCGCCGCTCATCCTCCCCGCAGCGCAGCAAGCTCCGTACGAAAAGTATCTGGCCGAGCTGCATCAGCGATCAAAGCAACTCGACGAGTATCTGCTCGCACAGCACGCCGCGCTGACGGCGTCGTTCCGAGCAAAGTTTGCCGAGTACCTGTTGGCGGGTCAGCGCGAGCCGGTGCAGGCCAACTTCCTCGCGGTGATGTTCCTGATCGACGCGAGCAAAGACTTGAACCCGGTAATGGTTCAACGTTGGGCACGATTCCTCGAACGGTCCCGCCAGCGACACGATCCCGTCTTCGCGCCGTGGCACGAGGTGGCAGCGGTACTGAAGCCCGAAGTCAGCTCATCAAAGCCTGAAGCGCAAGCGAAGGAGAGTGGTACGCAAGGAAACGCAAGCGGGACGACGGTCGATGGCTCTGCGGCTTCGCTTGCGCTTCAGGCTTCGATGAGACTCATCGCCCAATGGCGATCCCGCAACGATGCCAATCACCGGATCAACACCCTCATCGTCGAAGCCTTCACCAAATCACCACCGCTCAGCCTAGCAGACGCCGCGCAAACTTACGCTCGTCTCCTCGACGAGACCGCGCAACGCTGGCAGCAACAATCCCAAGCCGATCCCGCCGCGAAGCAACTCAACGAACTCGAATGGGAAGAGCTGCGGCAGTCGTTCTTCGGCGAGAACTCCCCGCTGACGATCTCGCTGGACGACGCGGAAGAGTTCCTGTTCGTCGATGCCACGACGCAACAACAGCTTCACGCGAAGCAGCGATTGGTGACAGATTGGATCGGGTCGCCCGAGGCTGCTCCGCACGCGATGGCGTTGGAAGATGCGACGCATCCGACCGACTCGCGCGTCTTCATTCGCGGCAACGCGAGCAACCCCGGCGAGGTCGTGCCAAGGCAGTTCCTCGCCGCGTTGTCTCGCAGCGAACAGCAGCCGTTTCGAGTCGGCAGCGGGCGATTGGAACTCGCGCGGGCCATTGCCAGCGCTGACAATCCGCTCACCGCGCGCGTCCTCGTCAATCGCGTTTGGATGCACCATTTCGGAGCGGGTCTGGTGAGAACGCCCAGCGATTTCGGACTGCGTGGCGAACGGCCGACTCACCCCGAACTGCTCGATCATTTGGCGAGTCGCTTCATCGCGTCGGGCTGGTCAGTCAAGCAACTGCATCGCGAGATCATGCTGTCCTCGGCGTACCGGCAGCAGAGTGCGCGGTCGGGAGACTCGCGCCGCACAGCCGATCCAGAGAACACCTTGCTCTGGAGCATGAACCGCCGGCGGCTCGATTGGGAATCGTTGCGCGATGCGTTACTCATGGTCTCCGGTCAGCTTGATCTCAGGCAAGGCGGTCCCTCGGTGGACTTGTTCGCGGGGTCGTCGTCACCGCGTCGGTCGGTCTACGG
Organism: Schlesneria sp.; assembly: GCA_043749505.1. Classification (GTDB taxonomy): domain Bacteria; phylum Planctomycetota; class Planctomycetia; order Planctomycetales; family Planctomycetaceae; genus Schlesneria. The sequence goes on along the minus strand of JAYVDI010000228.1, from coordinate 4,417 downwards.
TTTCATCGACCGCCAGAGTTTGCCGAGCGAACTGCGAACGTTCGACTTCGCGCCGCCGGATGCGTCGAGTCCCGGCCGCCACCAATCGACCGTGCCTCAGCAAGCACTGTTCCTGATGAACGGCCCGTTCTTGAAGCAGCAAGCTCAACGACTCGCCATGAGACCGGAGATCGCCGAGCAAGTGAAACCCTCCGACAAGATTGACGCCGCACATCGGCTGCTGTTCGGTCGCGCTGCTCGCCCTGATGAGATCGAGCTGGGCGAGCGGTTCCTCATGCAAGCCGACGACACGGACGCGCGGATCAACAGCGAGCGACTCGCTGACAAACAGTTCCTCACACCGTGGGAGGAATACTTACAGGTGTTGTTGCTCTCGAATGAGTTTTTGTTTGTGGATTGAGTCCCTCAAAGTTGAAAGCATCGTTTAACCGCGTGGGCAACGCTCCGCGCGTCGAGTGACGTTTGAATCTGATCCCGCATCAACGCGCGGGGCGTTGCCCACGCGGTTAAACGATGTGGTTTGGACCATGTGTCGAAAGGTGATTCCAGCATGATGACGCGACGCGAGTGGCTGGCACGTACTGGCATCGGGTTGGGAGGTCTTGGCCTGATCGACTTGCTGGCTGGCGAGGGATCGACGGGAGACGGTGGCTCGGCGACGAACCCGTTGTCACCGAAGCGGCCGCACTTCACCGCGAAGGCCAAGCGGGTCATTCATCTCTTCATGAACGGCGGCGTCTCGCACATCGACTCGTTCGATCCGAAGCCGGTTCTCGCGCAGTACCACGGCCGGACGTTGCCGACGGCGCAACGGACGGAACGCAAAACGGGAGCGGCGTTCGCGTCGCCCTTTGCGTTCGCAAAGCATGGTCACAGCGGGATGGAGATCAGCGAACTGTTTCCGCATGTCGCTCGTTCCGCCGATGACCTGTGCGTGATTCGGTCGATGCACACCGATGTCCCCAATCACGAGCCGTCTTACCTGATGATGAACTGCGGCGACACGCGGCAGTCGCGGCCGAGCATGGGGGCGTGGGTCACCTATGGCTTGGGGACCGACAACCAAAACCTGCCCGGCTTCGTCGTGATGTGTCCCGGTGGGCACCCGGCGACGGCGGGCAACAACTGGCGTTCGGCATTTCTGCCCGGCGCGTATCAGGGAACGTACATCGACTCGCAGCACCGTGAGACTCACAAGTTGGTCGAACACATTCGTAACGACTTCATCCGACCGGGCCGACAGCGGGCGCAGCTCGATCTACTGAAGGAGTTGAACCAACGACATCTGGCCACGCGCGGCGATGAGGCTCCGTTGGAAGCCCGCATTCAATCGTTTGAACTTGCGTACCGGATGCAGAGCGAGGCGACCGATGCCTTCGACGTGAGCCTCGAACCGCAGTTCATTCGCGACAGCTATGGCGACACGACGTATGGCCGACAACTTTTGATCGGTCGCCGGTTGCTCGAACGCGGCGTGCGGTTCGTTCAAATTTGGCAGCGACCAGGCCAGCCGTGGGATGCTCACGACAACCTCGAAAAGAATCACCGTGACCTCGCCAACGAATGTGACCGGCCGATTGGTGCGTTGCTGGATGACCTGCGAGCGCGGGGAATGCTCGACGACACGCTCGTCATCTGGGGCGGTGAGTTCGGTCGCACGCCGACGGTCGAGATCCCGACGCCCGGTGTTTCGTCAGTTGGACAAGGCCGCGACCACAATCACTACGGGTTCTCGATGTGGCTGGCAGGCGGCGGTGTGAAAGGTGGCCACGTCCACGGAGCAACCGATGAACTCGGCTGGAACGCCGTCGAGAATCGCGTCCATGTGCATGACCTCCATGCGACCGTGCTGCATCTGCTGGGACTCGACCACGAGCAACTGACCTACCGCTACGCCGGTCGCGACTTCCGGCTGACTGATGTCCACGGCAACCTCGTGCAGGAGTTGATCGCGTGAGGCTGATCGGAACGAAGTGAGCCAGAGTTTGGCGGTGGTTCGTCCGCTCGTCCTCGATCAGCGTGCTGCGGTTTCTTCGCAATCAGCTCGGCTGAAATCAGTCAGCTTGGAAGTTGCAGGACGGAGCAACACTTCCGTTCGGAGGACTTCGCAGAGCTTCTTGATTTCGCCCAGCAGATCGATGTAGGTGGCCTCGATGTCTTGCAGGTCGCCTTGGCGGCCCATGCGTTCGAGTCGCAGAGCGGCGCTGTAGGAGGGGTGCGCACTGAAGTTGCTTACCGCTCCTTTGATGGCGTGAGCCAGGTGATTAATCTCCCCGGCATCCGATTGCTCAACAGCCTTCTTCAACCTGGCCAGCATGTCGGGAGTGGTGTCGAGAAAAATCTCCGTCAGCTCTTTCAGCAAGTCCCCGTCGCCATCGAATTGTTCCAGCGTTGCATTCAGATCGCAGACTCGTCCGGTTGGATTTGAGGAGGCGCTGTCGGTTGGGCGCGGTTCGGTTCGTTGGGTCGCATTCTGGGACTCGGCGGAGACTCGGGCGAGGGCCGTCGCCAGCAGCGTGAGTTGGATCGGCTTGCTGAGATAGTCATCCATGCCCGCCGCCAGACAGCGGTCTCGGTCGCCGGACATGGCGTGAGCCGTCATCGCGATGACGGGCATATGCCGTCCAGTGGACTGCTCGCGCTGGCGCAGAGCGACCGTTGCTTCAAAGCCGTCGAGGACCGGCATCTGGATATCCATCAGCACGACATCGTAGGGCGTGGTTTCCAGCGCATCGAGGGCCAGTTGGCCGTTCTCGACGACGTGAATCTCGTGGCCCAACTTTTCGACGAACCTCATCGCGACACGCTGGTTGACGAGATTGTCTTCGGCCAGCAGTACGCGCAGCCGCGGCCCGATCGGTGCGGGAGCTTCGACGGGAACGGGCGGGGTTGGAGCGCGAGTCGCCCTGCCGAGAATTTCGGCGACGGCGCGTTGCAGTTCCGATTGCTTGATCGGCTTCAGCAGCGTGGCCGAGATCCCCAACTGACGGCAGCGTTCAAACGCCCCCTGCGTCGCGCCCGACGTGAGCATCATGATCGTTGAGCCGGACAACTCCGGATGCCGCTTGAGTTCCTCGACGAACATGAAGCCGTCCATGTATGGCATGTGACAATCGGTGAGGACCAGCGGGAACGGGTGCCCCTCGGCATTCGCTCGGACCATCGCGCCGAGTGCCTCCGCACCGCTGGCCGTCAGCGTGGGGAGCATCTTCCAGCCGCGCAGCATTCCGTCGAGGATGCGGCGATTCGTGTTGTTGTCATCCACCACCAGCACCGACACGCCCGCGAGATCGACCGATTCCTCATCGCGTTCGCACTCACTGGCGAAGGGGAGTTCGATGGTGAAGTAGAACGTGCTTCCCTGGCCGAGTTCGCTTTGGACGCCGATCTCGCCTCCCATCAACTTGACGATCTGGCGCGAGATGGACAGCCCGAGTCCCGTTCCGCCGTGCAGTCGCGTCGTCGAGGTGTCTGCCTGTGAGAACGCTTCAAAAATGAGAGCCTGCTTGTCGGCCGGGATGCCGAGACCCGTGTCGTGTACGGCGAAGTGCAGCCGCGCGTGCGAGTCGCTGCGTTCTTCCAGTTCGACCGTCACACCGACCTCACCCCTCGACGTGAACTTGATGGCGTTGCCGACCAGATTGACGAGCACCTGTCGCAACCGGCCCACATCGCCGAGGAAGCCGTCGGGGACATCGGTCGGGACGTGCCAGACCAATTCCAGGTTTTTCTCGTCGGCTCGTACGGCGAGAATCTTCATCATGTCGCCGAGGCTGTCGCGCAGGCGGAACGGATGCGGATCGAGTTCCATTTTCCCGGCCTCGATCTTCGAGAAGTCGAGGATGTCGTTGATGATTCTGAGCAGCGAGTCGGCCGACGATTTCACGGTCTCCAGATATTCTTGTTGATCCGGCGTGAGCGACGTTCCCAACGCCAGCTCGGTCATCCCGATGATGCCGTTCATCGGCGTCCGAATTTCGTGACTCATGTTGGCCAGGAACTCGCTCTTGGCCAGCGCGGCCTGCTCGGCCTTTTCGCGGGCGGCCACGAGTTGTCGTTCGGTCTCTTTGCGGATCGTGATGTCCTCGGCCACACCTAGGTAACCGGTGACTTCGCCCGCCGCGTTCCTCACGGCGGTGATCACCAGATTCGCGACGAACTGGCTTCCATCCTTGCGGACGAAGATCCACTCGCGGCGATCGTATTTCTGACCGCCGACTTTGCTGACGAACACGTCGAATCCAGTGACCGGGCGACCGAACTCACGCGACAACTCTTCGGCACGCTGGGCAACTTCCGTGGGGATATGGAAAATTTGGGGAGTGTGCCGGCCCACGAGTTCGTCGGCCGAGTAGCCGAGCATCTGTTCGGCACCGGTGTTGAAGACCGTGATGGTTCCCGCCACGTCGGTCGCGAT
>JAYVDI010000227.1:0-4440 GCA_043749505.1 Schlesneria sp. | reverse complement strand
CAGCCGTAACCCGCTGCCAGTTGCACCTGACAGCGAATATTCCTGAGCGTCGCCATGCGTCGCCGACAGCGACATCATGGCCCACGCGAAGATACTAGGCACTCCAAACTTCGCTTGCGCGTCAGGCTTCAATTGCCGGTACGACAACTTCTGCTGCTCGCCTTACGCGGCGGCGATGCGTTTCCATTCTTCGGGGAGTTTCACGTCGCGGGCGGAGTTGACGTTGATGACCAGCAGAAATTGGTAGACGTGTTCTTTGCAGATGCGCGGGTTTGACTGGGCCCACTGAATCATCTCCAAATCGTCGCGATGAACTTTGCGGTCCTTCATCAGCTTCAGCATTTCGTCGAGGAGGTCGTTGAAGACCCGCACGTTCTTCAGAACGGCGAATTCGCGCCCGTTGAGCTCGATCCAGCACTGAAGCCCCTCGATGTGCTCGAACAGACGCCAACGGCAGAACTTGGTCCAGAATCGATGCTCCCAATCGTCGCACGCCGCCATGCCGAGATCCCTGCTGGCCGCACGGCTCAAATGCCATCTGTGTTTGCGCATCTCTTCGATGGCGTACCACTTCATGGTTTGTGCGATCCATCTGAAGAAGCGTGCTTCCGGTGAATCTTCGGGGGGCAGGTCAGACAAGGTGAGGCTCCTCGCATTCCAAAGTTGTGGGAACCCGAATCAATCGGGGGTTGCGAGTATATCGGCCGATTTTCGGAATGGAACTCAAGACGGCCTTCTCCGATGCGAGTGTTTTCGTGGGAGCCGCGACTCCTTAGAGTGATTACCGGCGGCTTTTTCGCCACCGAAATGGTCAACACTCGGTGACTCTTCGTCCACGAATTCTCTCGGAAGGAATGTTCCATGGCACGTTCAATTGCCTCGTTGCGGTTGTGTCTGGGAGCCGTTTGGGCTGGGGCCGTACTCGGCTCTGCGGTGTCTTTTGCGGCGGATGGAAAATGGCCGAACGTGGCGAAGGTTGAGTCGCAGCCGCTCATCGCGGCGACCGAGCGACTCATGCAGACGCTCGACTACATCGGCTCGCCGCTCAGTGCGGAAGATCGCCAGGCTCTGGAGGCCGCGCTGAAAATTGAGCAGGCCGCAGACTGCACCGAGGCCGTGCAGAAGGTACTCGATCAGGCGTGCATCGTCGGCGTGAGTATCAACGCCGAGAGTCGGGTCTCGCTGGTGGAAGGGCCGGCCAAGCGCGAGCTGGTTCAGCAGGGATGGCGGACGTTTCTCGTGAAGGTTCACAACGAGGCGGGCGTCACCGCGCCGCTGGTTCCCGAGAGTCCCAACCTGCTGCCGGTCTTTCAACGCGGGACGAAGAACTCGCGCGAGAAGCCGATGACCGACGAGAAGCTCGTGCAATTGGGGGACGTGCCAAATCGGTTCCTCGATGCGCAGATGTTCGACAAGCAGCCGCTCAAGCCCGGCCTGTCGGGACTGGAGCTGGAGTATCGCATCGTCCAGCTTTACAGCCGCGATGCCGGACGGCGCGAGGCGTTACTCGGCTTTCATGTGGGGCAGGGGACGCAGGACTTGGGCTTCCGCAACTCGGTGCCGATCCTGTTCAACTGCGTCCCGGCCGTCGAGGTCGCGCTCGGGATCAAGGACTTCGACGGCACTCCGACCACGGCCGCGTTGACCATTCGCGACAAGTTCGGCCGCGTCTATCCGAACCCCGCGCGGCGGTTGGCTCCCGACTTCTTCTTCCACGAGCAAATCTACCGAGCCGATGGTGAGTCGGTTCATCTCCCGCCGGGTGAGTACACCGTCGTCGTGCAGCGCGGACCTGAGTATCACGTCGATACACACTCGTTCGTTGTGGGTGGAGGTGAAGTGGCTAGGGGACTTACGTCCCCCGCTCAGAAAGACGGGCGGAAAGACGAAGTGGTCAGTCAGCGGCAGGAGTTCAAGCTGCGACGCTGGATGCACGCGGCCAAGCGCGGCTGGTTCAGCGGCGACCATCACGTTCACGCGGCGGGGTGTGCTCATTACGACAGCCCGACCGAGGGCGTATCGCCCGGCGACATGATGCGGCACATTCTGGGCGAGGACTTGAACGTCGGTTGCGTCCTCTCCTGGGGACCGTGTTGGTACACGCAGAAGCGCCACTTTGAAGGGAAGACTTCGGCGCTGTCTCGGCCCAACTACCTGATGCGCTACGACGTGGAAGTCTCGGGTTTCCCTTCATCGCACGCGGGGCATCTCTGTCTGCTCAAGCTGATTGAGGACGACTATCCCAGCACGACGCTGCTCGAAGAATGGCCGACTTGGACACAGCCGGTCCTCGAATGGGGCCAGAAGCAGGGAGGCGTCGTCGGTTACAGTCACAGCGGCTGGGGACTCGCGCTGCCCGACGTGATGCCGGACGGCTCACGCCAGTTCAACACGCATCCGTGGGGAGGCGCTCCGCAGGGCTGGCAAGGGAAGGCTTCGACCACTCTGCCCGACTACGCCATGCCGCGCTTCGACGGTATCGGCGCGAATGAGTTCATCGTGACGACCGCTCACGGCGCGTGCGACTTCATCTCGGCCGTCGATACCCCTGCAATTTGGGAACTCAACATTTGGTATCACACGCTGAATTGCGGGATGAGAACCCGCATCAGCGGCGAGACCGACTTCCCCTGCATCTACGGCGACAAGGTTGGCCTCGGCCGCATCTATGTGAAGCAACCCAAGGACCAGCCGCTCGACTATGACGAATGGGTGCAGGGCCTCAAGGACGGACGCAGCTACTGCGGCGACGGCCTTAGCCACCTGTTTGACTTCAAAGTGAACGATTTTGAATTGGGCACACCACGACACGATGCAATGGGACGAAAGATTCCGAGCGATTTGGGATCGGTGCAAACGTTATCCGATGAGCAGGTGATCGGTGTGTCACAGGGCAGCCAACTCGACCTCAAGCAACCCGCCAAGGTCCGCGTGACGTGCGATGCAACCGCACTCCTCGCCGAGAAACCAACGCCGCAAACGGAAGCGATCCGCGCGAAGCGACTCGATGAAAAGCCGTACTGGCACCTCGAACGAAGCCGCATCGGTGAGACACGCACGGTCCCCGTCGAGCTGATCGTCAACGGACAGCCCGTTGCCAAAAGAGAAATCCCCGCCGACGGCTCACTCGCCAAGATCGAGTTCGATTACGAGATCAAGCACTCAAGTTGGGTAGCCCTGCGCATTCTGCCGTCCTGCCACACGAACCCGATCTTCATCGAAGTGGCTGGCAAACCGATCCGCGCCAGCCGCAAGAGTGCCGACTGGTGCGAGAAGGCGGTCGATGTCTGCTGGAACTCCAAATTCGGCCGCATCCGCGAGAGTGAACGGGCTGCCGCGAAGGCCGCTTATGACAAGGCCAAAGCGATTTACTCGGCCATCGCCAAGGAGAGCGTGGTGGAGTAGTTTGAAATTACTCCGGGGCGAAGGCATTGCTCATGTCAATGAGCTTTTTGGCTCACAACGACTGAACTCGGACGAAACGATTGGAAAGATCGGCTCCCTCGGGCAACGAGACATTCCAGATACGCTCGTGGCCATCCACCGTCATCAACACACGGGCGTTGCAGGGTTCGAGCGAGATCGGGGTGCGCAGGGAAATGGAATCGGGGCCGATGCTCGCCAGTTCAAACTCGCGCTCTGCGGTGATCAATCTCAGTGTGACCGCCGATGAATATCCAGTGAGTGGAGCTGGTTGAATCATGACTGCTTCTCGACCCTCTGTGGAAGAACGTTGTCAGCAATATTTGGCCGCACATCAGTTGCAGGGCGTCCGGGAACTCGGCTTCAAAGGTATCGTAGTTTCAACCGACCGCCATCGGCAGTGAAATCGTTCCGCTATGAATCGCTCTACGTTCGCGAACGAAATGTCTATCTTCGGTTGCAATCACGAAACGTGACCGAAGTAATAGGCTTTGAAGTCCCAAGATTGGTCGGTTTCGATGACGACTTGTGGATCGTCGAGATGACCATCGTCTCACCGAGCGTCGAGATTCGACCGAAGGAACTGTCGTCGTTCATCGACGCCGAGAAGTCGAGTACGACCATGATGTCGCACGGTTGGAACGACGCGACCGCCTCCGCGCCGATCTTGACCTTCGTGTGTCTTAAGGCGGGTGCGAAGATCAACGGTAGCCGTTCGTCAGGCGAGCCTCCCGAGGCGGCATCGCGATCTGCTCGCACCTTCACGATGTTGTAGGGAGTGTATGACTCGCCCCAGTTGTAGATGAATGATTGCGAACTGGAATTCCAGGCCATTTTGCCGAACGTCACAACATTCCTTTCGATGCTCACCGCCGATTGATCGCCGTTGCGATGCATGGCCGCGATGGCCCGAATCGCGGCTAGTGCGTATCCATATTATTCGTAGCGGTATCCGCAGTGCTTGAAATAACCTCGGCATTCTTTCTCGGGGAAGAAATCGAGGATTTTTCCACAGAG
>JAYVDI010000226.1:0-5491 GCA_043749505.1 Schlesneria sp. | reverse complement strand
CCACGGTTCAGCAGAATCGCGCGAGAAGTATGATCGGCTGATCGCCGAATGGCTGTCCAAGGGTCGCCAACCGATTGCGGTGACAGTGACTCCCGAGTGTGGTTTGCTCATCAACGAGCTCCTGCTCAAATTCGTGGATCATGCCGAGCGGTACTACCTGCTTGACGGCGAGGTCTCCAAGGAAGTCGTGAACCTCAAGCTCGCGCTGCGCCCCGTAAAAAACTTGTACGGCAGCACGCAGGCCAAGGACTTCGGGCCAAATGCTCTCAAGGCTGTCCGTGAGCACATGGTTGAAGGGCAGAAGCTTTGCCGGAAGGAAGTCAACAAACGGATTGGACGGGTCAAGCGTGTCTTCAGTGGACGATCAGCGGGTGGATGCGACGCTTCCGTTTCTTTCCCCGCATGTCGCCGCAATGGTTCAGTTGCAACGCATCACGGGAATGAGGCCGGCTGAGGTCACGATCATGCGCCAGTGCGACATCGACTCCGGCGGCGATGTTTGGGTCTACCGACCGTCCCAACACAAGACGAGTTATCTGAGTGTCGAAAAGGAGGTTCCGCTCGGGCCACGCGCTCAGGAAATCATCCGATCGTTCATGTCGCGGTCGAGTGACGCCTATCTGTTCTCACCTGTGGAAGCTGAGGAGTGGCGAAACGGCCATCGAGTCGTCGCCCGTGATCCGAACCGCAAGACCAAAATTTATCCGTGCGAACTGAAAGCACGCGAGAAGCGGAAAGCGGCGGCCGTCCAAGCGTCCCAAGCGGGACTGCAATAGCCCCGTACTTTTGAACATCGTTGGGACGTTGTTTTACGCCACAGATGCCAGGGCGTTTTTGGCTTCGAACTGATCTGGTGCCCGGTAGCCAAGCGTCTGGTGGAGATGCCGGGACTTGTCAATGCATTCGAGGTAGCGGAACACACTCCGTCGGGCATCTTCTAAGTTGCGGAACGATTCGTGGTTGGTCCATTCGTGCTTGAGGGGCCAGAAGAAGTGTTCCATGACGGCGTTGTCGTAGCAGCATCCGGTGCGGCTCATCGAGCATTGCAGGCCGAGGGTTTGCAGGGTGTGGTGGTTGTTTCGCGAGTTCGGTCGCAACCACTAACGCTGCCGATGATTGCTTGGCCATGATGGTTCCTGATGTGTCATTGGACGTGGCGGACGCTGCCAGCGTCGGCCTCATCGCCTCTCGAATCCGAGCATCACGTTCGGCCCGCAACCGTTTCAGGACTTCCACCGGCAGTGTGTTGGCCAGCCGATACGTCACAAAATGAGTGGCTCCCGGCATGTACCAATGCGGCAAGTCTCTCTTCGTGATGACTTCGCGATGCGACATGCTGAGCCATTCTGATGCTGGCAGCATCCGCCACGAACGTCATGCTCCGCCGGCCCGCGCAAGGTTCAGGGCCAGCAGCTTTTCGAGGAGTTGGTCGTCGGTCAGGTCGGCGGGCCAGCCGTAGGCGGCGAAGACCGCTTCGTCGAGTTTGCGGTGGGCGTGGTCGAGCCAGGTCGGACGCTGGTTGTAGAGATTCGTCAGCGTCCGCTTCTTGAGTTCCTTCGCGCACCCGTCGTCCTTCGGGACGAGACGCGGGTAGCGAACCTGACCGATGCCCGACACCGGCCTCGGGCCGTCTTCAAGATAGCCGTCTCGCTCCGCGAGACGAAGCGCGTTGGTGCGAGGGCGTGATGATTCCGGGGACGCTGGCATGGAATCGGACGCTCCTCCTGCCGCGCGCACTTCTCGCGGAGCGAGAAGGCTACCTTGATCGGACGATGCCGCCGTGTTCGGAGTCACCGTGTTCGGAACGATGTAGCGTGCCCACGGGCCGTTGGTGGAGCCGGGGAATTCGAGGACTTCCTCGCGCGTCCATTCGGGCGGGTTGAGCCAGCGCTGACGCAACTCGTCCAGTTCCTTGGCCGCTGCGGCAATCGCCTCACGCTGCCCCGCCGTCGGCTCCGGAAACGGGAACGTCTCGAAGCAGGTTGTTGGCGTGTAACGAAAACCGCTCTCGCGTTCGCGGACCTGCGTTCCCTGCGCTCTGGCCCACGCTTCATGCACGTAGGACTGCAATACGCCAAAGAAGTACTGACTGTCGCTTGCAAAGAGATAGATGCCGTCGTCGCAGATTACTTCGCCGCTTACTGGCGCGATGATTCTGTGCTTCGAGTGACGAACCGTTGCAGCGAACCAAGTAAGACGCCTAACTGCAATCCGCATGTCTTCAGCGACTCGTTTGAATCGCCACCAGTTATCCCGAGTTCGCGGTTCGTTGTTTGTGTCACGGTCGGGCTTCACATTTTCAATCGCGTACTTGAATGGTTCTTCATACCGAGCAAATTCCTCAAGGGTCATTGAGGGACCGGCGTCTATTATCCAGTGCGACTGCCGACCGTTTACTAGAGTGGTTCCATTTACCCAAGGAATCAGAACATCCGAGTTCGGCTTACCGTGAGGATTCGGAAGCAGAAGCCACACTTTGGCGACCTCGATCGGTATTTCAAATTTTCCTGCCTTCTTTGGGCCGATGAAACACATGCCCAAGTTCGCATCGAGAACCTTCGCGGTAGTGGTATTCGTTCCTGTGGTCAGATTCGCGTTGATGAATGAAACAGGATTTCCGTCGTGAATTCGTTCTACTTCCGAGCCGTTGTCGAATCCGATCATCGACACGTGAACAAACGCACCGTCGAGAATCCAGTTGCGATCACTCTCAGCAAAGAAAATATCGCCACTTTGTTTCACACGAAGCAGAGCCGTCCGGTTGGCTCCTCCGCGAATTGCCTGGGTTGCCAACAACCCAGCTCTTTTCGTGCGTCCGCGTTCGATTGCTGATCGCGCCCTCTCGAACCAGTAACAACACAGGTCGGAGACGCCAGGAATGCGCCCATCGTAAATCGTCCAGAGCGACGTTTGGTATTCGCGCCCCAGTTCATCCAACAACCGGCTTCCACCGAGGAACGGTGGGTTGCCGACGATGAACTCGGCGGCGGGCCATTCGGGTTCCAGCGGCGCAGCCGGGTTGGAGAGGTCGAGGATCGCGTCTTTGTGTTCGATGCTTTCGATCGGCTCCAGCACCGGGTTGCTCGGCGGGGCGAAGCCGTTGTCGCGCATCCACTGGATGTAGCCGATCCAGATCACGACCTGAGCCAGCTCGCGCGCGTAGGGGTTGATCTCCAGACCGTGCAGTTGCGTCGGTCGCACATGCGGAAACAACGGCAACCCGTGGCGGGCCGCATAGCCGATCACCTCCTTGTCGAGGTCGAGCAGCAGATGGAGCGCGACGTACAGAAAATTGCCCGAGCCGCACGCCGGATCGAGCACCGTCGCGTGGCTGAGTCGCTCGGCGAAGTCGATCAGTTTGCGGTCGAACTCGCGCCGCGGCTTCGGGTCCTTCTTGCGCGCCGTCCCCGAGGCGGCCTGCTTCTTGGCTTCGGCGGCGATCTTGGGGAGCAGTGCCTCGCACTCGGCCTGCACGGCAGACCACTCGCGCCGCAGCGGAGCCATCATCACCGGGTTGAGCAGCGTCAGAATGTCGTCCCGGCTGGTGTAGTGCGCGCCGATTTGCGACCGCTTGGCCGGGTCGAGCGTCCGCTCAAACAACGTCCCGAAGATCGACGGTTCGACCTGGCTCCAGTCGAACGCGGCGACGCGCGACAGGAGGGCGATCTCGTCGGGCTTCAACTCGTGCGTCGTGCTGTCGGCGAACAGGCCGCCGTTGAAGTACAGGATGTCGTCGGCTCCAAACATCCCGCCGGTCGCCATCGCGGCGAAAAGCTGCTCCAGCATCGGGGCCAGCCGCTTCGCCTCCTTCTTCCCCGCGTCCAGAATCTTGCTGACGACGTGACCGGGCAGCAGGTCGATGTGCTCGGCAAACAGGCAGAACATCAGCTTCATCAGAAAGTGAGCGGCTGCAGGCGCGGGAACGCCCCGACCTCGCAGCCCATCCGCCAGTTGACCGAACAGCGCGGCCGCCTGCTCGGTGATCGACGCGGCCGTGATGCCGGGCCGCATCCGACTCGGATCGGTGAACAGGTTCCGCAGGACTTCCAGATGCTTCGGCTCGGTCAGCCCCGACAGGTCGAACGCATGGACCACCTTCGCCGTGCCGGTGAAGTTCGTGTGAACCTCGAACCGGTCCATGTCACACACGACGAGCAGCGGCGGATTGTCGAGGTCTTCACGGTAACGGAGCAACTGCTGGTAAGCGTCCTTCAGATTCTTGTGCTTCCCCTTGTACTCCCACGCGAAATGATCCTTCTTCCACACGTCGGCCCAGCCGTTGCCGCCGTCGGTCTTCGTGACGCCCCGATTGTGGCGGCGTGTCTGTCTGTGTCGCAAGGAACTTAAAAGCCAAGAGAATGAAACACGGGATGACAACGTGGCCGACGCTGCCAGCGTCGGTGCGGATACTGGCAGCATCCGCCACGGCGGACGTGATTACTTTGGCTGTGGTGCCTGTCGCACAACATGGACCTCGACCGGCGGCAGCACTTCGTTGCCGACGACGCGATCGACCGAGCGGAACACGTAGCGATCCAAACTTGTCGGCTCGATCGAATTCGTTGCCGAGGCCGTCGCTGTGGACGCTGGTCGCCTTGATGAGCCAACCGGCCTCCGTCGGAGTCCAGGAACTCTCGCCGTGACCACCTTCCTCATCGAACATCCAGGCCTTGAACCGCTTCGTGAGCGGATCCCAACCGATGTGCTGACTGATCTTCATCGTGTCGCGGCCCGCCTGGCGAACGGTGATCTCCTGCAACAGAAAGCTGTTGTTGTCGGCCCAGCGATAGGAGGTCTTCACGACTCCCTCGCGGCTCTCGTCGATCCAATCGCCCACCAGCCACGCCAACGCTTGCAGATGTTCGCGGTGAGTCGGCTCGGCGGGCATGTCGCGGACCAGCCCCATCGACCATTTCCCGTCGCGCAGCACATGCAGCACGATGTACCGCCCTCGCTCCGGCGTCTCACCCGGAGCCGTTGTCGTCGTGGTCGAACCCGTCTCGACCGCCAGCGCGGTTCCGATGAAGCGGATCGATTCGATCGCGACTTCAATCTTCGTCTGCGGGCTCGCCTCGAAGACACCGATGAACAAACCTTCAATCCCGCTGCGGCCCTGGATGGTGCTGTCGTCCTCATTCACGATCTGTGCTTCGGGAAGAAACAACTCCGCCACGGTCTTCGCATCGTGAGCGTTGTACGCCTTCACGAACTGCTCGACGGAGGCGCGGATGGCCGCGTCCTGTTTGTGGGATTCGGCCACTCCCGCTTTGGGAGTCGTCTTGGGTGTTTCCTGTGCGACTGCGACAGCGCGAACAGACTCAATCCCAGACACAGGGACATTGTCGTCTTCTTGATCTTTTTCATGGTTGTCCCTCCTGAGTAGATGTGAGTTGGCGACCACGAACGTGGTCGCGAAATGAGCAGCGGTCATAGCCAGCGAAGTTAGAAAATACTCTCGCCAAAACAGTCTGTCTTCACTGATCGTCAGTCC
>JAYVDI010000225.1:0-63759 GCA_043749505.1 Schlesneria sp. | reverse complement strand
CGAAGACTCCACGCACCCTACGAAACTCAAAGAATGCGAGCAGCCCGGCATTTCCGAAATGCCGGGCTGCTGTTCTGGCTGCACGATGTCAGAGGGGTTCGCTCAGAGCGTTCCGCCGTACTTGGCGTCGCTGCCCAGCAACTCTTCAATGCGAAGGAGTTGGTTGTACTTGCAGATGCGGTCGGTGCGGCTGGCCGAACCGGTTTTGATCTGGCCGCAGTTCAGAGCGACTGCGAGATCGGCGATCGTGGTGTCTTCGGTCTCGCCCGAACGGTGGCTCATCACGGCGGTGTAGCCGCTGCGGTAGGCGGTCTGCACGGCATCGACCGTTTCGGTCAGCGAGCCAATCTGGTTCACCTTGACCAGAATGCTGTTGGCCACGCCCTTCGCGATCCCGTCCTTCAAACGCTTCGTGTTCGTTACGAACAGGTCGTCGCCGACGAGTTGCACCTTGTCGCCGATGGCATCGGTCAGCAGCTTCCACGTATCCCAATCGTCTTCGGCACAGCCGTCTTCGATCGAGCAAATCGGGTACTTCTCGGACCATGTCTTCCAGATGCCGACCAATTCGGCGGGGGCCACCTTCTTGCCGTCCATCTCGTACAGACCGGTCTTCGCGTCGTAGAACTCGGTCGAGGCACAGTCGAGGGCCAGCTTGATCTGCTCGCCCGCCTTGTAGCCCGCCTTCTCGATCGCTTTCAGAATGACCTGAATGGCGGACTCGTTGGTCTCCAGATTGGGAGCGAACCCGCCTTCGTCGCCGACGGCGGTGCTCATTCCCATGTCGCTCAGCACCTTCTTGAGGTGATGGAAGACTTCGACACCGGCTCGCAGCCCGTCGCTGAACTTGTCGAAGCCGACCGGGACGATCATGAACTCTTGCAGATCGATCCCATTATTCGCGTGAGCGCCGCCGTTGATGATGTTCATCAGCGGCACGGGCAGAGTGTTGGCACCGACTCCACCCAGATAGCGGAACAGTGGGAGAAAGCTGACCTGAGCCGCCGCATGCGCCGTCGCGAGCGAACAGGCGAGGATCGCGTTCGCACCGAGACGCGACTTGTTTGGCGTGCCGTCCGCTTCGATCATCGCGCGGTCAATGCCCGCCTGATCGGTGACGGTCATGTCGATGATGGCGTCGGCCAGATGTTCGTTGACGTTCTCGACCGCCTTGAGCACACCCTTGCCGAGATATCGTCCTTTGTCGCCGTCACGCAGTTCGCACGCCTCGTGAGCACCGGTACTCGCCCCGCTGGGGACGGCTGCGCGGCCGATCGTGCCGTCTTCCAATTCCACATCGACCTCCACGGTCGGGTTGCCTCGGCTGTCCAAAATCTCACGAGCATGCACGGCACTAATCGCCACTGTCATCGCAATCATTCCTTCCCAAGAATTCGGTTATTGCCGAGACCCCATCACTCGCCCAACACACGGACAAGCGGAGCCTGATTCACGGCGGAAGGTTTCTACCAGAACCCCCGGCTGCCATCCATCGGCCAGTCCGAGTCCCTGCGGCTTCCCGCAATGATGAACAGGGTTTGACCACGGATTTCACGGATGGGCACGAATCAGAAATGGAGGAGGCATTACAAACGGCCACGATCATGCGCAGCTCACTCTGGACTCCTCCTCCTCTGATTCGTGAGATTCGTGGTCCTGCCTTTCAGTCTTCCTCTGAGTCAGTGCCCATCCGTGTCATCCGTGGTCAAACTCTGCCCGCCATCTGGTTAGAATCCGCCGCGCGGAACGATTGGCACCGAACGAACACGCGGTTCATTCAGACAACAGGATCAGACTTCATGTTTACCGGCTTGGTGGAAGGACTCGGGACCGTTCAGGCGCTCGTGACGGAGGAAGCCGGGCTGAAGGTTGTCGTCGCGCCGCCTGCAGTGATGTTCAGCGGAGGCGATAGAGATCGCTGCCAGCTTGGCGACAGCGTGGCCATCAACGGGTGTTGCCTGACGGTGATCGAGATCAGACACGACTGTTGGGCATTTCAAGCCGGGACCGAGACATTGTCGAAGACGAATCTCGGCCGACTTCAATCGGGCGATGCGGTTAATCTGGAGCGGTCGTTGCCCGTGAACGGACGACTTGGAGGCCACTTCGTGCAAGGGCACGTCGATGGAGTCGGTCACGTCGCCGCGATCGACCGCGAAGGAGACTGGGTAACGATGTGGTTCCAAGTTCCGGTTGTTCTCGCCGAGTTGATGGTGGCGAAAGGTTCGGTTGCGGTGGATGGCATCAGCCTCACGCTGGTTCACGTTGAACGAGACCGTTTCAGCGTGGCGCTCATTCCGCACACGTTGGCAATGACGACGCTCGGCCAGCGCCACGTTGGCGACCCGGTGAACATCGAAACCGACATCCTCGGCAAGTACGTGCAGAAGCTGCTGGGAAAAGGGTGACGTGAGCGACGTTCCTGTGGCGGATTCGTTTACACCCCGCGCGGTTAAACGCAGCAGCCGTGCGTGTGTCGCTCCCGCCGGGTATAGAGTTGCCGCCCTCGGTAGTTCCCGTTCATGACTCCAACTCGCAGGACTCAATTCGTGACCCTGACTCACCGCAACTTCCGCCTTCGTGGCGTACTGGTTCAAACCGTCATCGCGGTCCTCTTCATCGCGTGTTGGGGTGAGGCGGCTTCGGCGCGGTGGTACTCGCCGCGCGTCGTCTCGCCGCGCGTGGCCGATGCTTACAGTTGCCGGACGTTTGCCGAACATCCCGCGTGGCGAGACCTCGCCCCCGAGGTCAAAGCGAAGGCGATGTTCGACTATCTGACCGATCCCGAGACCGGGCTGTTCCCTCCCGGTGGCGCAGTCTTCGAGGGGCCCGAGAAGCACTACGAGTACGCGATGGTGCGCGACCCCATCAAGCTCATCAACGTCTACGGCTGCGGCTTTTGCGATGCGGTCGGTCCGGCGATGGCGGGGCTGTGGGAGCAAAGCGGCTGCGGCCCCGCGCGGACGGTCAGCCTCCCCGGCATGCAGCACACGCTGTGCGAGGTCTTTGCCAAGGAACAGTGGCGCTACATCGACCTCGATCTGCGCGGAGTATTCCTCGACAAGAATGGCCAACTGCGGTCGCTCGATGAGGCACGCAAAGACGGCTCATTGTGGGAGCGCGAGCGAGGATTGGGCTTCTTTCCGAAGGATGATCTCGCCACGCTCAAAAAGCAGTACGAGGCGACCGAGGTCAACCACCGTTACGGTGTCGCAGCAACCGGTCATACGATGGACTTCGTATTGCGGCGCGGTGAGACATTCACGCGGTGGTGGCAACCTCAAGGTGATCGGTGGCTCGTCCACGAGGCTGATCTGAAGGACAAGCCTTATCGCGAGCTGCTCGAACGCACGCCGCGCGGTCCCAAACCCAAACACGCCGACTGGTCGAAGCACACGCACGGCAACGGTCGCTTCGTTTACGAACCGTCGCTCAAAGGGAAGCCTGATGATTTGGAAGACGGTGCGTTCGACTCACACAACGTCCAAGTGACTGATGTGGGACTGACGCTCATCAAACCGGGTGATGGCTGGGCAGTCTTCGAGGTCCGTTCGCCGTACGTCATCGTCCCCGAGGTCGGCAAGATCGACGACGTGAAGGACGACAAGGATGCCTCAGTGATCGAGGCTGACGGGACCGAAGTGACGCTCGCGTGGTCGCCCGATTTCGGAGACACATGGATCACGCTGGAGCCAAAGAAGTGGCCCGCGATTTTGGATCTGACGGCGCAGGTCGCAGGGAGCTACGGCTACCTGCTCAAGGTTGGCATGAAGGGCAAGCCCGACGCGACCGTGTTGAAGTCACTGAAGATCACGACCTGGGTTCAAGTTGCTCCGGCGTCGCTCCCCGCGCTGCGTGAGGGCGAGAACTCATTCGAGCTGAAGTCGGGCGACCATCACGGCCTGCCGACGCGAGTCCGCGCGATCCAGCCAAACCCCACCGACGAGAACCAGTTCCTCCACTACCTGCTGCGCGCCCCGAAAGAGTTCGATCCGACGAGTCGCTCGGAACGAGCCAAGGGAACGATGCTTGCGCGGCTACCGTCACTTCCCAAGACCAAGATTGCGTGGTTTTCGGCCGGTGCGAGCTTTCGGACGAGCGTCGGCAATCCCGACAACCCGCCTCGCAACGCGATCCGCTTCGCGCCGAACTCACCGCGCGATTTCCAGTCGCTCTTCCAAGATGGCCCCGACAGTGCAACGGCCCTCGCCCGCCCAACGGAACAAACGCACTGGCACTACAACGTCGATCGCGAAGTGAAACTCGACACGCCAGCCAACGCCGTCTACATCGAGTACGTCGGCAATCCCAATCTGAATGCCTACCGCCTCATCGCTCACTGCCTTGATGATCAGCCGCGCCCTGCGACGCCACTCACCGTGAAGCACGTCTGGACCGAGGGCGATCTTTCGAAAGAACACTCGCAAACTCAGAACGAATCTGGCCGCTATGCCATCACCACCGGAGCCACTCCCGTCAACACGCTGATCGAGTTGAGCGTTCCTTCGTCTGCGACAGTGCCACCTCAGTAGAAGTGGCCAATGGGATTCCCCCGACTCCTGCCAGCGGTCTCCGACTTTCCGGTTCATCCGAGTTTTTTGGGAGATTGCTGGTTCAAGACGGATGTCGCCAGTTGTCGGTTTTCGTCCCGAAAGGGATGTCAGCCATTAGCCGGGGGTTGAGCGTCCGCGACACCCCCGGTGTGAGCGCGAGAAATTGGATTTGCATCCTGCAAGGGATGCGGGAAGGTTCTCGATGTCAGTCCAGATTGAACCGTGCTGATATTCTCGATTTCGAGTTTGAAAGGCGTATCCGGCGAAATGCAAGAGGTCGCTACTCGCTGCTTGGGAAAGCATCCTCATTGGAAAGAACCGTCACAGGGACATTCTGCGTGTGATGTCTGGCTGAGCCATCCATGCAGTCGATGGAGATGATCCCAGAACAAGAGCAGGCTGTTGTTGGACTTCCCACCAACTGCACACGGACGGCCCCAAACGCGGACTCCTCGACAAGGGGCGAAAAAGGGGGGGGGCGAAAAAGGGGAAGCGGAAAAGGGGACAGAGGTCCATATTAGGCATTGCGGCTTATATGGACCTGTCCCCTTTTCCGCTCCCAAGGGCCGGTCACGCGACAGCGACGCGGCCGGAGCACTCACCGCCGCCAAGTACCTCGCCACCCAAGCCGCCGGCCTCTACACGATGGCCGATGTGCTCGGGATGTAATATGTTTGGGCAATGTGGTGCGGGGGGGCGTTCCGTCGGCTTAGGACACTTTGCATGTCAAACACTTGCTGGACCTGCGGCTCTCCTTGCGTCGGTTTCACCTACAAATGCTCTCAGTGCGAACAATTGCTGCTCACTCGGCAACTCGACGAACATGTGACGCTCGTTGGAGGGCAGGTCGATAGCCAACTCAAGGTACTCGCCCGCGAGGCAAAGTCCGCCAATGAAGAATTGGGCGACGTTTCAGATGGCCTTGGTCAACTGCGGCAGTTTGCAATGGCTGGCACTCTGGTCGAAGTTGCACAGCTCAACGTGCTTCGGGAGCTTTCACAAACGCTTCCCAAAGCAATTGCGCGTGTCGAACAAGCCGTCCGCTGGAGTTGTCAGCAGCTTATTTGGCATCTGAAACAGCAAACGGATGTCATTCGCAGCATCGACGAGACGCTCAAAACGCCAGTGCAAACAAGAGCCAATGAATGGCGGGTGATGGCGGATAAGCTGCGTGAGCGTGGCGCACTGAAAGAGGCGGTTGAATTCTATGAAAAGTCGCTTGCAGAAAGCCCGCTCGATTATCGCACGTATGTCGGGCATGCCGAAGTCTTGATTCAGCTTGATCAGGGCGACAAAGCATTAGCGATCCTGACTCAATCGCTGCCACATGCACCGCGAAACGCGGAAGGGGAAATTACTGACTGGCGTAGCCACTCATTACGAACCATCGCCCACATTCATCACTGCCAAGGATCACACGACCGAGAACTTCTCTGCTTGCGGCAAGCCGTCACGCTATCGCCGCAATATCAATCGGCACGTTACGAGATGGCGGTTGCAGCAGCGGAATGCCAACAGCTTCAGGTGGCATTCGAGACACTTGATGAGCTAGTGCATCAAAGTGACCTGTATTTTGAGATGGCCCGACGGCAGGCGACATTTCTCTTGCATCGCAATGAAATCTACCCGATTTTGCGAAGAGCGCGTGAGGCCAGAATTGAGGCCAAGCTGTTGATTCCGCAATCACAGTTTCGGCAAGAGTTAAGTGAGGCTCAAAGTACGTTGGCAAAAACGACATCGGCAATCTCAAAACGCATTGCCAGGAAAGTGATGTCAGAAATATATGCGTGTTCAACAATAATCGCGAGCTACAAAGCGACATTGGGACACTTGGAAACTGCTGGTAGTCCACGCGAATTAGCGGACATCGAACTGCAAGCAAATCAACTGAAACAACATCAGGCCGAGTTTCGCACTCAGTTCAACAAAGCCACTGAAGACTTGAACAAAATAGTAACAGTAAAAATAGCGACCTACTACGAAGTCGTCTTGGGTTTGTCCCTTGTGGCAATCTTGGTGATAGCCATTTGTATTGGCGCTTATGTCACCGCGCCTATAGATCGCAGCAGCACAGGGCCACGAGTACACGAGAGGTCGATTACCAGCGACACCGTTTGACATCTTGCCTCTCGCCGATAAAAATAAAAAAACCCGAGTTCTTCACTCGGGCTGTTCACGCTGCTACTCACAGTTCAATCGTGATGTTCTTGATTGTTATCCGCAGTCCTTTGAGGTAGCGAAGTATCAACCACCATAACAAAGCAGTTTCAATTAATTCCATTGCGTTATTCTCCGCTTGCTAGAATGGAGAACAACCTGAAGGAACCTATCCTTTCTTGTGACAATCGTCGCTCCACTTACTATACACCTGAAGGCAGCAATCGTCATGCAGTGTTTCGGCCAGAAAGTGCTTGCAAACGCATTTTGTTTCAAATAGTTCTCGCAGGGGCGGCCCAGACATTGCCTTGGGTGTCTAGATAATGAAATTACAAGAGGTCACATGAACCGACAAATTCTTCAGTCACTTGTCGTTCACGAACCAGACACTCAGCGGCTACTGCGAGCTCATTCTGAAATCTGTTCCATCGCACCCATCACGCGGTCGTAGCCCTCGGCCGCGCTCGATCCGGCGAGCGTTCTGTGGTACTGCCAGGTTGAGAGGTTCATTCGCATGAACAGGTCCGCGCCCAGCACCGTCATAAACAGAGACCGGCCGATAAGCTCCAGAAAGAACCCGATGAGGTCGAGTGGGCCGAGTAGGGATGTCTTCACGTCCAAGCCCACCAGATGAATGCCGAAGTATTGTTGAGGTGCGAGGTACACGACCAACAGCAGACCCGCCAGAGCTGTCGCGCCGCTCACGACTTGTTGCACGCGGCGCATGCGAAGGAAGTCTGCTTCCGACATCAACGGTCTTGCAAACACATCAGCTCGGAAGACGTAAATAAATGGCGCACCGGCCAGCAAGAGCATGCTGATCAGGAGCAGCGACTCGCTGGTGATCTGGTTGATCGCAATGAAGATGACCAGCAGGAACAGGGCGTAGAACGGAGCCGCTGCCACCAGAAACCAGCCGGGCAACATCGACTCCGGTACCAACGTCTTGACACGCAAACACGCGCGCTGGACGCCAGGGACCAGCGACAACACGGTGGGAAGCAGCACCACCATCTGCTGCGCCCCTTCGAGCAGGCCCTCCAGCAGGAGTTGCAAATATAGGGCGGGGTCTTGATCGAACGTGACCTTTTGCTCAGGTTCACCCCACCAGCTCCAAGGGCACAAGGCAACCAACATCGGCACGAAGAAGGCGATCAAAAATCCGACCAGCAGGAACCGAAACGAGAGCTTTAATCGGGTCCAACAACACGCCACGGCTAGCGCCGCCAACGGAAGCGCGTACAGCGAGAAGAGGTGAACTCCGTCCGCAATTTGACCGAGCGCCTTCGAGCGTTCGCCCGCCTTGCCTTTTGTTTCGGTCACCGCCTTTGCATTCGTGGAACCCTGTTTGACGGTCGTCTTTTCTTCATCGGGTTCGTCCTCGTCGTCCTTCATTTCACGATCCGCTGGCAAAATAAGTCCCGCAGTGGGCACTGCCTCTTTCACACCCTCCACCAGATGCTCCGTCACGACTTCGAGGAGATCGGGGCGGTCTTCGGTTTCCGTGAACTCCACGAACGTGTTCAGCCCGGCGCTCAGCAACGTGGCGAGCACGACCACGACGACGATGCTGCGTCGCCACACCAAATAGCGGTGAATCGTCGGATCATGAATCCCGAGGGACTCCAGCTTGGCTTGCTCGCCATTGCTCACAGGGATCGTCCGAAGGTTGGAGGCAAAGGCGCGGCGAATCAGGAACATCGAAGGCTTCTCCCAAATTTACACACTGAACAGGCTGCGAATCGGTTCACCATCCGAGAGGCGGTGTGGTCGGCCGAGTGGGTCGTGGACTTCGGTGGTGGGGTTGAAACCGAATCGCCAATAGATCGTCGCGGCCAAGTCGCCGGGTGTGACGGGGTCGGTGGCCGGGTACGCGCCGAGTCGGTCACTCGCGCCGTGAACATGGCCACCTCGAACGCCTCCACCGGCGAAGAGGACGGTGTAGCAGTCGGGCCAGTGATCACGCCCCGCATCGTTGTTGATCTTCGGTGTGCGACCGAACTCGCCCATCGCGACGACGAGCGTCGTGTCGAGCAACCCGCGCGCTGCGAGGTCTTCGATCAACGCGGCCAGCGATTGATCGGCTTGAGGCAACAAAAAAGTCTTGTGCTGGTTCATGCACTTGAAGTGAGCGTCCCAGTTCTGACCTTGTTGCCTGAAGTCATAGACGTTGACGAACGGGACTCCCGCCTCGGTGAAAACTAAGGGGTCAGGAGTCGTTGTTCTGTCACTGTAAGAAAAACAAAGAGGTCCGTGCGCAAAACAACAACTCCTGTCTCACTTAAGATGTCTCATACTGCGACCGGCACATCTAAGAACGACCCCGCCACCTCGTGCGACTTCAGCAGCGCCTCAACCGCCGCCAGCATTTGCTCGTTGCCATCCACACGCCTGCTCGACAGACGCCCGCCGCGCCTGCGGGTCGTCGATCTCCAGAGCGGCATCGAAAATGATTCGTTCATTCATGGCGGTCAGACTCCAAAATCCAAACCCCGGCAGTTCCGAGTCTAAAGAGTTCGCGATCACACGTTTTTCAACAGACGGCCAAGTCCAAGCCCTAGCATTTACTCCGAAGGAGTTGCGTCCCATAGCCCAGGGTTGCGAGCGAAGCGAGCTACCCTGGGTGAACGAGTTCTGTTGATTCATGTACCCCAACGGGGTTTCGTCATCTGCACGGCTCCCATGACGCAACCCTTTCAGGGTAGATGAACTCATTTCTCAATCTTCCCAGGGTAGCCCGCCGAAGCGGGCAACCCTGGGCTGTGAGACGCAACTCCTTTGGGGTAAAGGAAAGCCCCTGTGGAGTGAACACCGGCTGATCTACGTTGAATGGACACCCCTTACCAGTTGACCAGTCAATGCGACGCCGCGTCCAAACTACGCCACAAAATCTTCGGACTTATTCCTGCGAGCCGGATTGCTGGACTTCGCGATGCAGCCAGGCTCGGGCGTAGGCCCAAATGCGGTCTGCGGTCCGAGGCGAAATGTCGAGCATCTCGGCCGCCTCAGCTTGAGTCAGCCCGGCGAAGTAGCGGAGCTGGACCAACTCGCTCGCGGTCCCATCGACCTGCTTGAGTTTGGTGAGTGCGGCATCGAGTGCCAGCAAATCCTCGTGCGGGTGCGGTGCTTCAATGTCCAAGTCTTCGAGATCCCGCTGACTGAGGTCCACACGCACCAAGTCGCCTCCGTGCCGCAGTCGCTGCTTGCGATGGGCACTCTCGACGAGGATGCGCCTCATTGCCTCAGCGGCTGCCGAGAAGAAGTGGCCTCGCCCGTTCCAGTGACTCGGCTCGCCATCGCCCGACACCAGACGCAGGAACGCCTCGTGTACCAGCGCCGTCGCCTGCAATGTCTGGCCAGACTGCTCGCGCGTCAGATTTGATCGGGCGAGCTTCCTCAATTCGTCATAGACCAACGGCAGCAGCAACTCCGCCGCGCTGGGATCTCCCGATTCGATCCGCGACAGAATGCGAGTGACCTCGTTCATAAGCGGGCTGGTTCCGTGGATGAGTCTGGCAGGTGAAGTTCCCACTCAATGTGTCCCTGTCGCGGAGCGGCGGGAAAGCTGAATGTCTCGCCATCCAAGGCAAATGCCTTTTTTAAGCTGAGCCGTGTGTAAAGTGGGACCAGCGGCGCTTCGCCGGCCCACCCTATCTTGAAAAAAGCGATGGCCCTGCTCGCCAGCGTCGATCCGCGTTCTGCGCTCCTGTCGCGGAGCGGCAGGGCTACGTCAGGCGATGCCACTCGGACTATTTTGTCTGCCGATGTCGTTGACTGGCGGTATTGGGCCTCAGTACGATCCCGCATCGTTTTTCCCGATACTGTGTCACTGGTCGTATCTGGCCCTCAGATACTTGGCGTGCGATGAACCTCCGCGATCTTGATCTCTTTTGTGAAGTGGCCCACTTGGGGAGTTTCTCCAAGGCGGCGAAGTCGCATGGCATGTCTCAGCCTGCCGCCAGCGAAATCGTGAAGTCGATTGAAGAGCATTTGGGCTGCGAACTCCTGAACCGCTCCGTTCGGCCGCTCGAACTGACACCCGAGGGGCACATCTACTACGACGGTTGCCGCCAGCTTTTGGATGAATACCGTCGCCTCGAAGACCGAGTGCTGCAACGGCGAGACAAAGTCGTCGGGCCGGTGCGCGTCGGGGCGATCTATTCCGTGGGTCTTTTGCAGATGGATGGTTATGTCCGCGAGTTCGAGCGGCTCTATCCCGATGCCGCGCTCGACTTGCAGTATCTCCACCCGGAAGAGGTGTTGTCGCGAGTCGTTTCGGAAGAGGTCGATCTCGGGCTGATGTCATTCCCACCGAAGCGGTCGGATTTGAATTGCATCTCATGGCAGGACCAACCGATTGTCGTGGTCGTGCCGCCGACGCACTCGCTCGCCAAGCGAGATTGGGTGCGGGTCGAAGAGCTTGAAGGAGAGAACCTCGTCGGGTTCACGACCGATTTGCAAATGAGGACCGAGACTGACCGATGGCTCAAGCACGCGAAGGTTCACGTCAACGTGGTTCATGCCTTCGACAACATCGAGAACATCAAGCGCGCGGTGGAAATCGGCTCCGGGATCGCACTCCTACCGGTCCCGACCGTTCGCCGCGAAGCAGAGCTGGGTTCGCTGGTCGCCATCCCGCTGGAAGACGTGACGTGGTTCCGGCGTCTCGCCCTGATTCACAAGCGGACAAAACCGTTCACCACGGCGATCACTCGCTTTCTGGAACTGCTGCAACAAGACCCGGAGACGTTCTCCGGTCCCGGCCAATCGCACGACGCGGCCGGCTCCCGTAACCGTTCGGCCACGGATGCCGCGTCGCAAACCAAGTCGATTGCCCGCTGAGTCTTGTTCCCACATCTGACTTGCCCCCTCACCCCGGCCTTGCGGGCAGAGGGCCAGGGTGAGGGGGCCTCTGCGTTCTTGACCGCTGCGGAAGCAGAAATCCAATTCAAGAATTTCAACCACGGATGGCACCGAGAACACAGAGCGGGCGATGGCGAAGAGGTTGATGCAATGATGAAGAAGAAATCGAAGCGAGATCAGAGTGTGAACCGTATCGCTTTCTCGGCGTCTTATTCCGTGACATCTGTGTAATCCGTGGTTGCCTTTACTCCGACAGCGAAGACGAACTGAAGACCCCTCACCCTAGCCCTCTCTCCGCAAAGCCGGGACGAGGGGGCAAGGCGGAAGACAAGAAGAAAAGACATGAACGACACACACACCATTCAACCACTATTCACCCGCAACCCCGAACTCTTCTACTCCGACGGGACGCCGAAGGCTCAGGGGTTGTATGACCCGGCCAATGAGCATGACTCGTGCGGCGTGGGATTCGTGGCGCACATCAAGGGCCAGCGGTCGCGGCAGATCGTCGATGATGCCCTGCGGATGTTGAAGCACATGACGCATCGAGGTGCTTGTGGGTGCGAGACCAACACGGGCGACGGGGCCGGGATTCTGACGGCCATTCCGCACGAGTTCCTCGCGCGCGTCGTGCAGGCTGACTTGAAGGTCACGCTCCCAGCCTTGGGCCAGTACGGCGTGGGGCTGGTCTTTCTGCCGACCGATGTTGAACAGCGCAAGATCGCCAAGGAGACCGTCAACAAATTGATTACCGAGCAGGGCCAGACGCTGCTCGGCTGGCGGAACGTCCCGACTGATCCCGATGGAGCCGACATCGGCCCCTCCGCGCGCGCCGCCTCGCCCACGTTCGAGCAACTCTTCGTCGGAGCCAAGCCGGGCATCACGCAGGATGAGTTCGAGCGGCAATTGTTCCTGATCCGCAAGCGAGCCTCACATGCCATTCGCGAAGGGAAGCTGCCGCAGGCGCTACAGTTCTACGCCTGTTCGCTTTCGTCCAAGATCCTGATTTACAAGGGGATGCTCACGTCCGAGCAGGTCCAGCCGTTCTTCAACGACCTGCAAGACCCGGACTACACGTCGCACTTGGCGATGGTTCACAGCCGCTTCTCGACGAACACGTTCCCAAGCTGGGATCGCGCCCATCCGCAGCGATACATCGCGCACAACGGTGAGATCAACACGGTGCGCGGCAACGGCAACTGGATGTTCGCGCGACAGGGAATGATGAAGAGTGAGTTGTTCGGCACCGACCTTCAGAAACTGTTTCCAATCGTCGAGCCGCATTGCTCGGACTCGGGCAACTTCGACAACGCGCTCGAACTGCTCGTCGCGTCCGGTCGCAGCCTGCCCGAAGCCATGATGATGATGGTCCCCGAGGCGTGGCAGAATCACGAGTCGATGCCCGAGGATAAGCGCGCCTTCTACGAATATCACTCGGCGTTGCAGGAGCCGTGGGACGGCCCGGCGTCGATCTCGTTCACTGACGGGAATGTCATCGGAGCGACTCTCGACCGCAACGGTCTTCGTCCGAGCCGCTATTACGTCACGCACGACGATCGTGTCATCATGGCGAGCGAAGTCGGGGTGCTCGACATCGACCCGGCCAATGTGAAGGAGAAGGGCCGTCTCCAACCGGGCAAGATGTTCCTCGTGGACTTCCAGCAGGGTCGCCTGATCCCCGACGAAGAGCTGAAGAAGGACTTCGCCAATCGCCGTCCGTACAAGCAATGGTTGCAGAACCAGCGGCTGCTGCTCAACGAGTTGCCCGCCGTCGGTGCGCCCGAACGGATGATCGGCGACGAATTGCTCCAGCACATGCAGTCGTTCGGGTACACGACCGAGACACTGCAATTCATGCTCGTCCCGATGATCACGACGAAGAAAGACCCGATCGGCTCGATGGGCGACGATACCGCGTTGGCGTGCCTGAGCGATCAGCCGCGCCCGGTCTCCGACTACTTCAAGCAGCTCTTTGCGCAGGTGACGAACCCCGCGATCGACAGCACGCGCGAAGAGGTCATCATGTCGCTGGAGTGCTACATCGGCCCCGAAGGAAACGTCCTCGACACGACCGAGGCGCAGTGCCATCGCCTCGCGGTGCCGCATCCGATTCTGACCAATGAAGAATTGGCCACGATCAAACATCTCGACCATCGCGGCTGGAAGACCAAGACGATCGACATTACGTATCCGAAGTCGCAGGGAGCGGCGGGCCTCAAGTGGGCGCTCGACCGCATTTGTGGTGAGGCTCGGCAGGCGATTGACGGCGGTTTCAGTCTCATCATCCTGTCGGATCGACTTGCCAGTGCGAGCCGTCTGCCGGTCAGCGCTCTGCTCGCCACGGGTGCTGTGCATCATCACCTCGTCTTCAACGAAGAGCGGACGCGGCTCGGCATCGTCGTTGAAACGGGTGAGGCTCGCGAAGTCCATCATTTCTGTCTGCTCGCAGGCTACGGGGCCGATGCGGTCAATCCGTACATGGCGTTCGAGGCTCTGTGGCAACTCAAGGACGACGGGGAACTCGGCGGCGACTGGACTCATGAACAGATCACGGCCGCGTACCGCAAGGCCACCAAGCAGGGCATCCTCAAGGTGATGGCCAAGATGGGGATCTCGACGCTGCAAAGCTACAAGGGTGCCCAGATCTTTGAAGCGGTCGGCTTGAGTGATGAGGTCATCAACAAGTGCTTCCGGGGCACGGCCAGCCGCATCAGCGGCGTCGCGTTCGACATCCTCGGTGAGGAAGCGATCCGTCGTCACGAGCTGGGCTATCCCACGCGAAACAACAACAACCTCCCGGTCCTTCCGAATATGGGTCTTTTCGCGTGGCGTTCGTCCGGCGAGAAGCACGCTTGGAATCCGCACAACATCGCCAACATCCAGAAGGCCGCGCGACAAGGCGACAAGCTGGCGTATCGCGAATTCTCGAAGCTGGTCAACGAGCAGACGACTCGCGAGTGTCATCTGCGAGGAATGCTGAAGTTCAAGACGGGACGAACGGCCGTACCGCTGGAAGAAGTGGATTCGGTCGAGTCGATCCTGCGCCGATTCTGCACGGGTGCGATGAGCTACGGCTCGATCTCGGCCGAGGCTCACGAGACGCTCGCCATCGCGATGAACCGCATCGGCGGCAAGAGCAACACCGGCGAAGGGGGCGAGGACTACAAACGCTTCAAACCCGAGGGCAACGGCGACTCGAAGCGTTCCGCCATCAAGCAGGTCGCGTCGGGACGGTTCGGCGTGACGAGCTACTACCTCACGAATGCCGATGAACTTCAGATCAAGATCTCGCAGGGAGCCAAGCCCGGTGAGGGTGGCGAACTGCCCGGTCACAAGGTCGATAAGATCATCGCCGCGACGCGCCATTCGACTCCCGGCGTGGGCCTCATCAGCCCGCCGCCGCATCACGACATCTATTCGATCGAAGACCTGTCGCAACTGATCTTCGACTTGAAGAACTCGAACCCGTCCGCGCGCGTCAGCGTGAAGCTGGTCTCCGAGGTCGGGGTCGGCACGGTCGCGGCCGGTGTGGCGAAGGGTCATGCCGACAAGATTCTCATCTCGGGGGACTCGGGTGGAACCGGAGCCTCACCGCTGACGAGCATCAAGCACGCGGGGATGCCGTGGGAATTGGGCATCGCCGAAACGCATCAGACGCTGGTCCTCAACGACCTGCGCAGTCGTGTCCGCTTGGAAACCGATGGCCAGCTCAAGACAGGCCGCGACGTAGTGATTGCGTGTCTGTTGGGAGCCGAAGAGTTCGGCTTTGCCACCGCGCCGCTCATCACGCTCGGCTGCATCATGATGAGAAAATGTCATCTCAATACGTGCCCGGTTGGCATCGCCACGCAAGACCCCGTCCTGCGAAAGATGTTCACCGGCAAGCCCGAACACGTCATCAACTACCTGTTCATGGTGGCCGAAGAGGCCCGTGAAATCATGGCGTCGCTCGGCTTCCGCACGATCAACGAAATGGTCGGACACAGCGAAGTGCTGGAGTACGACACGTCCATCACGCACTGGAAGCTAAAGCATCTCAACCTGGACAAAATTCTCACACCTGCGACCAAGCCGCACGACAAGGTCGAAACGTACTGCACGATCAAGCAGCAGCACGGTATCGAATATCAACTCGATAACGAACTGATCCGCGAGGCGCAGGATGCCCTCGATAATAAGACGCCGGTGCGCCTCAATATCGAGGTCCAGAACATCGACCGCGCGCTGGGAACGATCCTCAGCCACGAAGTCAGCAAGAAGTGGGGCGAACATGGCTTGCCCGATGGCACGATCCATATTCGCTGCAAGGGTTCGGCCGGACAAAGCCTCGGCGCGTGGCTCGCACCGGGCATCACGATCGAAGTCGAAGGCGACGCCAACGACTACGTCGGCAAGGGACTGTCGGGAGGTCGCATCATCGTCTACCCACCCGCCGCTTCGACCTTCAAACCCGAAGACAACATTCTGATCGGCAACGTCGCACTCTACGGAGCCACCGAAGGTGAAGCCTTCTTCCGAGGGCGCGCGGCCGAGCGCTTCTGCGTCAGAAATTCGGGAGCCTCGTGCGTCGTTGAAGGTGTCGGCGACCATGGCCTCGAATACATGACCGGCGGCTGCGCCGTGATCCTCGGTCCGACCGGTCGGAACTTCGCCGCCGGCATGTCGGGCGGAGCGGCTTATGTCTACGACAAGCACAACGCCCTGCTCGGCAATTGCAACTTGGAGATGGTCGAACTGGAAAAGGTCATCGCCCCCGAAGACCTCGCCACCCTGAAAGACCTCCTCGCCAAACACCACAAACACACAGAGTCCACCGTCGCCTCCACCATCCTCCAAAATTGGGACGACGAACTCCCCCACTTCGTCAAAGTCATGCCCATCGACTACAAGCGGGCACTCGCCGAGCAGAAGAAGGAACTGGCAAAGGCATAAGAATTTGAACCACGGAAGACACGGAAATACACGGAAGAAAGAAGAAAGTAGGACAGGAAACGTAAGGAGGTCAGGATGGCGATCAAGTCAGACACCATAGTCGGTGAAACCAAAGGCTGCCGCTCGCTTTTTCCATACTGGATAAGTTCACAAGATTAAGTCTGCTCTTCCTTCCGGTCTTCCTTTTCCGTGCCCTTCCGTGGTTCCCTCGTCTGGAGTTCATCATGGCACTGCTGTTCGAGCCAGAAAGTAACCTCGTCCTCGGTGCCTGTTTTGAAGTCTTCAAGGACAAGGGTGCTGGTTTCCTTGAATCGGTCTATCACGAGTGCCTGAAGATCGAATTGGGGCTGAGGCAAATCCCGTTTCTGTCCAAGCACAAACTGCTACTGACCTACAAAGGGGTCACGCTCGATTCGACCTTTGAACCCGACTTCATCTGCTACGACAAGATCATCCTGGAGATTAAGGCCACCACCGAGTTGAACGACATTCATCGTGCCAAGGTACTTCATTACCTTCATTCGAGCAGTTGTCGCGTCGGCTACCTGATCAACTTTCATAGTCATCCAAAACTGCAATACGAGCGATACGTCCTTTGATTGAAATCAATAATCCAACCACGGAAGACACGGAAAGGCACGGAAGAAAGAGTAGAGCTAGGAACTCGAAATTCAGCCCCGTTGGCGACAATCCCCACCTAGCTCGATCAATTTTCTTTCGCTTTTTCCGTGTTTTCCGTGGTGAGTTCCTTCCGCATTTTTCGTGGGCAACTGTGTCTTCAAGATTGGTACTGAGTGATGGGCAAGCCGACCGGTTTCAAAGAGTTTCTCCGTCAGGTTCCGAACGAGCGGGATGCGAAGTTGCGCATTCTCGACTGGAACGAGTTTCATGAGCACATGCCCGAGAAGGAGCTGAAGACTCAGGGCGCGCGGTGCATGGATTGCGGGGTGCCGTTCTGTCACACCGGCTCGCTGATGGCGGGCATGGCGGCGGGATGTCCGGTCAACAACCTGATCCCCGAGTCGAACGATCTTGTTTATCGCGGCCACTGGCGCGAGGCGCTCGATCGGCTCCACAAGACGAACAATTTCCCCGAGTTCACCGGGCGGGTTTGCCCCGCGCCGTGTGAAGGCTCGTGCGTACTGGGGATCACGAATCCAGCCGTCACAATCAAGAACATCGAATGCTCGATCATCGACCACGGGTTCGAGCAGGGTTGGGTGTTGCCCAATCCCCCGAAGACTCGCACCGGCAAGCGAGTCGCCGTCGTGGGGAGCGGTCCCGCCGGACTGGCCGCTGCCGCGCAGCTCAACAGCGTCGGCCATGAAGTCACCGTCTTCGAGCGGGCCGACCGTGTGGGCGGGTTGCTCATGTACGGCATCCCCAACATGAAGCTAGAGAAACACCTCGTCCAGCGCCGAGTCGATCTACTCGCCACCGAGGGCGTGATCTTCCGGACCAGCACCGAAATCGGCCGCGACATCAGCCCGATGGACCTGCGCGAGCAATACGATGCGATCGTCCTCTGCACCGGAGCGACCAAGCCGCGCGACTTGCCGATCCTTGGACGGCAGCTCAAGGGAATCCACATGGCGATGGAGTTCCTGCACGGGAACACCAAGAGCCTGCTCGATTCGCAGTTGTCCGATGGAAAATACATCAGCGCGAAGGACAAGCACGTCGTGGTCATCGGCGGTGGCGACACCGGCAACGACTGCATCGGCACGTCGATGCGCCATGGATGTAAGAGCCTCGTGAACCTCGAAATCGTGCCGATCTCGCCCGACGAACGAGCGGCCAACAACCCGTGGCCTCAATGGCCTCGCATCTTCCGAGTGGACTACGGCCACGCCGAAGTCGCCGCCGTTTTCGGCGAAGACCCGCGTCTGTTCAGTACGACCACGGTCGAGTTCCTCGGCAACGACAAGGGCGAACTCCGCGCCCTCAAGATCGCCAAGGCCGAACTCACCCCGCCCTTCAAAATCATCCCCGGAACCGAAAAAGAAATCCCGGCCGATCTCGTTTTCCTCGCCCTCGGTTTCCACGGTCCCGAATCCCCGGTGGCCGAACAACTCGGTGTCAAGCTCGACGCCCGCTCCAACTACGAAGCAACCCACGGCACCTTCAACACCAACGTTCCCGGAGTCTTCTCCGCCGGCGACTGTCGCCGAGGCCAAAGCCTGATCGTCTGGGCCATCAACGAAGGCCGCGGAGCCGCCCGTGAATGCGACCGTTATTTGATGGGCAAGAGTGACCTGCCGTGATCTTGAGGTGGTACGTTCCAATTGAAGTAGAGAGTACTTGAAATGCGTATCGCTCTCGGATGTGATCACGGTGGGTTTCCACTCAAGCAGCGAATTGCTTCTGTCGTGCAGGCGGCGGGGCATGAGGTCGTCGATTGTGGGACCGACTCGAGTTGTTCGGTTGATTACCCGGACTTCGCGCGGAAGGTGGGGGAGGTGATCCTCGCCGGGAAGGCGGAACGCGGGATTCTGCTCTGTGGGAGCGGCGTCGGGATCAGCGTGGCGGCGAACAAGATTCCGGGCATCCGCGCGGGAGTCTGCCACGACAGCTATTCGGCTCATCAGGGAGTCGAGCACGACGACATGAACGTCCTCTGTCTCGGAGCACGCATCGTCGGCGATGAGGTGGCTGTCGAGCTGGTCCGCGCGTTTGTGACGGCTCAATTCACGAACGAAGAGCGCCACATCCGGCGACTCAACAAACTGCTCGACATCGAACGAGATGCCCTCGCCGGAAAGTTCGCTCGGTCATAGCTGTGTGGACGTTGCTTGTCTCGCTACATGAGGGCAAAGCGGCGATGGAATTGTGCTCTACTTGGAGAGCGGCAGCGTGCGAACCGCGGGGGCGAGGATGACCTCGAAGCGAGTTTGGTCCGGTCCTTGGTGTTTGGCGGCGTACATCGCTTCGTCTGTTTGTTGGATGCAGTCCTCCCAGTCGAGATCGCCCGTTTGAAACGTGACGACTCCCAGACTGAACGTGAGCGCGGGGTGAGCGCGTTCGACGAAGTGTCGCAATGCGGCTCGTAATCGTTCGGCGATGAGCGTGGCTTCCTCGCGATCGACCTCGGACAGAACTAGCAGGAATTCGTCACCACCGAGCCGACCGACACAGTCATAAGGGCGTGTGTGTTGTCTGAGCGCGACGCCGATCTGCCGCAGCACCGTGTCGCCCGCAGGATGACCGTCGCGATCATTGATCCCTTTGAATCCGTCGCAATCGAACAGAGCCAGCGTGAAGGAACGACCGAACCGGCGGGCTCGACTCAACTCGGCATCGAGTGCCTCAATGAGTGCCTGCCGATTGGGAAGTCCGGTGAGTGGATCGAGTCGTGCGAAGCGATGTGATTCCGCGAGACGCTCGCGCAGACGACCCATCCACACGACCAGCCACAACGCGACGAGGAGTCTCATCGCCTGACCGAACACGAGCTGCGTCCAATCGTCGGCGCGAGACGTTTCGATCCAACTCCAAACGAATAGTGTGATCGCGGCCGATCCGAGAGCGACCGCGCGCGAGCCAGTCCAACCTGACACAACAAGCAGGGCGATCATCAGCCAAGTGGCGGGGAGCGCGATCCGGCCTGAAGCATCCGCGAACCGGCAACAGGTAACGAGAATGAGTCCCGCCAACAACAACGTTTGGCGAATGAACGTGCGCGCATCGAGGCGGCTGCCAGCCGTTGAGGATCGCTGGTCAAATTGGTGTTCGGTGTGAGTGCGATCGGGTGGCATCAGCGCGTGACAGTCGAGAGTGACATCGCCGACATTGGGGAGATTTCCAAGCGGCGAGCGGATGGTAGCGAGTCCGCAGAGCGACCACACACCGCGACCACACCCGCACCGCGCGGCGGGCTGACGAGTCAATTGCATCAATGCGTGACGGCGATAACCTGTCGCGTGTCAAACGCCGCCAAATCTTGTAGCCACGCACAACGGAGAAGCCCGGATGATCGAATGCCGTCGAAGTGGGAAGTACCTCTCGTTATGGATTGCCGTCGTGGGGATGTGCTGCGCGTGGTGGCCGCACTCGCTCTTCGCCGACAAAGTGGCGAAGAACGATCCCAAGGCCAAGCCGAATATCGTGTTCATTCTGGCTGACGATTTGGGCTACCGGGATCTCGGCTGCTTTGGGCAGAAGAAGATTCGCACGCCGCACCTCGACAAGCTGGCGGCCGGAGGGATGCGGTTCACTCAGCACTATTCGGGCAACGCGGTCTGCGCTCCCTCGCGCTGTGTGCTGATGACGGGCAAGCATCCGGGACATGCGTTTATTCGGAACAACCGCGAAGCGAAGCCCGAAGGTCAGTACCCAATCCCCGCTGAGACCGTGACGCTCGGTAAGCTGCTGCAAAGCCAGGGCTATGCGACGGGGGCGTTCGGGAAGTGGGGCCTCGGCGGGCCGGAGTCTGAAGGGCGACCGCTCAAACAGGGGATCAACCGGTTCTTCGGCTACAACTGCCAAGCGGTCGCGCATAGTTTTTATCCCGCTGCACTGTGGGACGATGAAACGCGATTTCCGTTGAACTCGCCGGCGATCTCGGGCCATCAACCGAAGCTGGCTGAGGGAGCCGATCCACTCGATCCGCAGAGTTACTCGGGCTTCATCGGTCAGGTGTACTCGGCCGATGTCATCGCCGAGCAGGCGTTGAAATTCATCCACGACAACAAGGACCGGCCGTTCTTCCTCTACGCGCCGACGACGATCCCGCATTTGGCACTGCAAGCTCCGGTCGATGCTTTGAAAGAGTACGACGGCACGTTTCCGGATGATCCGCCTTATGTTGGCGGTCGAGGCTACGTTCCGGTTTTCGCGCCGCGAGCGACCTATGCGGCGATGGTCACACGGATGGATTTGCATGTCGGCAAGATGGTGGCTCTCATTCAAGAACTGGGGCTGACCGAGCAGACGATTTTCGTCTTCAGTTCCGACAACGGGCCGCTGTATGACAAGCTGGGCGGAACCGACTGCGAGTTCTTCGAGTCGGCCGGATCGTTGCGCGGTCGAAAGGGATCGCTGTACGAAGGCGGCTTCCGTGTGCCGACGCTCGCCGCATGGAGGGGTCACATCCCGAGCGGCATCACATCCGAGCGAGTGACCGGATTCGAGGACTGGCTCCCGACGTTGCTCGATCTGGCGGGGTCGGCCGGTGTGACGCCGCGCGATCTCGACGGCATCAGCTTCGCCCCGACGTTGCTCGGCCAGACCCAGCCGCCGCGCCCGTTCCTCTATCGCGAGTTCCCCGGTTACGGCGGACAGGTCTCATTACGAATGGGCGATTGGAAGGGAGTCGTTCAGAAGCTGTTTCCGCAGAGCAAACAACCGGGCCAGCCGTGGAAGATCGAACTCTACAATTTGAAGGACGATGTTGCGGAGGCTCACGATGTCGCTGCCGCTCACCCAGATGTCGTCGCGCAGATCGACAAGCTCATGCGAGAACAGCACACGCCGTCGGCCGAGTTCCCGTTCCCGGCACTCGACCGCCGTTGAATCGACTATGGCGACTGGTAAGAAATGATTTACCGATTTGCGATGATGTAGTCCGGACCCCTTGGTCCGGACGAAAGCGTCGATGATGGCAGCGGACACACTCGTCCGAACCAAGGTGTCCAGACTACGAATACCGCGAAGTTATTCCGGGTCCGTTCCTTAGTTCACGTCACCAGCAGCAGTGTGATCAGAACCGTGACCACTCCCAGCAGCGATGCGGCTAGGTCGAACTCAACTCGGCCAATTTGCACGGATTCAAACTGTTGAGCGAACCAACCGGGGAGTCGCACAGTGAACGCGGGGAAGAGGCTGTCTGTCAACAATCGTTCTCCGTGTCGAGCGAGCTTCATCCATGTTTGCAACGGGGTGACGAACAGGAACTCCGCCATTTCGTCCACGTAAAGCCGCCGCTGGCTGAGTTGTCTGAGTGGCTGATACCAAGTGTCTTGCGCTGCGGGCACACTCGTTGATCGAGACCTGCGCCACACGAAGGACGTTCCGATGAGAATGGCAACTTGTCCGAGGACGACTCGCCCCACATCGCCCGCCAGCGGCGCGGCCTCGGGCAAACCGAGCGACCAGGCTCGCCATGACTCCGGGTTGAACAGTCCTCCCGCGAGAGCCGTATAGACGACGCCGATTTGCGATGTCACGAGGAAGGCCGACGCGCTGGGCGGATGAGCTTGTCCGCAAGCGACGAACGCGCCGAGAACTGTCGCGAGCGTACTCAATCCGCCCAGCAGCGCGAGCGGTGCGTCCGCTGAAGCAATCAACGGTTGGAACCGCAGCAGCAACCACACTGCGGCGGGGACGTAGCCCACGAGATAGATCATCGTCCAAACGGACCGGTCCCAGGTGAAGACTTCGGCGTGCCAGCCGAAGCATGGGAAGAGGCCGCTTCGTGCGAGAACACTGAGTACCAACAGGCAGCCGATGAATCCGGGAAGTGCCGGGTTGTTCTCGCCCAGCGCGGCCAAGCCCTCGACGGAGACGATGTCGTCGATCACCGACGTATGACAGCCGATGCCCATCAACAACACGGCCAACACCAACAGCCCGTCGGCGAACAGTCCTGTCGTAATCGCGCGTCGAATGGCGGATAGCCCGCCGTCCTCGCGCGGAAACGCAGCGTTGCGTGAGGGCTCGCCGTCGCGCGAAGTCCAACCGACCATCTGCCACGCCGTCAGCGAGACGGCTCCCCAGCAGACTAGCATTTGGGCGAGATTGCTCGACACGACCAACATTGTCGCGGCGCAGTTCAGCAGACCCGCTGTTACTGCCAGTGCCGCTCGCGGCTTGCCGTTTGTACCGCGCCGCGCGGTCGCCAAGACCAACCCGCTGAGGCCGTTCAGTGTGGCAATCCATGCGGCCGAGAGCAGGTCCATTCGGCAAGCCCATTCCATTCGCAGCGGTCGCGGTCGCGGTCGCGCCAATTCCAACGCGGTCCCGATCCGCCACAATGCCATTTCGATTCGGGCACCGAACGCACCACTCAACAGGGCGACGAGCATGAGTGCTGAGCAGCACGCCGCCAACATCGTGAACCGCACGCACTCAGTGGCGACGGTGTCCAAGTTCTCGGACCCTGATCGCCCTTGTGCCAACAGCAACAGCGCAGTGAGGACACCGATCATGGGGAGGCCGACGGTGAACAACACAAGCCAAGGAGCGAGGTCATTCACGGGCCATCTCCCGCGCGTGTTTTGGCGGTCGCTTCACTGGTGAGAACCGTGTCACCGACCAGCAGGCTCCACAAACCGACGAGGACCACCAGCACGATGGCGGCCAGCATTAACTCGCTCCGTCCGTGAAGCGATCCGCTGACGACGAACGCACTGACGATTCCCTGCGACAACACGCCGATCGCGATTAACCGCTCTCGAACCGCTACCGCCGAGACAAACAACATCGTCCCCATGATGGTCAATACCGCCGCGAACAACAGGCCGTGATTCCACTCGGCGAAGGTCATGGCGTTGGTCCGTTTTGAGGGCGGGAGTTGTGCATGGCCAGCCCGAGGAACGCCAGCACGGTGAGTAGTACGATCACGTCGGCGCGCTGGTCCAACAACAGCTCGAACGGTCTCGCCATGGATTGACCAGCGTCTTCATTTTGGAGTGCGTCACGGACTCGTTCGGCAGATGGCAGCGCCGAGAATCGGTGACTGGCGACCGCGCGCGACGTTTCAAATCGCATCGCGTATCGGAGCGTCCCCACGAGCAAGAGGGCGAGAACGATGCCCGTCGCTCCCGCCAATCCCGCACGAGTCGTTGCGGGAAGGTGGACCTCGGAACTCATCGGATTGGAGGCTGCGCGCGATGAGACGGGGATCAACTCTCGAAGCCATTGGTGTGCAGACGGCCAGTCGTCGCGACCGAGTTCTCGGACGAGTGCAATCGCGAGTGCGATCGCTGCGACTAACACTGTCCCGCCCACGCTCGCGACACCGATTGCAAAACAGTTCACTCCGTTCGCGATTGTGAAGAGCAAGATCCCCATCAACCTTCCGCGCCGTGTCGGTTGGCCGAGTAAGCAAAGTCCCACCAACAACGCGATCACCGCACAGATTGCTGAGACGGCTGCTGCCGCTCCACGCGGGACCGCTGCGGAAAGAGTTGGTAACGCTCGCGGATCGCCGCCGAGAGCAAAAAAGATCAGTGCGAGGTAAACCAACGACAGCAGCCCCGCGCCCCAACGGACCTCACGCGCAGCGCGAGACGATCCCCAGGCCGACAAGGCCACAATCCAAACTCCCAACAACAGAACGAGCCACCACGGCAGTCGTGACTCGTTCATGTCGGGAATCTTCTGAAGGGTGAATTGCCCACATGACACCGGAGGCAAGCTACTGCGCGGGTCGCTGTGGTTGCGGCAGCACGCGCTTGGTGACATCGATCTCCACCGGGCCGAACGCTTGTTCGTGTCGTTGCAGGAAGGCTCCGAGCGCCAGCCACAATCGCTTCGCCGTGTAGTAGTTCACGATCAATCGCTGCGACACTTTCACAGGAGCGGGGGCCGAACCGAACGGCTGAGGGTTGAGACCGAAGTCGAGTACCATCTCTTCCGGCAGACCGGCCACTCGCACAAAGTTCGCATAAAGGGGATCGAGTCCTGCTGGCTCAATGACTTGCTGAGCTTGAGTCGCGGCAGTCGCGGTCACTGCGGCGGGCTTGTCTTCCACGGGGGCATCACTGATTGCAGGGGCTTTCGCCATGACGAGTTTCCTGAACTGAGTTGGGTTCTGTGCCTCACAACCGTCCTGATCAGACGTTGCTCTCATCAAGCACGCCTGGGTGTTGATCGTGTGAGGTATCGACGGGTGCAAATCGACGCGGCGAATCATGGTCGCCCATCGGTTGGACTGTCAACGAATGACGCGAACTCCCGTAGAGAACGCCACGGAACAGGAGACCATTGGGATGATCTGACCGGAGTCTACGGAGTGGGTTTCGAGGTGATGACATCGCGCCTAGAATGCGACCGTCGTTTGCCCCCGCTCTCGTAGATCAGGTTTCCTTATGCCTCAATTTGAAAGTCGCACGTTGCTGAAGGCGACGCCCGAGCAGGTCTTCGAGTTCATTCTGCAACCCGCCAACTTGGAATTGATCGCTCCACCGGAATCGCAGTTCGTCTTCGTGAACCCTCCCAAAGTGATCGAACTTGGCAGCCGCTTGACGTGCCGCGTGCAAGCTTATGGCATGGTGCAGCAGCTTTCGTATGAGATCGTCGAATTGGTCTCGCCGCTGCGGTTTCGCGAGCAGATGGTCGAAGGGCCACTCAAGCTGTGGAAGCACGATTACATCGTCGAACCGAATGCGGCGGGAGGCTGTTCGCTGGTGAACCTCATCGAGTTTGAACCGCCCGGCGGACTACTGGGCTTTGTCGTGACGGCCGACAAGATCATGGAGGCCCTCGAAGACGGCTTTCACCACCGGCGCGGGGCACTGCAAAAGGTGTTCGGATGAGCGACGACCCACAAGCCAAGAGTGACGCCGATTCGCGAACGCTGTCGGCCCTGCTGATGGTGGTCGTGATCGCTTCAATGATTCTCGGCTTGATCGCGATGATCTTGCCCGGCGTCCTCGGCATCATCTTGGTCGTCGGTGGCTTGGCTTGGTTCGGCGTGCTGCACTACGCCCTGTGGGGCTGGTGGCTGGGAGGCTACTTGCGGCGGCTTGAGGAAGCGGAGTCCGAGCGATCGGAATCGTAAGGCCAGCGGCAGGATTTGCCTGACTCACTCTCATCCGCAGCGTGAACTTAAGATGCTGGTTTGCTTCGTTCCTCGCTTACGCTTCGGGTTGGTGTGGGGGCGAGTTTATTTCTGCCGCCGCACTACAACCGGCAAGGTTTCCGCCGGCTCCTTAGGTGGACGCGATCTGTGGTTCGCATGGGCGGCAGACGCACCGCATACGACAAGACCGTCACCATGCGAACCGTCTTCCCCGCTGGATCGGCTTGGCGAGTCTGTCTGCGCACGGCAATTGATTCACGGCGGCGAATTAAGCCGGACGAAATCAAATGACACGCTTTGTGGTGCTCGCTTCGGCGAGACTTCCTCCGCCCGACATGAGGTTGGAACGAGAACTAATGTTGATTTCACCGGTTGGCAAATTGAGTGGTCGTAATTCGTGTCCCGTCGTGCTGAACGAGAACGCGGTCGCACCGCTGCTGCTCGTCCTGGACGGCCCTTCCGAATCGTTCGTGATCGATGGCAATGAGGTTCGCGTCGGCTCCAGCCTCGCATGCGAGCTGCGTTTGCCGGACGGCCCTGCGCTCCATTCCGTCATCAGGCGTCAAGCCGACGTGACTTGGATCGAAGCGGTCGATGGAACGAACCTGTTCATCAACGGGCAACTGCGACGGCGGACGGCTCTCCGCGAAGGAGACGTGTTGGAACTCAACGGTTCCACGTTTTCCGTCCGGTTCGATTCGCCAACTGACTCGGTGGAAACGGCGAGCTTGGTCGAAGACTTGGCGCTACTGACCGCCGAGGAGTTGTGTGATCGCATCGCGGCGGAACAGGCGATGGTGGACGAGTTCGCTGCCGATCAGCAGACCGGGATTCAGAACCTCGTCGCGGCGATCCATGCCGCTCATGAGGCCGAACAACCTTCCGATTTGTTGCCGATGGATGCTCCTCGTTCCAGCAGCGCGGCCGCTTCCGTCGATGACTGCGAACGTCTGTTCGATCAGATTCGCGAGCTGTCCGAATTGATGAACGGTCGCACGGAAGAACTCGACGATTGCGAGAGCGAACTCATCGCGGCCACGGCTCTGTTGGAAGAGGCTCAAGAACGAGTCTCGCAGCAGATCGAAGGATTGCTCGATCAATTGCAGACGCCTGCGATCGAGATTGAATTGCGAGTCAGTGCGTAACGCGGTTCAACACCAAGCCGAAGCGAGGGCGAGTGTCGCACGACATTCGCCTTCGCTCACGCTTCGGGTTGGTGTTCGGAAATTGAAGCCGCCGATGCGACGACCGACTCTGGTCGGTGGGGCCGGTTCACGTTCCTTGGAACAACAGCGGCATCAGCTCGCAGCCGCGATCGAGGCAGATTGAGGATGCGGCGGCCGCGACCTCATCGTAGGTGACAGCCGTGTCCGCAGTCACGCCGCTACCGCACAGCGCGAATGGAACGTAACCGTGGCTGTGTGTCTTCGTCCGCAGGAACGTCGGATGATCGGGGCAGACGAGCAGCCGGTAGTCTCCTTGCGACTTCAGGTACTCGTGCAGCGGGCCGACGATGTGACGATCAATGTTTTCGAGTGCCTTCACTTTTTCATCGGCTCGCCCTTCGTGTGACGCTTCGTCGGTCGCTTCGACGTGGACCACGATGAAGTCGGTCACGTCGTCCTTCAGAGCTTGAATGGCCGCCTGTCCCTTCGCGGCGTAGTCGGTGTCGAGATAGCCCGTCGCGCCGGGGACTTCGATCACGCTCCACCCGAGGAGTCGGCCGAGCCCTCGCAGTAGATCGACCGCCGTGATGACGGCTCCCCGTTTGCCGAACCGTTCGAGGAACGGAGTCAGTGCCGGCCGTTGGCCCTGCCCCCACAGCCAAGTTTGCGTCGCGGTGTGAGTCCCCGTCGCCGCGCGCTGCTGGTTGTCGGGTGATGCGGCGAAGAGGGGCTTGCTGCGCTCCATCAACGCGCGCAGCACGTCGCCGCCGGGGCCGAGTGGCAAGTGCGGCTCAATGAGTTGGTCGGTGATGTCGTGCGGTGGCGTGGTTTGAGTCGCCGCGCTGAACGGAGCCGCCACGCCGCGAGCGCGATAGACGAGCAGGTTGCGGTAACTGACGCCCGCGTAGAACTTCCAATGTTGGCTGCCACATTGATCGCGTTGCAAGGCTTCGACCAACGTCTTGCCAAGTGCGTTTGGAATCTGCTCGGCAGTGAAACTCGTCATCCGGTCATTAGTCACGGTGACGAGGTTGCAGCGGATGCACCAGTCGAGTTCGCCGAGTTCTATCCCTTGCGCTGCCGCTTCGAGCGGAGCACGTCCCGTGTGGAATTCGAGCGGATCGTACCCGAAGAGACTCATCGTCCCGACATCGCTCCCCGACGGCATTGAGGCCGGAACGTGGTCGGCTCGCCCGGTCAGGCCGAGTCGGGCCACGGCATCCATGTGCGGAATGCAAGCGGCCTGAAGTGGAGTCCTGCCACCGAGCGAGCCTTGTGGTTCGTCAGCAGCACCATCGGGAATGACGAGGGCGTATTTCATAGGAGTGGGCTGTGAGGTGAAAACAGGAGAGGTTCAATCAAAAATAACGCGACGTCCGCAGCGATCGCCTTGTAGCGGCGGCTTCGTTTTCTGTCGATTGCATGCAAATCTTCGCGACCGACGGAACCGCAAGCCAGACGAAATCATGACTCGGCATCGCCCAAGGCATCGGGTATTCTCAGTGCCGATCATTTGGTAGTTCGCTGTCTCGACGCTGCGAGAGGAATGTCCAAATGCGAGTCTGAATCTCCACCATTGTTCGGCCATTAGGAGAGTTCTCATGGCGACTGAGTTGTCACTCGAACTACGTCACTTTCATTCCTTTGTCGAAGAGAAGCTTCATTCGGAGGACTCATTCCAAGCTTCTCCTGAAGAAGTGTTGGCGGAATGGAGAGAGCTTCATCCACAAAACAGCGACCTCTCGGATAGCATTCGTTCACTCCGTCTGGCCATTTCAGACATGCAGGCCGGTGATCTCGGGAGACCTGCTGACGATGTCATTGCAGAAGTGCGGCAACGGATCTTGTGTTGAATCAACGTCTCATCCCTAACAATTGCCCTCTAACCCAACCTCAACCTTCACCATGAATCACTCTTGGATTGCCGACCGGATGCATCAGATCGATGCGTCTGGCATTCGTAAGATTTTTGATCTCGCCGCCAAAATGAAGCACCCGATTAATCTCGGGATCGGGCAGCCACACTTCGACACGCCCGAGCCGGTCAAGCGGGCGTTGTGCGACGCGGTGACGGCGGGCAAGAACGTGTATAGCTCGACGCAGGGGATTGCTCCGTTGTGCGAGGCTCTTCAGTCGCGAGTGACCGCTGAGTTGGGTCACGCCGACCGACAGGCGTTCGTGACGAGCGGGACCAGCGGCGGGCTGATGCTCGCACTGTCGGTCCTCGTCAATCCGGGCGACGAAGTGATCGCGTTCGATCCGTGGTTCGTGATGTACAAGCATTTGGTCACGCTGGCGGGCGGGACGTGCGTGCAGATCGACACGTACCCGAACTTCGGCATCGACCTCAATCAAGTCCGTGACGCGATCACGCCCAAGACGAAGGCGATCCTCTGCAACAGTCCCTGCAACCCAACGGGCTACGTCGCAACCGAAGCGGAACTGAAGGGCCTCGCCGAACTGGCGGCTGAGAAAAACATCTGCCTCATCAGCGACGAGATTTACCGCGTCTTCTGCTACGACAAGCCGTTCGTCAGCCCGGCGAACTGGAACGACCGGACGCTGGTGATTGACGGCTTCAGCAAGTCACATTCGATGACCGGACTGCGGCTGGGCTTCGCGCATGGTCCGGCTGATGTGATCCAGCAGATGATCAAGCTGCAACAGTTCACGTTCGTGTGTGCCCCGCAGCCGGTGCAGTGGGCGGGCTTGGCGGCACTCCACTGTGATGTCTCGGACCGTGTGGCCGACTATGCCAAGAAACGCCAATATTTGCTGAGCGAACTGAGCGGCCTGTATGACATTCGCGCCAGCGGCGGCGCGTTCTATCTGTTCATCAAAGCGCCGTGGG
Source organism: Schlesneria sp. (assembly GCA_043749505.1). Lineage (GTDB taxonomy): Bacteria > Planctomycetota > Planctomycetia > Planctomycetales > Planctomycetaceae > Schlesneria. Next base: position 33,495 of record JAYVDI010000225.1, on the reverse strand, counting down.
GAACCGGCACTGAGTTCGTCGCGAAGGCGATTGAGAACGAGCTACTCCTCATTCCCGGCAACGTCTTCAGCCAGCAGGACACTCACTTCCGCCTCAGCTTCGCCGCTGAAGAAAGCATACTGGAACGGGGTGTGGAGGTGTTGAAGCGGCTCGCGCGGGGGTGAGACTTCATCACGACCTGAGGTGTCCATCCTACGAGCGGGTCTGCCAGCTCCTCCCGCTCGCCTTAGAACCTGTCCAAGAGCAACGCCATGCGCGTCCCGTCGGCTGAGCGACGGGACTACTGTAGTCTCGTCGCTCCGCCGACGAGACGAATTACGGAGTCGTATTTGGACATATCCTTACTTCGATGACGACACTGGCCGATACGACCGCAGCATCAACCCTGTGCCAGCACCGAACAGCGCGACCATCAGCAGAAAATGGGAGGTCTTCATCGTCATCAAGAAATGGATGCGACTGATGATTTCAATGACGATCACGCCGAGGCCGCCGAGCGTCAGCCACCAAGCCCAGTCCTGCTTCGCGTCGTAGAACAACGCGCAGACGCCAAGAAAGAACGGAACGAAGACGATGCCCGAGGAGGTCGTCATTCCCATTCCCAGCGCACCGCTGACCCAGCCCAGCCCGCCCGTCGTGACTTGCACCGAATCGAGGAACAGCCACAGCGCGATGAGTGTCAGCCCGAGGCCCGCAGCAAACAGCCCGATCCCGCCGTCGGTTCCGCCCGATCCTCGAAAGCCTTGCGGTGAATTGCTCGATGACATCGTGAGTCTTTTCTGGGTGAGGGTTTGTGTGATGTGTGGCTGGGGTCGGCGCTTCGCCGCCCCCAGCCTGAGGGCGTATTCGCTTCTCTGGAGGCGTGTCTCCCTTTTCTGGGGGCGGCGAAGCACCGACCCCAGCCACACTGTCTCGCAGGTTGATTTTGGTCAGGTTCTATTGCACCGGTTCACCGCGCGGACCATTGCATCGCACATCGTGGGACCGGACTCGGCCGTGAATGGAAACTGGTTGCAGTACTTTGGCGATTGAAAGCCGGCGTAACTGCGGGCGTCGATATCGTGGGCATCGGGCAGGTAGCCGATGCGACCGTTTGCGTAGCAGGCGATCATCAGTTCTGAGACTCCAGCGCGGTGACGGAGATCCAGCGCGAACGAGCAAAAGAACTCGGACGAATTCGCGACGAGGGTTAGGTCGCCGAATTTCAGTGCCTGAACCTCAGTGGCCAGCGTTTCGGCGCGCGTTTCGACATCGACGAGCATCCGTCCGGTCCATTCGAGATTGAATCGAGCCATCGCGCGAACCGCCTTCAACTCATCGCCGCCGTGTCGCTGGACCATGTCATCGGGGCGGTTGGTCATCGAGCGACCGATGGTCTCGCGCCAGTGAGTAATATCCTTCGTTTCAAGGCGTCGTTGTGCTTCACCGCGATCGTGGTCGATCTCGTCGCGCAGCCAGCGGCGGGTTGGCAACAGGGCTGTCTCACGCAAATAGCCGACATGGACAGAATGCATCGGTTCGACTTCGGCCTGCGATTCCAAGGCGACGGCGGCGAGCAGTCGCGCCGGTTCGTGATGCCGTTCGGGACTGATGTACTCGCGCAGGAAGTTCACGTCGCCGCAGGCACCTTGCACGTACATCGCCGTTGTGCCGGGAATGGCTTGTTCGATGAGATCGCAGACTTCGCCGGGCAGATCGCGCGAGACGGCGAATGGCCGCCAATCGGTCGTCAGTGTGGGGTGAGCACCAAAATTGACGATGAAGGCGATGGGGCGGCCTTCGTCGGTCTCCACCTTCAGCGTTGTGACAGTCGGATCGACGACGCCGTTCGGTCGCGTGCGATTGAACGTGTGCCCGGACAACTCGCCTCGCGCGCTGCTCATCCGCGCGGGCACGCGGCTTCGCCAAGCCAGCGTGACGGCCGTCGCCGCTTGGCGACTGGCCCAGTCTTCGTAGAACGGATCGCACTCGCCAACGCCGAGCAACCCGCCCGCCGCCGGTGCGTTGTGGCTGTGCGAACACGTCAGCAGGATCGCATCGGGTGGCAGTCCGGTTGCGTTGGCAATCCGCGCGCGAGTCCGCTCCGTGAATGTGGCATCAATCACCATCAAGTCGAGCGTTACAAGTGCGACCTGCCGTGAACCGTCATCCACAACAAGCGCCGTCGCATGCAGGTCGTCTTGCACCGTCTGCCATCTCCGCTCGATGTAATAACCCCAGCCGGTCAGTTCGACACCCGAGTACGGTGTGAGACAAGTGCGAGCAACTCCAGCGGACAACATCGACATAGAAAGGTCTCCCGAGTGCGATGACGGATGGGCGGCGAGTATACTCGCCGTTCGCGACGTGTCTGAAGTCCGGCTTAGCTTTGTTAGCCGGACTTCTTTGCAACGGGCTTCCGACCACTATGAAGTCCGGCTTTAGGAAAAGCCGGACTTCTGACGACGGTGCCACTCATTGAGCCAACTCATGCGCATCGACCTCATCGAAACGATTCCCGTTCGCATCCCGCTCAAACCCGAGCGGCGGATGATCTCGGCGCTGGGACGGCACGATGTGTCTGAATTCCTGCTCGTGCGCGTCGCCACGAACGATGGACTCGAAGGCTGGGGCGAGGCGACCGTAACGCCGCGTTGGAGCGGTGAAACCTGTCTCGGCGCGAAGGCTCTTATTGATGGAGTCCTCGCCCCGGCCGTGGTCGGTTGCAGCGCGAGTGACATCGTCGAGTTGGATCGGCGAATGGATGCCGTCGCCGTGGGGAACTGGTTCGCCAAGTCCGCGATTGAGATGGCGTGTTGGGACATTCAAGGCAAAGCCGCGGGGAAGCCCGTTTACGAGTTGCTGGGGGGAGCGTGTCGGCCGCTTACCGTGCGGAGTCGCTTCTCTCTGGGAGCCTACGATCCGGAACGCACTCGCCGCCGCGCGACCGAGTTGATCGCGATCGGCTTTACCACGATCAAGGTCAAAGTGGGTGTCGATCCGCCGCGCGATGTCGAGCGCGTGCGCATCGTGCGCGAGGCGATCGGTCCCGACATCGCGTTGACCATCGACGCGAACGGCGGCTGGGATGTCGAGACCTCGATCCGCTGCATTCGCGAGTTGGACGACTGCCATCTGGCGCTGGTCGAACAGCCAATCCCACCGGGCGATTACACGGGGCTGGCTCGGGTGCGGGACGAGACCGGAGCGAAGATTCTCGCCGACGAAAGCTGCTTCGATCTGGTTCACGCACAGGAGTTGATTCGACACGATTGTTGCGATGCGATCAGCCTGTATCCGGGCAAGAACGGCGGGATCAGGAAGGCGCGCGAGATCGCAGCCCTCGCGGCTCGACATGGCATCGCGTGTTCCATCGGCTCGAACTTGGAGTGGGATGTTGGGACCGCTGCGATGCTGCACTTCATCGTCTCCACGCCAAATATGCAGGTCGAACGCTTCCCCGGTGACGTGCTGGGACCGGACTATCACGAGGTCTCAATCGCACGCGAACCACTCGTGATTGAGGGGCCGTTCTCAACGCTGACCACGAAACCTGGCTTGGGTGTCGAGGTCGATCACGAGTGCGTGGAGCGGCATCGGTTCGACCGGTGAGAGGACTTGCAGGAAGGAACGTGAACCAATCGCGTCGGGCGACGTGGAACGCTGTTGCACCACTCGACGCGCGGGGCGTTGCCCACGCGGTTAAACGACGGGCAAGCGAGACGCTTACCCTACGATTGAGGAGAATCTGCCGCTGATGGGAATTGTTTGTCGAAACATTGTCGAGACCCTTCGCGTCGTCACTCGTTCACCATTGCGGTGCAGTCTGCTGCGGTTCGCCCTGTATCTGGCCCTCGCGCTGGTGGCGACGCGACCGCTGGTGTTGTCTTTGAGTTCGGCGATTCTTTACGGGTGTGAGTCTGAAGCGACAGTGCCGTTGCTCAATCTGTGGACACTCTGGTGGAACGCGGATCGGGCGGCGAGCGGCTTTGGCGGGTACTGGATGGCACCGATTTTTCATCCGACGCGCGGGACGTTCGCGTTTTCGGAAGCTCAACCGACGATGTTGGTCGTCGCGCCACTGGTCTGGCTGACGGGGAGCCGTGTGCTGGCCTACAACGTCTATCAACTCCTGATCCTGACGCTGAACGGATGGACGGCGGAGCGACTGCTGAGGCGAGTCGGCCATCGTCCGTGGTTGGCAGGTTGTGGCGGTGCGATGTGCGAGTTGCTGCCGTTCGTCTGGTGGCAACTTGGAGTCGTGCAGCTCACGACGGTGTTCGGAATCGTCTGGACGGTGGGGGCGTTGCTGGACCTGTTCGAGGAGGGTGGCTTGGTCACACCAACCCGCCGCGTGAGCGAGGACATGAGTGAAGACGTGAGCGAGGGCGAAGTCCAACAGACTTCCACTCACGGGCCTTCCACGAATTGGAGCCGGTTCTGGCGATCGTCCTCGCTCACGCTGCGGGTTGGTGAACGGAGGCCGGTCGGCCTGAGACTCGGCGGTGCGTTCGGTCTCACGTATTGGATGTGCAATTACTGGGGATTGTTTCTGGCGCTGATCCTCATCCCCGCCTCGGTCACGCTGTGGAACGAGCGGCTGCGACAAGTTCGTTTTTGGCGAGACATCCTGTTGGCGAGCGTTGTGGCCGGAGTGATGATCCTGCCAATTGCTTCGATCCAACGAACGCTCTCGAAGGAACACACTTGGCAGCGCGAGGCGAGTGTGATTGTCGGCCTGTCCGCACACACGCGCGATCTGACGGATACGCCGTGGCCGGGACTCGTGCCGGGACTCGAACATCCCGAGACGACGCGCCGTGACGTGTGGCCACTCGGCGGTGGCGGCTTGAAGTTGCTGCTTGCGCCGATCGGTTTGATCGCGGCTTTGGCGACTCGCAAACGACGGCGTTGGGGCTTGTTTTTGGTGGCGTTCGGGCTGATTGCGTTTGGATTGTCGCTCGGTCCGAGCAGCCGTTTCGCGGACTACCTGCCGTGGGGACTGGCCGGTCAGTCGCCGTATGAATGGTTGCAACGATGTGTGCCGGGGTTCGCGTTGATCCGCAGTCCGTTTCGATTCGTGCTGTTCGTGCAATTGGCCGCAGTATTGCTCAGCATCGAGGCCCTCGATCTCCTCGACCCACGACGTTGGCTGCGAACTGCCCCGCGAGTCGATTCGCTTGTGGGAGCGAATCCACGCACCAATGAGACAGCGGAGCCAAGCCAGTGCCGTTCACCGCAAACGATGACGCAGTGGCTTAGCCGCGTGCCGCTGCTGCTCGCGAGTTTGATCGTGACATTTGAGGTTGTGCCACCGGATCAGTCTCTGCACAAATGTCGCTCACCGCGCGACTTGCCGGTCTGGGTGATGTGGCTGCGCGATGTCGCGCCGTCGCACGAACCGGTTGCTTGTCTGCCATTCCCGACGGGGATCAATGTCAAAAATTATTTGGCAACGACGGAGTGGATGTACTGGTCCACGTTTCATCGACACCCGCTCGTCAACGGCTACTCGGGCTTCTTTCCGAACACGTTTTTGGAGATCAAGGGGGGCCTCGAACAGTTCGATCACAATGGTGCCAAAGAAGTGGACGGCATCGTTCAGCCGCAACTTAAACGATACCCGGCGAACAGTCCGGGATTAACTCAATTGAATGCCAGCGGCGCGGAGTACGTCGTCGTGCCACGTTGGTTCGCGACTCGTGACGACGTGTGGACGCACCCGGCCACGAAGTTTCGCTGGGCTTGGATGACGGGCGATGAGGCGGAGCAGATCGACATTTATCAAATCCTGCCGCCGCTGTCGGAGTAGAGGATATTTTGAATCCGGTTCTACCCGCAGACAAAGTTGTGCAGGTGAGCCGATCGGCGTCAGCCCCTGGACCCTGTCGATGAAGAGTCCGGGGGCTGACGCCTTATGTTTAATTGCTGGTCCACATCGTTTTCCACGTTTCTTTTCGCTGACCTGATTCACGAGGACTGCATGACTGCCGCATCCAACGATTCACTTGTTCTCTGTGACCCACTCGCGATCCGCGAGGACCATCTGGCCGAGGACGCCCAAAGAGTGCTGGGCTTTCTGGAGGAACAAGGAACGTTTCGATTTCCGACACTCAACACGGGGCTGTTTTCAGCGGCGGCGGGCGAGGGTACGGAGTTCGATTTGACGGGATACCGCTCGGTCTGGGTGCGCGACAACGTTCACATCGCGCACGCGCACTTTGTTTGGGGAGAACGTGACAAGGCTGTGGCCGCAATGGCTTCGTTGATGAGCTACTTCGTCAAGCATCGCTCTCGATTCACCGACGCCATCGCCGGACGCAGCGACCCGTGTGACCCGATGCAACGGCCGCACATCCGCTTTGATGGCGAATGGCTGATCGAGTTGAACGAGAAATGGTCGCATGCTCAGAACGATGCGCTCGGCGCGTTCCTGTGGCTCTACTCGAAACTGGCAGCGGCGGGAGACCTCACCCCTTCCAGCGACGAAGTGCGGATGCTCGATGATCTCGTCGAGTTCCTGCGCACCATTTCCTTCTGGCAGGACGAAGACAGCGGTCACTGGGAAGAGGTCCGCAAAGTGGCCGCGTCGAGCATCGGTGTGGCGACGGCGGGATTGAAGCAATACGCCGAGTGGGTGAAGTCGCGCACTGGCGATGATCGTGGTCGTGAGGCTGTCGCGGATGAACTCGCGCAGCGTGGCTTGACCGAACTCGAAGCGATCCTGCCATGGGAGTGCCGCCAGGACGAACTGACTCAGCGGCGACGCCACGACGCGGCATTGCTATTCCTCATCTATCCCTATCACGTCGTCGCAGACTCGCAGGCGGATGAGATCGCAGGCGACGTGGCCGCGCACCTGCTGGGCGATCATGGCATCCGACGGTACTTGGGCGATTCGTATTGGTGTGCGGACTACAAGCAGAAGCTGGCGGCCGATCAGCGCACGGCCGACTTCAGCGACAATCTTGCCGAGCGAGACCGCCTGCTCCAGCCGGGACTCGAAGCACAGTGGTGCCTGTTCGATCCGATTCTCTCGATCCACTTCGGGCTGCGTCACGCGAGATCGAACGAAGCTGAGGACCGTCGTCAGCAGTGTCGGCATCTCACTCGTTCGCTGAACCAGTTGACTCGCGAGGACTCACGCTTCGGCGCGTATCGCTGTCCCGAGTCGTACTTCCGAGAAGCGGGTCGCTACGTCCCGAATGACATTTGTCCGCTGCTGTGGACACAGGCAAATCTCAAGCTGGCGCTGTGGTTTGCCAGCGGTCGGCCGATCACGAATGAATGAGCTGCTGCGGCTGACCGAAGTGGGGGGCGAAGTCCGGCTTTTCTGAAAGCCGGACTTCACTGCGTGGCGTCCGCTCAGAGAGAAGTCCGGCTAACAAAGCTAAGAACCTGCCCAAAAACAACTCCGCAGTTTGTCGTCTTTCGCTCCGCGAAAGACGACATTGTTTTTGGACGGGTTCTAAGCCGAACTTCAGTCCTCAGCCGCATCGCGGGGACGACGAGAACCTCAAACGAGCGGCGCGTTTTCATTGGCGATCGCGTAGCCGCGGCCGCGCACTGTGGTGATGAAAGAGGCACCGTTTTCACCTTTGTCGATTTTGCCGCGGAGACGGTTGACGTGGACTTCGATCACGTTGGTGGTGCCGTCCCAGTTGAAGCCCCAGACGTGTTCGCAGAGCATTTTCCGCGTGACGACCTGCCCCGCGAACCGCATCAACAGTTCGGTCATGCTGAACTCAATCGGCGTCAGATCGACATCGCGACCGGCGCGCGTGACGCGGCGCGTGGTGAGATCGAGCGTGACATCACCCACGGTGATGACCGGCTGCGGGCGGTGATTGGTGCGCCGGACGATGGCGTTGATCCGGGCGAGCAACTCGGCGAAATCAAACGGTTTGACGAGGTAGTCGTCGGCCCCGGCGTTGAGTCCCTTGATCCGGTCATCCACCGAACCGACGGCCGTCACCAAGATCACCGGGCACTGCACGCCCGCGCCGCGCATGTCGCCGAGCACTTCCATGCCACTCCGTTTGGGCAGCATCAGGTCGAGTACGACGACATCCGCCTGCTGAGACTTTGCCGATTCGGTCCCGGCCGCACCGTCCTGCACCCATTCGCAGGAATGACCGGCCTCAGTAAAGCCCTGCACGAGCGACCGACCGATCAGGGGATCGTCTTCAATGACAAGAATTCGCACGCAACAGCCCTTTGATTCATGAATGTGACCGTTTGGCCTAAAGTCTAAATTTGCAAAGCTCCGCCATTTTATTGTTGAGGATACCGCCCAACGTGTTGAGGCGAGCGGCAGAAATTATTTTACCGACACGAACCCGACGCGTGAGCGAGGAACGCGGCCCGCATCTCCTCGCTCGCGCTTCGGGTTCGTGTCGGCAGGGAGGCTATTTCTTGCCGCTCACCTGGCCTCAACATTTGCCATCTCATTTGGAGTGCGGAGTTGAATCTCCGCACTCCAAATGTGGCAAAAGTCGAGCTGACGTTGAGTTCACCTGTAGGACTTCACGTCGGATGGGCCAAACGTCCGAAGTCTCAATAGACCTCGGACATTTTCGGAGAGGCTCATCCCCGCGAGTGTCCGAGACAACGACGGCGATGATATCCATGAAGTCGGCAGGCAGCGATCTCAGCCCGGGTTTGAGTGACGGTCTTGTAAGCACAAGCAACGATTTCGCCCGTGCTTTGAACGATCTTTCGGCCTTGTAAGTAGGTTGCCTAGGAGATGCTCAAGACCTGACCTATAGTCGGTTCGATACTTCCCCAACGAACACTTGACTGAAACAGGCGCGACGAGTCGATGCTGTTGTTGAACACAATCCCCAACGCACGATTCCGCCCCGCCAAGCAACCGCTCGATCACCCCGTTCTCAGCAACTTTCATCGGCCGCCCGGCGGCTCAAGTGACGGACCATGACCTCAACCACCGGGCCTTCTACCGAGGCCGAGTCGCTTTCCCCCGACCATGATCGTTTGAATCGCTCGATTGAAAAATCGGCCGGGCTGCTGCCCATTCACGGCCCGATCACAGCGTTCGTGTTTCTGAACACGTTGCAGGCTTTGGAAGACTTGCCGTTCGAGCAGGGACTGTTGCTGGGGGCGAACCTCTTCGGCGTGCAGCCGTATCTCACCGAAGACCGTTATCGTGAGAAACTGGCTCGCGGCCGGATTCGTCTCGAAGATTTGTCGATCGTGTTACGGCGCGATCTGGCCGAGCGGGCCGATGTCAAACTGGCGTCAGTCACGACGCCGTTTGAAGTCCGGTTGGCGATGCTGCAACATGCCTTGCAAACCGGGCCGGTCGAGGAATTGAGGTGGTTCATTGCGGAGACCGATGCGCTGACGCGGTTCCGCGGCGATGTCCCCCAGGCCGCCCGAGCGCGCGTGATCGACGAAACCAAACGTTGGGTCATGCGCGATCTGCGCGATGGCGGCGATGATTCTCACCGCAGCACGGCTTCGCACGGGACTCACGACCAGCACCTGCACGACGATCTGATCCGGCGCTTCGGCGAATCCACGATCGAACAGTGGAGCGACACCACCTGGGAATCGTTCACGTTGCGACTGCTGTGGCGCGTCTGCCGCGATGGCGCGTTGCATCTGAAATCCGGATCGACGAACGCGGCCGGACAACACTCGCTGCGACATCGCGACGCCTTGCAACGGGCGACAAATCGAGACAGCGACGCACTGGTCAACGACGTGCTGATCCGATTCTGTGCGGCCTTCACTGATCAGGGGATGGCGGGCTGGAAACTCCCCGCGCGCGATCACGGTTTCTATCGGGCATTCTGCGAGGTCTACAGTCTGCCGGCCGGACCACCCGATCTCTGGATGCGCGGGTTGGCGGGTGAACTCGCCCGAGTCCAAGCGGCGCGGCTCACTCCCCTCGATTCGATTCGCGAATCGCTCGATCTGTTGGGAGTGAACGACGGCGAGCAGGACGATTTCCTCACCGCCAGTTTGCTGGCGCTGCGCGGTTGGGCCGGGATGATCTGGCAACTGGAAGTCCGCCCGGATCGCGTGGCTCTCTCGGCACCACGCGGCAGTCTGGTCGAGTTCCTCGCGATCCGACTCATTCTGGAGCGAGTCGCCCTGACGCACTTGGCCGCAGACGCCATGAACTATCGCGGGCCACTGTCCGGTCTCCGTGCGGCTACAGAATTGAAAAATGGCAACGGCCAGACGAACCCGATCGAAGGGCGGGCACTGCTCCTCTTCCAGGTCGCGCAGACGTTTGGTTGGAGTCCGTCAGGATTGCACCGTTTGAATGCAGACGACTGGTCGGCACTGGTCTCGGAAATCGAAAGTTTCACCAGCGTCGAGCGGCGTCGGCTGTTCCATCTCGCGTTTGAACGCCGCTTCCGTCGGCGCGCGCTCGATGCGATCTCCGTCCACACAAAGCGCGAGTCTCACCGCGTTCCGTCTCCGCGATTCCAAGCCGCATTCTGCATCGACACGCGAGAAGAATCGTTGCGGCGTCACATTGAGGAGGTGGCTCCCGACGCGGAGACCTTCAGCACGGCAGGCTTCTTCAACGTGCCGATCTACTTTCGCGGAGTGGCCGACGCACACTTCTCAACGTTGTGTCCGATTGTCGTTCGGCCGCAGCACTGGATCACCGAAGAAGTGGTCTATTCGCTCGTGGATGAAGACCGTCGTCGAGCCAAGACGCGCAAGGCGATCGGCACGGTGTCGCACTCGTTTCACGTCGGCAGTCGCAGCATCGCGCGGGGTGCCGTCTTGACGGCAGGTCTCGGCGTGTTGGCTTCGATTCCGCTGGTCGCCCGCGTGTTGTTCCCGCGCCTGACCGCGCGCATCCGCAGAAGAGCCAGTCAGTTTGTTGAGGCTCCTCAAACCACGCGGTTGCGGCTGGAACGAACCGAGTCACCGCCCGGTCCCGAAGGAAATCGCATCGGCTTCAATCTCGAAGAGATGGCGAACATCGGTGAACGCGTGCTGAGAGACATCGGGCTGACCTCCAGTTATTCACGGCTGTTCTTCTTTTTTGGACACGGCTCGTTCTGTCTGAACAATCCCCACAAGTCGGCCTACGACTGCGGTGCCTGCTCGGGAGGAGCGGGTGGGCCAAACGCGCGTGCTCTGGCGGCGATGCTCAACGATCCGCGCGTCCGATCAATCTTGGCAACGCGAGGTGTCCACGTTCCCGACGACACCATCTTCCTCGGCGGACAGCACAACACGTGCAGCGACAAGCTGACGTTTCACGATCTCGATCTGCTGCCGAAGTCGCACCTGGCCGACTTTGAAGCGGCACGAGTCTCGCTCGAAACGGCCTGCGAGCGGAACGCGCACGAACGCTGCCGACGCTTTCAATCGGCTCCACTCAACTTGTCCTTCGCCGAAGCTCACCGTCACGTCGAAGGCCGGTCGGAAGACCTCGCCCAGACGCGGCCCGAGTTCGGCAATGCCTCGAACGGCATCTGCTTCGTCGGCCGTCGGTCGCGCACACGCGGGCTGTATCTCGACAGGCGTTGCTTCATGCAGTCCTACGATCCGACGCAAGATGACGCACGACTGTCGATCCTCGGTCGCATCCTCGCGCCGGTCGTCCCCGTCTGCGAGGGGATCAACCTCCAATACTTCTTCTCGTACATTGACTCGCCCGGCTGGGGGTGCGGCACCAAGCTGCCGCACAACGTGACCTCGCTGCTGGGCGTGATGGATGGCGCGTCGAGTGACCTGCGTCCCGGCTTGCCGTGGCAGGGCGTCGAAATTCACGAACCGGTGCGACTGCTGTTCATCATCGAGACCACGCCCGACGGCATCCGCCAAATCATGGATCGCGATCCGCTCGTCGGAAAAATTTTGCGAAATGGCTGGAGCCAACTGGCACTGCTCAACCCGAACTCGAACGAAATCGTGGTCTATCGCCAAGGTGAGTTTTACCCCTACGAACCCGACATCACCGAACTCCCGCAAGCCGCATCATCGCTCGACTGGTATCGAGGAACCCGCGACCACATGGACTTCGCCCAGATCGTGCCATGATCGTTCCTCAAAACTCACTGCCTGCAACACTCGCCGCGCGGGGCGTTGCCCACGCGGTTAAACGAGACACCCCATTGAGACACCATGTTTGACCAAGAGCTGACCTTTCAAATCCTCGGACTGACCGTCGTCGGTGCCCCAGCGGTGCTGTTCGCACTGTTGGGGCTGTCGTCGCTATTGCGCGAGCGGCCGCTGAGCGAACGCTCGATCGTGGCGTTCGTCGAAGTGGCCATCGTCACCGGGCTATTGGCGTCGATCGCCATCCTCGTGCTGATGCTCGCGTCGGGAACACGGCATGTCCCGATCGCGCTCGGCAAATGGGTCGATATCAATCAGCCGCACTTTCATTACCACTTCGTGTTCAAGTTCGAGTTCGACCGGCTCTCGGTCCCGTTCGTCATCATGACGTTCGCGCTGTGTGGCACGATCGGAGCCTTCTGTAACCGCTACATGCACCGCGAGCCGGGCTTCAACCGCTTCTTCGTTTTCTACTCGTTGTTCGTGCTGGGGATGGTCGTGACCTCGCTGGCCGGGACGATTGAAACGCTGTTCACCGGTTGGGAGTTGGTCGGCCTGTCGTCGGCACTGCTCGTCGCGTTCTATCACGAGCGATTGTCTCCCGTGCAGAACGGCCTGCGCGTTTGGTGCGTCTATCGCCTGTCTGACGCCGCGCTGCTGATGGCCTCCATCGTGCTGCACCATCTGACGGGTGAAGGGGACTTTGACAAACTGGTCCGCATCGGCTTCTGGCCCGAGGGAACGGCCTTGTTGACGGAACCGCAGTGCTTGGCTGTCGGTCTGTTGCTGTTGGTCGCCGCGATGGGAAAGTCGGCACTGGTACCGTTCTCCGGCTGGTTGCCCCGTGCGATGGAAGGACCGACGCCGTCGAGTGCCGTCTTCTACGGAGCGCTCTCCGTTCACCTCGGCGCGTTCCTGTTGTTGCGAGTCAGTCCGCTGCTCGACCGGTCTCCGCTGCTGAGATTCATCATCGTCGTCGTCGGCCTGAGCACGGCGGTGTTCGGTGCGTTTGCTGCGCGGGTGCAGACGGATATCAAGTGCGCGTTGTCGTTCGCCTCGCTGACTCAAGTCGGCCTGATCGTCGCCGAGATCGGTTTCGGGCTGAGATACCTCGCCCTCATCCACATCCTGGGTCATGCCTGTCTGCGGACGTTGCAGTTCCTGCGGGCACCGACACTACTGCACGACTACCGTGTTCTCGAAAACGCCATCGGCGAACGCTTGTCAACACGATCGAGTCTGTTGGGAACTCGGCTCTCGGCCACCGGCCGCTTGTGGCTGTACCGCCTCGCCCTGCAACGCGGTTACCTCGATGCGTGTCTGTCAGACTACATCGTCGCGCCGGTCCTCGGTTTCTTCCGAGGCTGCGATGCACTCGAACAACGCTGGACAAAATTTCTGTCGGGCGAAAGCAGTCGTACCGGTGACGCCGATGACGCCGCGTCCCCCACATTGGAGGAACTGCTGTGAGCGACCTGCATTTTCCGTGGCTGGAAAGCTCGATCTTGGTGGCCCTCATCGGCGCGTTCTGTGTCGGTCGCGCGCGCGATCCCCATCAAGCGCGAAACGGGTGTCTGGCTTTTTGCGTATTGATTCTGTTCTGCACAACGGGCGCGTGGTCCGACTTTGAACAGCTCCATGCGATTGAAGCGGACGATGCGTGGCATCTGTTGACGCGACTGGTCGGCCGCGAGGTCTTCGTGATCGACCAACTGAGCGCGCCGCTGTTGCCGCTCGTGGCGCTGCTTTATTTTCTGACGACGCTCACCACGCTCGGCACCAAGGTGCGGCGGTTTTCGTTTGTCTCGACGCTCGTTTCGGAAGCCATCCTGCTGGCGACGTTCAGTTGCAAGGAGCCGTGGCTGGTGATCGCGCTGCTGGCGGCTGGCACCGTTCCGCCGTATCTCGAACTGCGTTCTCGCGGCCAACCGACGCGCGTCTACTCGCTTTACATGCTGGCCTTCGTCGGCCTGATGGTCGCGGGTTGGACCGAGTACGAGATCGAGGGAGACGGCCGCATTCACAGCTTGTGGTGCATCGTGCCGATGCTCGGCGCGATCCTCATTCGCAGCGGGATCGCGCCGTTTCACAGTTGGTTGACGGACCTGTTCGAGCGAGCGTCGCTCGGATCGGCACTGCTGTTCGCCGCTCCGCTCACGGGAGCCTACGCCGCCGTGAGACTCGTCCTGCCGATCGCGCCCGACTGGGTGTTGCAGAGCATGGGACTGATCTCGCTCGTCACGGCGGTCTATGCGGCCGGAATGGCTCTCGTGCAGCGCGATGCTCGCCGATTCATCTGCTACCTGTTTCTCAGTCACTCGGCGATGGTGCTGGTCGGCTTGGAGATGGTCACGCCAACCGGATTGACAGGTGCGCTGTGCGTTTGGATTTCGATCATGCTGTCGTTGGCAGGATTCGGCCTGACGCTCCGCGCACTGGAAGCGCGGCGAGGACGGCTGAACCTCGCCGAGTTTCAAGGACTGTACGTTCATGCTCCCGCGCTGGCCGTCTGCTTCCTGCTGACGGGCCTCGCCAGCGTCGGCTTCCCCGGCACGGCGGGCTTCGTCGGAGCCGAGTTACTCGTGGATGGAGCGGTCGAAACGTATCCCTACGTAGGCGTGGCCGTCGTGATCGCCGCCGCGTTGAACGGCATCGCGGTCGTCCAAACGTATTTCAAACTCTTCACCGGGACGCCGCATCAATCGACCGTCTCACTGCGACTCGGACTCAACGAACGGATCGCAGTGCTGACTCTCGCCGCCTTCATCGTGATCGGCGGACTACTGCCCCAAGAAGGGATCGCCTCTCGCTATCGCGCTGCTCACGAACTGCTGCAACACCGTGAGGGCCTCTCATCCGAGCAGCCTGCCACTCACACTCCACAAGAACGACGCGATCACGAGATCGATTAGTGGTCCGACAATTTGAGATTGCGAAGTTGACCTCGTTTAACCGTGTGGGAAACGCCCCGCACGTCGAGCGACGTTGGAGTCTCTTTCCCCATTGACGCGCGGGGCGTTGCCCACGCGGTTAAACAATCAGCGACACAGAGCCACGGCCATTCCGCCGCATCACAAGGGTTCCATCATGTCCACGTCCGCATCGCCTTTACCGTCCAACCCCGCCTCGTCTCTGGCCAGCGACCTGAGATCCGGCTTCATGGTCTTCTTGATCGCGCTGCCGCTGTGCCTTGGCATCGCAGGGGCGAGCGGTTGCCCGCCGATTGCCGGCATCTACACCGCCATCGCGGGCGGGATCATCGCGACGCTGCTCAGCAACTCGCAGCTCACCATTAAGGGACCGGCAGCGGGACTGATCGTGATCGTGCTGGGCTGCGTTGCCGATTGCACCACCTTCGCCAAGGATGCGGGACTGTCGGAAGGTGACGCGACACTCGCCGCATACAAGATGATGCTCGCCGTGGCGGTGATCTCGGGGCTGATGCAGATCGCATTCGGGGCATTAAAGGGAGGAGTGTTGGGAGACTTCTTTCCGTCATCGGCCGTTCATGGGCTGCTCGCTTCGATCGGCGTCATCATCATGGCGAAGCAGCTTCCGGTTGCGTTCGGCGTCCCCAAGGAGTTCCTGATCGACGCGCATGGCCACAGTTTTGAACCACTCGATCTGATCCTGCATCTCCCCACGGCGCTGACTCACTTCAACCCGCTGATCGCCGTGATTGGGATCACGGGGTTGGTCATCATGTTCGGGATGCCCTCGTTTTTTCCTAAGCTCGCCAAGCAGGTTCCCGCACAGTTGATCGTGTTGATCGCGACCATTCCGCTGGCGCTGTTCGTGCTGCATGTGCCGTTTCCCGGCGCGGCCGACTACACGTATTCGGTGTTCGGCGGCAGCTTCACGCTGGCGGCCAAGAAGCATCTCGTGAACGTCCCGCTCGACGCTGTGCAGACGCTCGGCACGCGAGCACTCGATCTCACGCGGATGGTCGTCTTCCCGGACTTCTCGGTCCTCAAGCAAGTCTTCGCGTGGAAGTGGATTGCGCTGTTCTCAATCATCGGCAGCCTAGAGTCACTCCTCAGCTCGAAGGCGGTCGATACCCTTGATCCCCAGAAGCGCAAGACCGATCTGAATCGCGACCTGCTCGCGGTCGGAGTGGCCAACACGGTCGTGGCGTTCCTCGGCGGCATCCCCATGATTGCCGAGATCGTTCGCAGCCGCGCGAACATCGACAACGGGGCGAAATCAAAGTTCTCGAACCTGTTCCACGGACTGTTCCTGCTCGCCGCCGTCGCCTTCATCCCCAGCCTGCTCAACCTGATCCCGTTGGCGGCGCTGGCTGCGATGCTCGTCTTCACAGGATCCCGATTGGCTCACCCGCGCGAGTTTGCCCATGTCTACCACATCGGCCGTGAGCAACTCGTTGTCTTCGTCGCGACGATTATCGGCGTGCTGGCCACCGACCTGCTGGTTGGCATCTTCATCGGCATGGGTGTGAAGCTGCTGATTCACTTCATGCACGGGATGCCGATGACTTCGCTCTTCCGACCGTTCCTCAACATCGAACAAATCGACGACAAGACTTGCCGCATCGCGGCGGGAAAGTCGGCCGTATTCAGCAACTGGCTGCTGTTCCGCAGTCAGATTTACCAGTACGGGCTGTTGCAGGATAAAAACGTGATCGTCGATCTCTCCGAGACGATCTTGGTCGATCACACGACAATGGAAAAATTGCATGAGCTGAGCCGCGACTTCGAGTCAAAGGGGCTGACACTGGAAGTGACCGGCCTCGATCAACACCTCAACCCGTCACAACATCCGCAGGGAACACGCATCCGCAGCCAGCCCGTGACTCACGCTCATTGATTGACGGACGGAATGTGCTCACGCTGACAAGTCGGGGCCAGAGATTCTGAAATGGAACGCGCGAACCCAATCGTTCCCGTGAGTGTCCGACTTCCTGAAAAATGTGGGACGAGGCGAAGTCCCCTCTTGCCATCTCCGGCTGGTTAGGGAATGATCTCGCCCGTGGGTCGCGGTGACGTACGCGACGGACTGGAAAGGTCGCGAAGTGGTGGGCACTGGCTGCCCGGCCGAAGCGAAAACTCTAGCACGAAAGGACGGTGACTTTTTGAATCCAGACAGTTGTAAATGCCAGCGAGGTGGCCAAGCCTGACGGTAGTCGACGGGCTGTCCCAATGGCGGCCACCAACTCGTGCGGACTCTCTAGTTCCGCAGCGAGGGTTAAGTAACGCAGGCCCGGTGCTCTTAAGAGTGCCGGGCCTGCGGTGTTCTTTGTGACACCTCAAGACGCACTTCGTTTTTCCGGACAGGGATCGGAACTCATGCGGAACGAATAGTCGTCAGGTGTGTGGAGTCTTCGGAGCGCACCGGTTGGCGATCACGTTTTCGGCAGCGATGCGTTCCGAAGACTCCACGCACCCTACTTGCTGACGAAGCGGTAGCCGGTGCCTCGAACCGAAAGGATGTACCGGGGACGAGCCGGATCGGGTTCGATCAACTTGCGCAGCCGCAGCACGAAGTTATCGATGGTTCTCGTCGTGACATCGGTATTCTGGTCCCAGACCGCTTCCAAGATCTGATGCCGCGACAACACTTCGCCCTCATGCTCGATGAAGTACCGCAGCAGTTGCATCTCTTGCGTGGTGAGACTCAGGCGGCGGTCGCCCACGAGGACTTCAAACGATTGCAGATCGAGGCGGAAGTGATCGAACACAAAATTGACTGGAACGCTCGCTGGCTCAGTGTTGGACCGTGTCGCACAAACCAGTGTCTTGTGGCGTTCCAGCAGATTGCGGACGCGGTTGAGTAGTTCGGGCAGCGCGAACGGCTTCGTCATGTACTGGTCGGTACCGCAGTCGAAGGCGTGCATCTTGTCTTCGCTGAGTGTTCTCGCGCTCAGGACCAGCACCGGCACGAGCTTGTCCACGACGCGGATCGCCTTACAGATTTCGTAGCCGCTCATGCCGGGCAGCATCAGGTCGAGAATGACCAGATCGACGGCCGGGGAAGCCGAATGAAACAGCTTCAGCGCCGTGGGGCCGTCCCCCGCAACCAGCACGTCGTACCCTTCCTGCTCGAAGTTGAACTTCAAGCCGAGAGCGAGGGCTTCTTCGTCTTCCACGATCAGAATACGCATGACGTTCGCTTAACCATCGGTTGCAATAGTATGTAGGACGGGCACTCTTGCCCGTCTATTTATTATCGAGACACGACGGGCAAGAGTGCCCGTTCTACGTTTTTCAGGAGGCGTTCAACCCTCACCTTTGCGACCCGGCAGATCGACTTCAAACACGCTCCCATTCGCACCCGGTCGATCATGAACGCTGACTCGCCCCTTCATCTGCCGGACGAGACTGCTGACGATGTATAAGCCGAGTCCCGTTCCTTTTTGCCGCCGCGTCAATTCGCTCCCCCCACGGAAGAAGATGCCGAAGATGCGCTTGCGTAATTCGGGAGGCACGCCGTCGCCATTGTCCGCGATGCGCGTGATGACTCGCCCACGATCGGTTACGCGCACCGTGACTTCCACGCGAGCCGGATCACCCGCGTACTTGATCGCGTTGTCCATCAGGTTGCGAAAGATGGTCTCGGTCAGCAGCGGCCGCGCATACAGCACGGCGGGCTGCATGTCATAGCTGATCGTCTCCGCTTCATCTCGTTTGTGGTGGGCACACGCCGCACCACCGCAGCGACGCAGCATCGACTCCACGAGGATGTCTTCGGGATCAGACTGTTCGCCGATCGCGTCGATCCTCCCGACCTCCAGAAGCTGCGTGATGAGGTGGTCCAGCCGTTCGAGTTCCTGATCCATGACTCGATAAAACTTGGCCCGCTGCTCTTCGGAGACCGCGCGCATTTCGAGCGTCTCCAAGTACAGCTTGAGCGATGCGATTGGCGACTTCAATTCGTGAGTCACACTGTCCACAAAGTTGGCCTGCCGTTGGTTGAGTCTCACTTCTTTGATCATCAGGAACAAATAAAACGACAGCCCGACCAAGATCAGTGCGAAGACCACCACGCCGACGATCAACGCCCCCCAACCGGCAGCTTGGGCGAGGATCACAATCCAGCAAATCAGCATCGTCACATTGAGCGTCATCAAGACGACGCCCAGCGTGATCGGCAGACGCAGAGTTGTTCGAGTTCGCAACCAGGATGACACGGAACGGCTTTCAACTAACGGATTCAAACACGAGGACGGCAGAAGCAAGGTAGCCCTGCCGCTGTGTAACAGGAAGCGAGCGGGCGGCGACTCCACGGCTATCGTCTTGTTGATAGCTTGCAGCGGGTCGATTCCCTCTATTGAACTCTTCGTTGCGACGACCGTAGAATCGCGCACGGGCGGGTCGCATTGGGGGTTTTCGTTTCGGTCTCACGCCAAACTTTCACACGACTGACTGCTTTCGTTGCGATGATTCGCTGCCCACATCTGTTTCCGAGTCGGGTTGCTCCCAACAAACTTGGATGTTACGCCTGACTTCTCTTGGGCCTGGGGCCGGAGAACCAATCCAACTCACACGATAGAGGAATCGCCTGATGCTCCCGGTCGAAAAACACAGTTTCCCGCCGATCTGGTTGGTCTTGGTTCTGTTGGCACTGACCGCGTTTTCATTCGCTAGGCCGGTCACGGTTCACGCTCAGGACGAACCAGAAGCAGCCGCACCCGCCGCCGGAAGCGATACCGCTGGGGAACCGAAAGCCGAAGGGCATAAGCCGAAGTCCACATTGTGGTGGATCATCGAGACCTCGGGCATGATCGGCGCGTTCTTGCTACTCGTCTCGATCTACTTCGTCGGTCTCGTCGTCCAGTTGTTTATGGAGTTGCGAGCGCCGGTCGTGGCTCCGCCCGAAGTGATGGAAAAATGCGAAGCGTTGCTGGTGAAACGCGACTTCAACGGGATCTACAAGGTCGCCAAGGACAGCGCCTGTGAGCTGGGACAACTGATCGCGACCGGCATGACGGCTCTCTCGTTCGGATTCGATCATGCCCGCGAAGCCATCGATCGACAGTCGGAAGAACTCACGGTCGAGATGGAAAAACGGATCAGCATGCTGGCCGTCATTGGGACGTTGGGGCCACTGGTCGGTTTGCTCGGCACGCTCAAAGGAATGATCGGAAGCTTCAGCGTGATCGCGTTGTCGGACACGCAGTTGAAGGCCAGCGAAGTGGCTGGTGGTATTTCCGAAGCACTGATTCTGACGTTCGAGGGCGTCGGCCTCTCGGTGCCCGCCATCTACTTCTTCGCCGTGTTCAAGAACCGGGTTTCAAGTCTCAGTGTGCAGACGATGAATGCCGCTGACGACTTCATTTTTCGAGTTCACACGATGGCTCACAAGAAGGCTCCCACCGAGCCGGCAGCGTGAACTGACCGCGAATTGAAAACGTAAGACGGGCACCCTGGCCGTCTGTCTAAGTTAAAGTCGGGCAAGAGTGCCCGTCCTACAGAGGCATTCAATAGGCCGCTGCTAGACAAAAGAGGTTGGCATGTCCGATATGAACTCCGAGAGAGCAGAGCCGAATCTGACTCCGCTGCTCGACATGGTTTTTCAGTTGATCACATTTTTCATGTTGGTGATCAACTTCAAAGGGGCGTCGATGGACTTGTCCCTCAAGCTGCCCGTTTTGGGATCGGCCCGCCCGCTCGATCGACAGGGAAAGTTGGAGCCACTGCTGTTGAACATTGATGCCGAGGGCGGAGTTCACTGCTTCGGCCGGCTCGAAGAAATCGAACCGCTCATCACCAAAGAGGCCCGACTGTTGAAACAGCAACTCAGCGTGATGGGGACTCCCGAAGGTGCCGAGTTCCCGGTTGGTGTTATCATTCGAGCCGACCGGGCCGTACCTTTTCACCTGCTCAATCATGTGATCGAAGTCTGCCAGAAACACGGGTATCGTCAGTTCTCGTTGAGTGCCATGACGCGACAGGAGACTCGTTGAGATGCGCCGCAATCGCCGTCGTCGTCGCCGTGATCAGGGATCGGTCGAAATGAACTTGGCCGCCATGCTAGATATGGCGTTCCAACTGCTGACCTTTTTCATCCTGACGTTCCGCCCTGCTCCGGTCGAAGGACAGCTTTCGCTCAACCTTCCGCCTCCGGTTCCCGTGACCAAAGTCGAAGAGCGGCCGAAGGAAAACAACGGCGGTGAAGCCGGAGACCCTGTTGGATTGGATACGTTGCATCTTCAAGTCATGGCCAATGATCGTGGTGGCGTGAGGCAAGTGATTCTCGAAGCCAGCCCCGTAGTCCAGGGCGAAATGAATGAAGCCAACGTCCGCAGGCTCGACCGCGAGCTTCAAGCGATCTTCGGCCGAAAAATGATCGCGTTCGATCGCATCCAAATCGCCGTCGAACGGCGAGTGCGCTATGGGGAATTGATGAAGGTCATTGATGTCTGCACCCGCCAAAAAACTCCCGACGGCCAACAGATGCGAAAAGTCAGCTTTACGGAGTTGAGTACTGGCGGAACTGCAGCTCCATGACTCGGGACACGTATACTCCACGCGGCCCAAGCTGAGAGCTTGGCGAGCCGCATGGGGTTCTTAATCGTCGCAGGAAACCCGTGGCCTTACGGCACACGGCTCGCCTCGAACATCTCATTCATGGCCGTGTGAGGTATAAGCCGGACTTCGGCCGTTCTATGAAAAGGCTGCCAGCAGGAGAACTGACATGCGCCGCAGAGTCGCTCGCCCCTATGGGCACAGCATTTCAGTGACCCGGTTGGCGTCTCTGATCATGGCGATGGCCGTGTTGTGGATGCTCTACGAGCGGATGAAAGATCCCACGACGTGGAGAGTCCTCGCCGACGAAGAGCCGATTGCCAAGCCGGTCGAGAAGACTCCGGTCGTGGATAAAGAGACGATTGTCCCCGGCCCGAGCCGCCAGAATGAGGAAGAATTGGCGGCAGCTCAGCGGAATTTCGAGTTCATCATCGACCGCGCACCGCTAAAGAATCGTGAGATGGACGCCTACTGGCGACTGATGGCGTGGAGTCGCACCGAACCCTTGGCGGACTTGGAGAAAGTGGCCAAGCGGGATGTCGCGTTCACCCAGCTTTGGGATCAGCCGGAACGCTATCGAGGCCAGTCCATTCGCCTCCGCCTCCATGTGCGTCGCGTGTTGGAGTACGACGCGCCCGAAAACCCGCACGGCTTCACCAAGGTTTACGAAGCGTGGGGCTGGACCGACGAGTCCAGCACCTTTCCCTATGTCATCGTGTTGCCGGAGAAACCCAAGGGCCTTCGCATCGGCGAGGAAGTCAGCAGCGAGGTCGTCTTCGTCGGCCACTTTCTCAAGATCATGAGCTACACCGATAAGCTCGGCAAAACACGGGGGGCACCGCTGCTGATCGGACGTTCTCGGCTCGTGGCCACTCCGCCCGCTCTGTCCTCGAAGACCGATACCTCAGTCGTGTTGCTCGTGATCCTGATCTGTGGTGCCTTGCTCGTGGGATCGTTTGTTTGGATCAAAGTGCGTCCTCGCAAAAAGTCGGTCATGAAATCGCTGCCCGGCGAACTGCCGGCCATCGGATCGCTCGATAGCACGGCGTCCGGCGATGTTCTCTTCGCGTTCGACCTCAAGCCAAAATCAGCCGACCTCGAACAACCCGTTGGGGCCACTCCCTCCGCCTGATAGGTTACAAACAGCCGCAGGATCAAATCTGCCGATCACTGGAGAGCTTCTGGCCAGACGTTCGGGGTGCCCGAGGTTATGACTTCACAAGTAAAATCTGCTGTCCTTTTTGCTGTGGGACCGATGATTGTCGATGTCCCGCGCCGACAGCAAAGTCACGCTGGCGGTTGAAGAGACTTTGCGGGTGAGATGGTGTTACTGTTCCACACCGAAACCACCGGTTCGTGGACAAGAAGATGATCATGGAAAACGTGCCCGTAACCTCAGACCGCCCGCAAGGTGAAATGCCACCGACCGCTGCGGTCTCGGGTGCTCCGGGTGTCGCGGTTCCTTCATGGCTCTCAGCGAGGCGAGCTAGACCGGCCAAGTCCAACGGTTTGCCGAATCGCAAGACGGCATCCACTCCAGCCGATTCTGCCGTGGCTCAATGGCAACCGCTCTTATCCGGCTCGGTGACTTCAACTTCACCCGTCAAAAGCTCGCCAGCAGTTTCACCTAGGCTGGGGTTCCAGCATCTGTTACGCGGTCCCAAACGCGCGGCCATGTATGGGGTTTGGGTTTCGTTGGCCATTCACGTCGGGCTGCTGGTGACTCTGGCAGTGTTCGCCATCGGCGGGCAGGCAATCCTGCCAGCTTCCAGCGTTCTCGTGGAGTTCGGCAATCCCGGTGGCGACACGATCATCGATCCGGAACTCGAAGCCTCGCTCGAGATGGACGGCGGACACGAAGCGGCTCCCCCACAAAACGAAGATCTCAACCAGCCCCCGTCGCTCGAAGCAATCAACTTCAATCCCGGTGAGGCACTTGAAGGAATCGCGAATGGCGTCGGAACGGGGGATGGTCGAGGTATTGGTGATGGAACCGGCAGCGGAACGGGAACGGGGATCAGCATTCCAGCGATCAATGTCCCTTCGTTTGCTGTCTCGAAAGGCAGCTTTTCCGCTTGGACCGAACCGCGCGATCCCGAGCCAAACCGGCAGTATGTGATCGTGATTCAGGTCCGATTACCAACGAACGTCCGTGAGTATCGTGGCAGTGATCTGACAGGCAAGGTGATCGGGACCGATTCTTACAAGCAGATCATCAAGTACAGAACGACGGACAAATTTCCAGTGAAGGAGGGAGCCGTCGAATTTCGGATCCCGGTTCCCGGCGGTTCCACGCGCGTCCGTGACACCATCCAAGTCGAGTCACGACTGCTGCGCGAGAAACAAACGCTGAAGATCGAGTTCTGATCGCGTTGCCAGTCCCCGCCGTGAACTCTCTCGAAGTCCGGCTTTTCTGAAAGCCGGACTTCTCAGTTTTTTGGGTCGTCAACTCGGATGAGTCGTCTTTGCAAAACGAAGTCCGGCTGACAGAGCTAAGCCGGACTTCAGTCGAATGACTCCACTGCGGCCTTGCGACTCGAATTGACTCGATTGGTGACGAGGCATAGAGTCCGCGCCGAATGGGGCCGACCGTTTCCAGCGAGGCAAGGATGAATTCGCCGCGAGCCATATTGCGCAGAAGATTCTGGCGACAGAGCAGTCGACCGCAGGCTCGTTTCGTACCGAACTTGTGCTCGCTGTTGTTTCATTCGGCGTTGCTGCTGCTGTTGGCGACTTCGTACCGAGGCAACGCGGGCGGTGGTCTCGGTCGAGGGGCGGCGGAGTTCACGACAATCATCACGCGCGATGACGGTGTCGTGGTGGCGAACCCGTGGGGAGACCGGCCGGACGCGCAAGTGGAAGGCCCGCCCAATGACGTGCCTCCCGGCGATCAGTCGCAGGGATCGAACGCCAGCAATCAACTCCTCCAAACGAAGCACAGTGTCGCGAACGAGGCACCACCCGCCGCATTGATGTTGCCAACCGCCGACGGTCCTGGGGCGAGCAACTCGCGTGTGAATCTCCCGACGGGAACGGAGTCCGCCTTTCCACCTGGCGGCATCGGAATGTCGGGCGGAACGTGGCCGCTCGCATCTGGCAAGCGTGGCTTTCGGGATGGAGTCCTCGGCGGCGGCGCACCGGGCGGAGGCTTCGGCGCGGGCTTCTTCGGCACGAGCGACGCGGGAATGAAAATCGTCTTTGTGGTGGATGCTTCCGGCAGCATGACCAGCAACAACGCGATGCAGGTCGCCAAAGCCGAGTTGATGGCCAGTTTGCAGGCGCTCGATGAACGGCAGCAGTTTCTCATCATCTTTTACGACGACACGCCGCACGTCGTGAAGCTGAAGAACGAGGCCCAGCCGACGCTCGCCCCGGCCACCGAGCTCAACAAGACTCTCGCGCGACAGCAGATCGCGGGCATCCAACCCGGCGCGGGAACGGACCACTTTCCAGCAATGGAACTGGCCCTCAAACTGAACCCCGACATCATCTTCTTCCTGACCGACGCCGCCGAACCGGCCATGTCTCCCTCGGACCTCGACAAGGTGAAGCGGATCAACGCCGGGCGCGCCCGCATTCATACCATCGAGTTTGGAGTCGGCCCGGAATTGATCGAGTACACCTCAAACTTCCTGCGCCGCCTGCCACAACAAAACGGTGGGACATACAGCTATCACGATGTCACCAAATTCAAGGATCGGTAAATCACAGGCGACCGAACCGCTGCGAGCTGCAATTATGTGAGCATCCCATGCACCGACTGCCGCAACGCATTCTGATCGCCGCGACCGGACCATTGGCTTGGCTCTGGATGCAGATCATCCACGAATGCGGCCATGCGCTGTTCGGTTGGCTGACGGGAGGAGCCGTTCGTCGAGTCGTTCTGCATCCACTGACGATCTCACGCACGGATCTCGATCTGAATCCTTACCCGTTGACCGTCTGTTGGGCCGGGCTGGTGTTCGGTTCAATCGCCCCGATCATGGTCTGGCTGGCCGCTCGCGCGGCGAAGTGGCCCGGCGAGTATTGGCTCCGTTTCTTCGCGGGCTTCTGTCTAATCGCCAATGGAGCCTACCTTGCCGTCGGTTCCTTCGAGGGGATCGGTGACGCAGGCGACCTGCTCAAGCAGGGCTCTCCCGTCTGGATGCTCTGGCTCTTCGGAGCCTGCACTATCCCAGCAGGCCTTCGCCTCTGGCACGGACTCGCCCCGAAGTTTGGCCTCGGCCCAACAGCAACGCCGATCGGTTGGCCCGCTGCGTGTACGTCACTACCCGCAACAGTCATCGCAGAAGCCCTGTTTAGCACACGATGAGCTACTCCCAAACGAGTGGAGTGACGTGCGAAAACGAAAACAGCCGACCAAATTTATGGTCGGCTGTTTAGTGCCTGTGTCGGGCGAATCAGACGCTCTGTCACTTCGGAAGACAGAGCCAAGTGGCGGGGGCCGGATTTGAACCGACGACCTCGAGGTTATGAGCCTCGCGAGCTACCGGGCTGCTCCACCCCGCGTCAGGGTGCCCCATTAGTTGGGGGGACGGGAGTATATCGGCAGACTTCGCGAAGGGAAGTGAGTCGGTTTGAGAATTCTCGCTGGAAACGCCATCCTTGGCCGCGTTCATTCCAAGTCAAAGTCAGTCGAAGCGGGAGTTGAATCATGTTCAGACGCGATGTTGTCACCGTGTGTGTTGCAAGCGTGTTGGCCTTGGCGAGCGTGGCGATCAGTCAAGAAACGCCCAAGCTGCCAGAGGCCGATCGCTGGGAAACGGCCATCAAGGCGTTTGAAGTGCAGGATCAACAGTCCCCTCCGGCATCAGAAGCCAACGTGTTTGTGGGCAGTTCGAGCATTCGGATGTGGAAGCTCGATGCCAGCTTTCCGAAGCACGCGTGTGTGAATCGCGGCTTCGGGGGATCGCAGTTGGGCGACTCGGTGAAGTACGCCGAACGAATCGTCATTGCGTACAAGCCGCGCGTCGTCGTGGTCTATGCGGGGGACAACGACCTCAACGCGGGCAAGACTGCCGAAGCAGTTTTCGCCAACTATCGCGCCTTCCGCGACAAGGTTCATACCGCGATGCCCGAGACGAAGATCGTCTTCGTCGCGATCAAGCCCAGCCCCAGCCGCTGGAAACTGCGCGAGAAGGCTCTCGACGCGAACCGACTCATTCGGGATGAGATCGCAAAAGGGAAAAACCAAATTTTCATTGATGTCTGGATGCCGATGCTGGGTGACGACGGAATGCCTCGCGCTGAGTTGTTCCTCAAGGACCAACTGCACATGAACGACGCGGGCTATGCGATCTGGACCAAGCTCGTCGAACCGCACTTGGCAGCGACAGGTGGTTGATCGTCTCAGACGGACTCCGCAATCTCGCGCAGATTGTCTTTGATCGTCGCGCAGATCTTTTCCAGCGGCAGGTCGTTCACGTCGGAACCGAAGGGGTCTTCGATCTCAACGCCGATCTCTTCGATGCCGAACAGGACGTAGGCGATCATCAGCGTCACTGGCACCGTTTCCCAGCCGTACTTTTGGACGAGGGCCAGCGGCAGCGAGAAGCAATAGACGATCAGCGCCCGACGCAGATGGACGGCATACGCGAACGGGAGCGGCGTGGAACGAATCCGCTCGCACGCGCCGCAGTAGTCGATCAGCAGTTGCACGTTTTGATCGAGGGCTTGCAGTTGATGACCGTCGATCAGGCGACGGTCTCGCGCGGCGGTGATCAGTTCGGTGAGGCGTCGTGCGACGGCGAGCGGCACATGTCCGCTTTGCAGCACCTCGGCCACATCGGCGGCGGGAAGCTGTTCTCGCGCGGGACCGATGTCGGCGAGGCCTCGCAGCCGGTGCATCGTGCTGTGGGCGTAGGCGACGGTCCACCAGAGGACTCGCCGAGCCAACTCTCCATCGGCGGTGAACCACACGGCAGACTGCCGCGCGAGGTTCCGCGACTCATTGACGATCCCGCCCCACAGCTTGCGGCCCTCCCAGAAACGGTCGTAGGAGGCGTTCGTCCGAAAGACCAGCAGCAACCCCATCGAAGCTCCGATCAGCGCATGAGCCGTCTCGGCAATTGCAAGGCTGTCGAACCAATCGGGACCAAACTGGTACAGCCCCACGACAACCGCCGACCAAACAACGCAGGCCATCACTCGGCCCAAAATCTCGCGCACCATCGAGCCTTCAATATCGAAGAGATGGCTGGTCCACTGATGAGGATCGTAGGGAGTCATGGAAGGATCGGGTTCTCGCGGCAAAGGCGGGCGGTCGTCGAGCCGAATGGCGGCGTGATTGTAGTCACTCGCCAGCGGGTGAGAACTCGGCAGCACACGTCGAGAAAGTTGAGCGAATGCCTCACTCATCCACCTTCACCGACCAAATGAACTGCTTGAGGGCCTCGAACTGCTTTCTCGCGTCGCCACCTTCAATGTGCTTGGCGGCGGTGGTGCGGAGGTCGGGGGCGAAGCGGGGCATTCTGGAACCGATGTCGTAGCGCGGGGGATCGAGCATCTGCCGCAGGGCGAACTCGGGACGCAGCCGTTCGCGGGCGAGGGCGAAGTTGATCCCGAGGGCAATCTGCGTCGAGGCGTCTCCGCGCGGCGGTTCCTTCCCGACGCCATGACACTGCCGGCAGTCGAGACCTCCGTCGCGCAGCGTGAGCTGGCGACCGATCTCGATCTGGTCCGGATCGAGTTCCTTCGGCAACGGCTCCTCGAACGGAACACCATGCTCGGCTGCCATGCCGTGCGCGATGAGGCCCGCATAGGCGGGAAAGCTCGGCATCCGAGCCGTCAGCCACGGCCGTGGCTTCTGTTTGATCTCGCCCTTCAACAGCTTCTCGATCCACGGCCCTTGCAGCTTCTCGCCGACCCACGTCAGTTGCGGAACCGCCTCCACCGCGCGGCCCGATCCTTCTTCGGCCACGATCTCGGGCCAGAGAGAACGATCAGAATCTTGCCCGTGACATGCGTGGCATCGCAGAGACCGCATCAAACTGCGAGGCGATCTCCCAACCAAAACGTCATCGGGAACGGACTGCCCGGGAGGCACTGTCCATTTGTCTTCGTTTTTTGGGACCGCGTGGAATTCACGAAGCCCTTTTCGGTCGGCCTTGCTCAGTTCGTAGTGGGGTAATCCAAGAGGTGGATCCTCGGCCAAACATCCTCGGTCTGTCTGTTTGATGGGTGTGGCTGTCAGTCGCTCCGTAGAGGCAGAGACGTGACAGTTGCCACAGTTCAAGCGTTTGAACGCGGCGCGGCCGCGTTCGATCGTGCCGACGATCGGTTCGACGACTGCAAGTTTTGTGTTGCCACTCTTGGCGAACAGGAATGCCGACAGCGCGGCCGCCTCTTCGTTGCTCAGCCGAAAGTTTGGCATTCTGCTGGCTGTGTGAACGGCCTCGGGACTCAACAGAAATTTTTGTACGCCGGCTCGCTGATACTTGTGTTGGACGTGATCGAGGGGCACTCGATTCCATTCATCCGGTGTCGAGGGGGCCGTATGGCGATGGCAGGCGATGCACCCGAGTGACTCAAACAATCGCGTTCCGAGTTGAGTCACTTCTAAGCTATCGCGTTCTTCGTCGGGTGTTGGCTTGTTCACAACGATTCTCGGCTCTGGCAATGTCTCCAAATACGCGATTAAATCGGCGGCGGTCTGCCGATCCCCTTTCGCCAAGAGACGCGGCATGTGAGCGTCCGGTCGAAGATGCTTTGGATCATCGAGCCATTTCATCAACCACTCCCGGTTGAGCCGCTTCGTGACCCCGGCCAGTTGAGGTGCCTCGCTTCGCAACCGAAGCAACTTCCAATATGCGACTTGATAGTGCTCCACGTCCCGCTCCCTAGTCTCGTTACGGCCCATGATGTCGTTGTAAACATAGGCCGCCCGTTTGGAGTGGCAGTTGGCACAAGCCAGTGTCGCACTCAATTCGGCGGCCTGCACAAACGAGGGAGTCGCGTCATAGTCCGGGACCAACTTGCGATGAGGACGATCAGGATCGACTTCGATAGACGCAACGACCTCGTCGGGATGCGTCTTCCGTGTGAACAACAGCGTTGGCGGAACCGCCTCCTCGGGAATGGTGTTTCCGTCCCAGATCAGTTGGAATCGGTAGTCGCCCCGACTGAGCGGCGCGGACAATTCTTTGTGAACGATGACCAGCTTGTTGTAGCCGCGGCGCAGACGCAGATTGAGCCACCGATCTCGCGACAATTTCCGCAGATCCTTTTCATCGTTCAAACGCAACGACACCGCGCCATCGCCTTCAAAGCAAAAGCGATACTCACCCGTCGAAGGGATCTTAAGAAAGGATTCGGCGACGACGGACTGGAGAAAGGGGTCGCCGGGAGGTCGCGGCAACGCAAAGTCCCACGCCAGCATTCGTCGATGATGCCACGAGTAAGTCACGTTCGCGCCGTGCTCATTCACACGGCAGGTGACTCCGGGAATCAGATTCTGTATGTCGGCCTCGGTCAGCAGCGACGGTCGCTGAAATCGGTGCAGGTTTTCATTTGGCATTGATTGATCGAGGATCGCGTTCAGTGTCAAAGTCACCGTCTGTTCGAGGGCTTTGTTGTCGTGGGTCAACAGCGTGTAGCCGACCGCGAGTTGATCGACCGGCTTCAGATTGGGTAGTTCGAGGAAAACAGTTCGGTTGTCTTCGAGGAGCGTGGCCGATTTGGGTTCGATCTCGTCGCGGCCGACCTGTCCCGGCGCGGAGGGTTTGTATTCCGGCGAGCCATACGCCGCAGACCACTTGTAGTTCCAGGCTTCGAGTTGATAGCTGCTCGTGTCTTCCGCCGCCTCGCGGTCGAGTTCACCGGTGAACGTGAGAGTGATGCCGTTGCGGTACGTCTTCATCGCGATGGGGAAGTGTGTCGCCGCTTGTTGTGCGCGGGTCTCCTGACCCCGCACGGGGACGCGACCGAAGGTCTCCTCTTCAGTCTTTCGTTCCTTGTCGGAGGAAGGAAGAGGAGACCTGCGGTCGGGCGTTTAGGCGGGGTCGGGAGACCCGCGCCGAACATGCTCCGGCCCTGCGTAACGGACTCGCTGGAAGCAGCCGTCGTTGACCGCGCTGGAGACCCAGCCTTTGAGGCCCGTCAGGTAGAGCTGTCCGTCGTGCGGATTCATTCGTCCGCGATGGATGCCAGACGCGAATGTCAGCGGCAGTTCGATCGAGGCGCCATTGAAGGGTCGATTTTCGAGGGAATAGATTTGAGCGATTGAATTTCTTGGTGTTCCTTCAATCATCACTCCTCGACCATCAACGGCCTCTCGCAGCACCAGCCTCAGTTTGCACTGGCCGTACGACAGGTGCAGCAACTGGTGGGAGAGCGGGCCGAAGCGATCGCTGGTCGTCCAGACTTGGCCTCCGCAACTGTTGTCGTCTCTGCGTGAGAACCAGCAGAGGGGGCGAATGAAATCAGTTGGCAGAGTGTCTTGGTGATGAGACTGCATCATGCCGTAGAAGCCTCCCTCACGCACGACGAACAGGCCCGAGGCGGGTGTCCACTCGCCCTCCTGCGGCGCGACGGTGATCTCGTCGTTCGGTCCCATGCCGATGCCGTTCGAGTTGCGGAAGCCGGTCGCAAAGACATCGAGCTTCGAGCCGTCGGCCGACACGCGCAGCAGACTGCCGTCGTGAGGCGTCGCCGAATCGCAGTTCCCTTTGACGTAGTAGAAGTTCCCGGCGCGATCGGTCTCCAGACATGTGACGTACTCGTGCCCGTTCATCGTGGTGTGAGCGTCGTTGTTGAAGTTCTCGTAGTAGTCGGTCTCGCCGTCGTTGTTCAGGTCGTGCAGTCGCGTGATCTGATCGCGACCGACGACGAAGATCGAACTCTTGTCCCCCCCGGCTCCTCTCCCCAAGGGGGCGAGGGGAGGAAGAATTTTCAATCCCAGCGGTTGAAACAATCCCGTCGCGAAGCGCCGCCATGTGATGCGTTCGAGCTTCTCATCGATCCCATCCACCAGCCAGACATCGCCGTGCAACGTGCAGACGGCGGCTCGGCCATCGGGCAGGAAATCGTGTCCGCCACAGAAGAGGAGGGCATTGAACGAGTTCTTGAACGGCAGGGTGATCGTATCGACGGCATATCCACCGGCTGGTTCCTCGTTCTTGTCACCGCGCGAATCCCCCAACTCACCCTTCGTCACGAGCGGTTCACCCCAAATCGTCGGACCCGGCTTGGTCAGCGCGAGCACATCTTCCGGCGCAGGCGAAGCGGCGACGAGTTTGTCGAACGCCGCTTCGTGTACGTCGGGGGAGGCGATGAGCAACTTGATTGTGACCGGCTTGTCATGCGGCTCGACAGTGAGGACGTGGCAGCCGCCATGCCCTGCTCCGACGGACGCTCTCTCTGATCGAGGATGCAACCGCACACGCGCCTTCGGATCGGCGACAAGCATCTTCAGGGCGACATTCGCCGGTCCAATGAGCAACGTCCGCGTGAGGGCTGCGGCGTCAGTGGTCTCTTCGAGCCACGGGGATTCAAGGATCGTGACTCCTTCGAGGTTCGCCGTTCTTGTCCCCTCGCCCCCGTCGGGCACCGCCGCTTGGGGTGGTCGGGTTAGGGTTAGGGTGAGGGGGGCTTTCGAGAAACGCTCGACTTTCGATTCTTCCGCCGATGAAGAAGAGGTCGATCCTTGGTGGAGAGTCGTCTCACCACTCGGCCCCCTCACCCTAACTCTCTCCCCCGAAGACGGGGGCGAGGGGACCGCAGTCGCGACGCGACACGAGCCTAGAGAAACCGAATACCTCAGCACCACGCGCTGGCCGTGGCGGTACAGCCCCTCATAGTGCGCCGTCTCCTTCGGAAGCGGGCCGTAGCGGTGATCGGCGCGGAAGTTGGGGAACTCGTCCGTGAGCGACCAGCCGGGGAGCGATGGCGTGACGAATGTGATCGGGCCATCCGCGCGAGGTGCCCCGATGATGCCGAACCGGGCGGGGTCAAAGCGAACGAAGCCGGTCCAACCGGCGGTGGCTCGCAGCAGTTCGGTGTCGTAGCTGATCGAGGCTTGGCGTTTCGAGCCGACTCGCACGACGATCGCCTTGTAAACGGGATCGTGCCACGCGGTGGGGGCGAGCGGCACGCCGAGACTCGTGCTGAGGAACGGTCCCACGTCCATCTGGCCGAAGCGGTCGTCTCGCGAATCGGCCTCGGTCCAGTTGAAGCCGACGGCGTCTGTTCCCCAATGGCCGTCAATCTTGCCGCCGATTGAATTCGGAGACCTGCGGTCGGCGGTTCCGGTGGGGTCGGGAGACCCGTGCCGAACAGAAGCGTCTCCGAGGAGGGCCGCGTTCTTGTTGCTGGTCGCGTCATCGAGTCGCTTTGTCTCGACGAGTTCATCGAAATGCCACAGCGCGACAGTCGTGTCGTCGGGCACAAACGGCTTGCCGGGGATGGTTGATGGAACTCGCATGCCCTTGGAAATGCGGACCTCATCGACGAGGCCGGCGCATCCAATCCCCCGGTCGATCAGCGTGGCGAGGCCCAACTCACCGGGGACCGATTTCATTTCGGTCCGCTTGTGCTTCTGATCGGCAATTTGCTTGCCATCGACGAAGAGTCGTATCCGTTCTGCTTCGAGGATCATCGCGACGTGATGCCACTTGTCGTCGCCGATCATTGTTTCGGAGCGGCAATGATCGGGCGAGAAGCCGGGGGCGTAGACCGTGAACGCGCCACCCGGCATCGTGAACAACTCCCAATGTGTGCCGGACGATTTCTGTTCGTTAGCAACCAGAATGTTGAACGAGTCTTTCTGGTCGAGCTTCGTCCAGCACTCAACGGTCAGCGGGAACTGACGGAACTCGTCGCGACCCTTCACGAGCGCGCCGCCACTTCGTCCGTCGAGGGCCTTACCAAATTTGCCTTCGGTGAGTGGCTCTGCCTTGTCCCCTCGCCCCGGCTTTGCGGGGAGAGGGCTAGGGTGAGGGGGCTTCTCTGTCGAGGATGACGCTGTTGGAGAAGAACCCCTCAC
>JAYVDI010000224.1:0-13396 GCA_043749505.1 Schlesneria sp. | reverse complement strand
GCGTTGGTGAGCACCATTTTCTGGTGGTTCATGATGCCGTCCTGGGCGATCGGCGTGTTGCTGCTGTTCGCGTTGCTGGATGGGGTGCTCTACACTTTGATGCGTGACGTGTTGGTGTGTTATCGGTGTCACGCTCGGCACCGCCACACGCCGCTGGATGGCCGGCACGAACGGTTCAATCTCGAAACGCACGAGCGTTACCGGCAAGAAGCGATTCGGCTGGAAGAGATGGGCCAGAAGCCCGAAACTCGAAACTCGAAACCCGAAGCTTGACCAAGCCCCTCTTCGGATTTCGAGTTTTGGAATTCCTGGAGAGATGACTTTTGCACGACCAGCGGCAGCGAATCGTCGAGGACTTGTCGGGCGTGTTCGCGGGTGAGATTGCCTGCGATGCGCTCACGGTCGCGATGTTTGCCAGCGATGCCAGTTGGTATCAGATCGAACCGCTGGGAGTCGCGTTCCCGTCCAGTCGCGACGACGTCATCACGCTCGCCAAATACGCGGCCGAGAAAAAGATTCCGCTGATCCCGCGCGGAGCGGGTTCCAGCGTGACGGGCGGAGCACTCGGACGCGGGTTGATCGTTGATTGCTCGCGGCATCTGACGAAGATCGAGCAGATTGGTCCCGACACCGTGCGAGTCGAAGCGGGTGTCGTGCTCGATGATCTGAATCGCGTGCTGCGTACACAGGGCCGCTACTTTCCGCCGGACCCGTCGAATCCCGCGGTCACGACGATCGGCAGCATGCTGGCGACGGATGCGGCCGGGTCACGCTCGATGCGCGTCGGTTCGACGCGCGACCATGTCCGGTCCATTGAAGTCGTGTTGCCCGGAGGCCAGTGTGTTGAGCTTGGCAACGAGCCGCTCGAAGGGCTTGCCCCATCCAAAGAAACTGGCAAGCCGGCGGCTGAGTCATTGCTGAGCGATCCGTTGGGTGCGGTGACAGGCGGAGTCACGGCATTGGCGGCCACGTTGCTGGGAAGCAGCGACCCCGGCCTGAAGGCCACAGAGGCTGAGATCCGGCAGGGGCTTGTCAGCCGCTTGGCACGCATCTTGTCGGAAGGCGAGAACCTCATCCGCGAGAAACAACCGCCGATTCCGCGGAACTGTTCGGGATACTTTCTGCGCGGTGTGTTGTCGCGGACGCATCTGCATGCCGCGCGGTTGCTGGTGGGTTCCGAAGGAACGCTGGGATTGTTCACTGCCGCGACGTTGCACACGGCTCCGCTGCCAACCGGTCGCGGAGTCGCGTTGCTGCTGTTCACGAGTTTGGAGGCGGCCGTCGATGCGGTTCACGCTTTGAGCGATCAGCTTCCCAGCGCGTGCGACTTGCTCGACCGCCGACTGCTGACGCTGGCCCGCGAGTCTGATGCCTTCTTCACGCACATCATTCCGCCGACGGCCGAGGCGGCGTTGATCGTCGAACAAACGGGATTCAGCGAGACTCAAGCTCGCGACCGCATTCGCTTCGCGGTCGAGACGGCGAAACGCTTCGACGGCCACCTGGCGGCGGACGCCTACGACTATGACTCCGCCGAACTGCTGTGGTCGCTGCCTCGCAAAGTCGTGCCACACCTAAATCGAGTGAAGGGGACAGTCCGTCCGCAACCGTTCGTCGAAGCGTTCGCTGTCCCGCCGGAAAAGCTCCGCGAGTTTCTCGGCCGCATGCAGCGAGTCCTGCAAAAGCACGAGGTCATTGCGTCGTTGTACTCGCACGCGGCGGCGGGACAGATTCACCTGCGGCCATTCCTTCCCAATCCGACTCCGGCCGACGGCCCGCGCATCGAGGCCCTCGCGCGCGACTTGTATCAAGCAGTGTTCGAAGTTGGCGGCACCATCAGCGGCGAGCACGGAGACGGCCTGTCACGCACGAGCTTTCTCCGCTCGCAGTACGGTTCGCTGTATCGAGTCTTTCAGCAGGTCAAGGATGTCTTCGATCCGCTCCATCTGATGAACCCCGGAAAAATCGTCAGCGACGATCCGCATCTGACGGTCAAGAACCTCCGGCCATCAGCGGGGTCGGGAGACCCGCGCCAAGCGCTCGGCGCGGGCCAGGCGCTTGGCGCGGGTCTCCCGACCCCGCCGCTCATCGAGTTGCACTTGAAATGGACGCCAGACGATTTGCTGACCGAAGCCGCGAACTGCAATGGCTGCGGCATGTGCCGCACACAGTCACCCGACTTGCGGATGTGCCCGTTTTTTCATGTCGATCCAACCGAAGAGGCTTCGCCGCGAGCGAAAGCCAACATCGTCCGCAACTTCTTGACCGGCCACCTGTCGCGACAGGACTTCGCCTCCTCGAACATGAAGCGGATCGCCGACTTGTGCTTCAACTGCAAACAGTGCGAACTGGAATGCCCCGCGAACGTCAACATCCCGCAGATGATGATTGAGGCGAAAGCGGCCAACGTCGCCGAGCACGGCCTCGACCGTGCCCACTGGATTCTGTCGCGAGCGCACTCGTTCGGCTCAATCGGCTGCCTGTTGAGTTGGTTCGTGAATTGGGGCTTGAACAACTCGACGATGCGTTGGCTGCTGGAACGGACGGTCGGCATTCATCGGCAACGCAAGCTGCCGATGTTCGCTCGCAAGCCGCTGCTGGACTCGATCCCGCGCGAACTGACCGACGTCCCTCACGACTTCGGCAAGGATCGGCCTGTCGTGTACTTCGTCGATCACTTCGCGAACTACCACGACCCGGAACTCGGCCGAGCATTCCTGGCGATCCTCGAACACAACGGCGTGCGCGTGCATCTCCCGGAAGATCAAACGGTCTCCGGCATGGCGATGATCTCGGCCGGCGACCTTGGTGCCGCTCGCAAGGTGGCTGAGCAAAACATCCGCGAGTTGTCCGAACTCGCTCGCGAAGGCGTGCCGATCATCTGCACTGAACCGGCCGCCGCACTCTGTTTGAAATACGAGTACCCAAGACTGCTCGACCACCCCGACGTGCAGGTCGTCGCCGATCAAGTTGTCGAGGCGACCGACTTCCTCGCAGGGCTGCTCGACAAGAACCAACTCCGCACGGATTTTGGCCCACTGAAGTTGACCGCGAGCTACCACACCCCGTGCCATCTGAAAGCCTTGCACCACGGCAGCCCAGTGCTCAAGCTGCTGGAGCAGATTCCCGAATTGGAAGTCTTCGCCATCGAGAAGGGGTGCTCCGGCATGGCCGGCGCGTTCGGTCTGACTCGCGAGAACTTCGACATGTCGCTGCGCATCGGCCGCGATCTGATTCAGCACATGCGTGAAACCGACGTCAACATCGGCCTCACCGAGTGCAGCAGTTGCAAAATGCAGATGGAACAAGGGACAACCATTCCGACTCTGCATCCGTTGAAGTTGCTCGCGCTGTCCTACGGGCTGATGCCAGAAATTCGTCAACGCCTCCAGCGAGCCACCAAGAAACTTGTCGTCACATGAAAACCGTCGTCAAACTGTTTGCCCGCGCCCGCGACTTGGTGGGGGCACCGACTCTCGAACTCGACCTGGCAGAATCCGCCACCGCCGCCGACCTGCGAGTCGTTCTTGGCGAGCAAGTCCCCGCACTACAACCGATCCTGCCGAGCCTGCTCATCGCGGTCGGCAACGATTACGCTGCTCCCACCACGCGAGTCGCCGGCCGCACGGACCTTGCCGCTTTTCCGCCCGTTAGTGGCGGCTGATTGCCCTCCCCACTGGGCTTGCCCCGGTGGTTTACGGGATTCTGCACTACTCAGCCTCACATGAAACCGGTCTCTCCTGAATCCTGTTGAAGAGTAGTGCAAAATCCTGCGAGCCACTGGGACAAGCCCAGTGGGGTGATTGTTTGAAGGCCACCGATGATTCAACTCACCCACGCCCCCATCGACTTTGCCGCGCTGACCGAGTCGGTTCGATCGACTCAGGCCGGTGCCGTCGTGTTGTTTCTCGGCACGGTTCGCGAGATGACACACGGTCGCCAAACCGTCGCACTTGATTACGATGGTTACCCGGAAATGGCCGAAGCGAAACTCCGGGAACTCGAAGCGGAAGCCCGCTCGCAATGGCCCGTTATCGAAGCCGGAATCGTGCATCGGCTGGGACATCTGGAACTCGGCGACGTCAGCGTCGCGGTCGCCGTGAGTTGTCCCCATCGACATCAGGCGTTCGACGCGGGAAGATTCCTGATTGACCGCCTGAAAGAAGTCGTCCCAATCTGGAAGAAAGAAAACTGGAGCGACGGCAGCACCGAATGGGTGCATCCGGGCTCTGACATCTGAAATTTGAGATTCGACAACATGACCCCGCAACTCATCGACGGCTTCGGCCGCGAACATACGAACCTCCGCATCAGCGTCACCGACCGCTGCAACATTCGGTGTTTCTACTGCATGCCCGCCGAGAACGTGCAGTTCATGGATCGCAAAGACCTGCTGACGTTCGAGGAAATGGAACGCTTCACGCGCATCTGCGTGGGACTCGGCGTCAACAAAGTCCGGCTGACCGGCGGTGAGCCACTCGTGCGCCGCGACCTGCACAAGTTGGTCGCGATGATCGCGGCGATCGACGGCGTTCACGATATCGGTATCACAACCAACGGCATCCTGCTGGCCGAGCAAGCTCAGCAGTTGTGGGACGCCGGACTGCGGCGGATCAATGTGTCGCTCGACGCGCTCGATCCGGTGAAGTTCAAAGTGATCACGCGCCGCGAAGGCTACGAGAAAGTCATTGAAGGCATCCAAGCCGCGCAGCGAGTCGGCTTCGATCCAGTCAAAATCAACGCGGTCTCGGTGCGCGGCATGACTGAAGACGAGATCGTTCCGTTCGGGAAGTTCGCCCGCGAGACGGGTGTCGAACTCCGCTTTATCGAGTTCATGCCGCTCGACGCCGACAATGCCTGGGAGCGCGACAAAGTTCTGTTCGCTCACGAGATCATCGAACGGCTCTCGGCCGAGATCATGCCGCTGATCCCGGTCCCCGACCAAAACCCGCACGCACCGGCCACCGAGTTCGTCTTCGAGGACGGCATCGGCCGCGTCGGCTTCATCGCCAGCGTTAGCCAGCCATTCTGCATGAGCTGCGACCGCTTCCGAATCACCGCCGACGGCAAGATTCGCAATTGTCTCTTCAGCCTCGAAGAGACTGACGTTCGCGGCCTGCTTCGCAGCGGCGGAACCGACGAAGACATTGCCGCGGCCATCAAAGCCTGCGTCGCCGCCAAGTGGGAAGGGCACCAAATCAACACCGCTCGGTTCATCCAGCCGAAGCGCGCGATGTATTCCATCGGCGGTTAGCCGCCCGTCACCCCACCGGGCTTGTCCCGGTGGCTCGCGGGATTTTGCACTACTCATTCGGAGTCCAAAATGTCGCAACGATCGCTCGCACGTCTTGCCCTGTTCGCCATCGTGATTTGCGGAGTCATCGTCTCTGGACGACTACCTGCTGACGACGACGGCCTCCCGAAGGTCACATCTCCGAGAGCCACCTCCGGCGACTCGGCCGTCGAACCGAAATGGGACGAGCGTGTCACGATCACGGTCGGCAACAAAGAGGGCGATCTGATCGGCTCAAACGAAAAGGTGCTGCAAGCGGCCGTCGATTCCGTCGCGCGACTTGGTGGCGGGACGGTCAAGGTGCTGCCGGGGACTTATCGGCTGCGAAACTCGGTGTATCTCGCATCGAAGGTGCGAATCGTCGGCAGCGGAGCCGAGTCAGTGCTCATCAAAGAGCCAAGCACGAAGACAAAACTGAGCGTCGATTCCGACTGGTACGACCAGGAAGTGACGCTCGACGACGCAAGCGGTTTCCGCGTCGGCGACGGTGTGGTGATTCGCACCAAGAATCCGCACAACGGCGGAGCAACCGTGCTCAAACGGACGCTGGTCGCTCGATCGGGCAATCGCTTCAAGCTCGACAAGGCGCTGCGAGAAAACGTTTGGCAGATGGGTGAGCCGACGATTGCGACGTCGTTCCCGCTGATCAGCGGGGAGTTCCTCAGCGATTGCGTGATCGAGAACATCACGCTCGACGGCAACCGCGAGAAGAACGACCACTTCGACGGCAATTACTCTGGTTGCATCTTTCTGCAGGACTGCCAACGGATGACGATGCGAGGCGTCGAGGCTCGGAATAACAACGGCGACGGCATCAGTTGGCAGATTTGTCACGACATCGTCGTCGAGAATTGTCACAGCCACGACAACGCCGATCTCGGCCTGCATCCCGGCAGCGGCTCGCAGCGGCCGCTGATCCGCGGCAATCGGATCGAGCGTTGCAACATCGGCATCTTCTTCTGCTGGGGCGTGAAGTACGGCCTCGCCGAGAAGAACACGATCGAAGGCATCCGCACGGCGAGTGTCTCAATCGGCCATCGCGACACCGACAACATCGTCCGCGACAACGTCATCAAGAACAGCGGCCTGGCCGGAGTCCTCTTCCGTCCTGAACGCGGCCCCACATTCGCCGGACATCGCAATCGCATCGAGCGCAACGAAATCATCAACAGCGGCGGTGACGAGGGAGTCGGCATCGACATCCAAGGCGATACCGAGTCGATTGAACTCCTCGAAAACCGCATCCTCGAACAACGCGGCTCCGCCAAACGCATCGGCATCCGGCTGGGAGCCGACACCAAAAACATCAAGCTGACGGACAACCGCGTCGACGGCTTCGCCCAAGCCATCGCCGACCTGCGGCAACAGCAAGCGGCGAAGTAGCCTTTGTAGCGACGGCCTTTCCAGGCCGTCGTTGGCTCTGCGACGGCCTGGAAAGGCCATCACTATGGGTTTGCTCGGTCGCTCACATCGCGCTGACGTGGTAGGTGAAGTCTCCGCGCAACGGATGCTCGACGATCTCATAGTCGTGATAAGTCATCCGGATCGCTTCGTCGTGCGTCTCGGCTTGGAAGACGATCTTCTCGTCCTCGGCCAACGACTCATCGACCAACGTATGCACGTGATAGACGCTTCCAAACGGCGGGATCGCCCCACGCTCACAGTTGGGGAAGATCTGATCCATTTCGTCTT
This sequence comes from Schlesneria sp., assembly GCA_043749505.1. Lineage (GTDB taxonomy): Bacteria > Planctomycetota > Planctomycetia > Planctomycetales > Planctomycetaceae > Schlesneria. The sequence goes on along the minus strand of JAYVDI010000224.1, from coordinate 6,411 downwards.
CCGAAGCCATCTCCACGGGCACATTGCCCATCCATTCGCGAATGCGCTGCAAGTCCACGAACCGGTTGGCGGGAACGACAACCAACACATACCCACGTCCGGTGCGCAGCAGCACCGGCTTGGCCACTTCCTCCCCGGACACATGCAGCACCTCGGCCATGCGGCTGGCCGTGTAGGCCGGTGGATGATGCAGCGCCTCGAATGGAACGTGGCGGTTCGTCAAAAACTCGTTGATCTTCATGGCCAGACCTCCTGAACTCGGGGTGAAACCAATTGAAACATCCCAATTGAGAAAGGGTTGGGAACCCTGAAACGAGCCAATTCAAAACGAGTGTCTTCGTGATTCAAGAAGCGACGAACCCAAACAGGAATTCAGCAGTGAGTTTAACCTGGTTCATCATTGTCTCGCAGACTTTGTTTGACGAAGTGCGGTAGATGGCATGTACGGCTTTATTCGGCATCCTTCTGCGGCTGTCGCCTGACATCCATCCGAGCGATTGTTGAGCGGCAGGCTCGTCGCGGACGGTTGTGACCTTACCCAGTTTCCCAAACAATCGCCGCACTTCGTTCACGGCTACTTACGGGTGATGGAATTCATCCCGGTTCACTCTCGCGGAGATCGCGAATGTCTCGGCCTGCTGTTTGGATTGGCTTTGGATGTTTCGCTCTTGTCGCATTGAGCACTTCGCCAGCCTTCGCTCAGCGAGACCTCAAAGACATCCCTGATCCTGATCCGGAGATCGAGCGGAAGTCGTTCATCGTGGCCGATGGCTTTGAGGTGAATCTCTTCGCGGCTGATCCGTTGCTGCACAAGCCGATTCAGATGAACTTTGATCCGCAGGGGAGATTGTGGATGGCGGCGTCGGAGATTTATCCGCAGATTGCTCCGGGGCAGAAAGCGAACGACAAGATTCTGGTGCTGGAGGACACCGACGGCGATCCGCCAATGGCGGACTCGGACAAGACGACGATCTTCGCGGATGGGCTGTTGATTCCGACGGGCGTCGAGCCTGGCGATGACGGAGTCCGCCTTTGGCGGATCGCGGCGAGCACGGAGTTGCTGCATCTCAAGGACACCGACGGAGACGGCAAGGCGGATGAATCGCGAGTCGTGCTGTCAGGGTTCGACACCGAGGACACGCACCTGGCATTTTCGATTGATGATTGCCGATTTTCGATTGGTGATGACTGGTGCCAAGTCGCTGTCGCTCTGCACAAATCGAAAATCAAAAATCATCAATCAAAAATCTCGCCCCCCACGTCGCCTTTCGCCCGATCGACGTGAAGATGGGACCGGACGGAGCGATCGACATTGCCGACTGGTACAACCCGATCATCCAACACGGCGAAGTCGATTTCCGCGACCCGCGTCGCGACCACACTCACGGCCGCATCTGGCGAGTCAACGCGAAAAACTGCCCGCTCGTCCCGCGCCTGAAGCTCGTCGGAGCCACCGTGCCGGAGTTGTTGGAGCAGCTCAAAACTCCGGAACGTTTTCGTCGGGAGTTCATAGTTTGATTCCTGAGTAAGCCCAGGCATACTGTTCACCGATTCCAACGCTCACCGGCAGCCACTTAGCCGTACTAGACCGCGCGCGGTTGACTTCACTGGTCGGCCGCTCGCGAAGGAGGTTCTCATGCGAAAAATCGTGATGGTCATGGCCGTTTGCCTGGCTTGGTATTCGGCGGCCACCGGCCAACCGCCGGAAAAGCGTGAGAAGAAGTTGCCCGTCACTTTGAGCCGGAAGGACAACGCGGACGAACCGGTGAACCCCAAGAAGTCCTTCCCAGAAATTACCTACACGAAGTTGCCTGACTGCACGGCTGCCGATGCCGCATGGGTGGTGGAAATCGAAGTCGTTGAAGGCGGGAAAGCGAAAACCCATTCGATCACCGCCAACGACGAGAAGAATCCGAAGGAAGCGCTGATCCCGATCCTTGGACAGGACGGCACTTTCACAGGCAAAGTCGGGAGATTGGAAGCGATGGTCGTGCTGTACCTATCGGTCTTCGACGTGCGCGGGAAAGGGACACTGCGGTTCGCCTTGGCTGACTCAAAGGATTTCCTCACCAAGCAGAAGGCCGGAAAGGCCACGAACGCGCGGAAGCTGTCGAACTGGCTGGAGATCCCGATCCAGATTGATGGCCCGGCAGGGCTCGAAGCGCGGATTCAAGCGGCGGCGAAGGGAGGCAAGCGAAACGGAAGAGACCAGCCGGACAATCAGAAGCAAAATCCAGTCGCATCGGGCGAGTTGCTCCAGTTCGTTTGTGCCAAGGATGAAGCCTGGAGGATGGGCCAGATTCCGCTTTTCGAAGAGGTCTATGACCCCACGACAAAGGCGACACGGAGCGCGAGCGTTTCCGACGCACAGCGGGCCGAGTTGACGACCCGGATCGAATCCAAGGATCCCTGGGCCTCCAAGCTCCTGTTGGGCATTGAGCAGACACCCTTGTACCTGCGGATTGCCTGTCGCCCTCAAGACCAACCGCTCATCACGGATGTCATCGCCAAATTTGGCGAGCCTGACCGAAAGCAAAATGTCTACCCTGAACGGGCCTCGTCGCCAGCGCAGGCCTGGCACTACTACGGAATGGCTCGATTGGGCGTGTCTCCAGAAGGGCGAATTTTTAGCGTGCAGTTGGACAGCCCACATTGGAGATCGCTCTGCGAGGAAATCGACATGGCCGCAGCGGTGGCCGCTTACAAGAAGGCTGCCGCGAAGCCGCCGATGAAAGACCTCGATCCTGAAATCAAGGCCGCTAGTCAACTTCGCTTAGCGAAGACTCTGCAGAAGTCGAATCCAGCGACAGCCAAGCTCAGGCTGGAACAAATCGTCAAAGACTTTCCGAACACCGAGGCAGCCAACGAGGCGAAGTTGCTCCTCGCCGAGTAATGACGCGGGTGGCTTCACTATCTGGCCATTGAGTCGCGCGAACCGCCGACAGCGGCACGGAGGGCCGTGCGAATGAAGAAGAGACGTGGATTGTTGACGGAGCCATTACAGCCACAAGCACGGTCCTCCCGCAGACGGTGTGACCTTGGCCTCCGACATTCGCTCACCAAAGAGTACGGCCATGTCGAAGACTCCCTGACCGTGGCACCCCGCAGTTCCCTCCGCGAGTCGGCAGGGTTCTTGCCCTTGGTCGCAGAGCGGCCGCCAACTGTCGCTTCACGACAGGGAGCGAGATCGCGTCACGCGGCTCTGCTCCGGCCGAGTGTGATTTCAATTGGAGAGAAGCCTCGTTTCGCGAGGCAGAAGGAAAGGTGAACTGAAGTGGGCCGCAAAGATGTCAGAGTGTTCCCACCTGTTTTCGGATCGTTTCCACGTTGTGGATCGTGCTCCGGCAGGCTCAGCCGGTCGGTTTCGTCGCCGTCGTGGTGAGGTTTCCGGGTGATCCGCAAAGTCGTTAAGTCCGGTGCGACCGCTTCCCGATAGCAACTCAGCGCGGCAGACATTCTGACGTGAGCCGGGGCGTTGGGTTTCGCGGGTCCAACTTCTGCCAAGCCATCGCTTCAGGCTTCGCGCTGTCGGTTTCCCTCGAATGGCGAGTGTGTTTGATGGCGGGCGATTGGTGGGCGTTGTGGCAGAACCGGTCTCGGTGCGTTGCACATCGAACCGCTTCGTGCGCGCTGCTCGGCGTTATCGCAGTGGGTCTGTCGGCGATCGGCTGCAACCGGGGGCACTATCGTGAGCAGGCCGATATGGCGGCTTATGCTGTTGTCGAGGGAGCGACCGCCAATCCTCAGTACCAGCTTTCGGGGTATGGGATCGGGATTGATCCTCGTTCCCGCTTGTATGACCCGACTGATCCCGACTGCCCGCCGATGCCGCCCGATGATCCCGATTCGCACCGCTTGATGGAGTGCGTGGACGGGCATCGCGGCTGGAAGCACTGGGAACGCAACGGGAATCTGACCGATGTCGAAGTGAGCGATTATCGAGCGTGGTTGCCTTACGACAGTGAGGGTCGAGTACGAGTTGATCTCGGTGGAGCGGTCGAACTGGCGCGACTGCACTCGCGCGATTATCAGTCTCAGTTGGAGACGCTCTATCTGTCGGCGCTCGATGTCACGGCAGAGCGGTTCCGGTTCCAGTCGCAGTTCTTCGGCGGCAATCTCACAGAGTTTTCTCGGGGCGGCAGCATTCGTAATGGTGGAGATGACGCGACGACGATCAGCTCGGGCACCGGTCTGCGGATGAGGCGGATCACCACGACGGGTGGGACGTTTGTGGCGGGGATGGCGAACTCGATCGTGTGGCAGCTTGCCGGCCCTGACACCAACTCGTACTCGTCGTTGCTCAACTTCGCCATTTCACAGCCGCTGTTGCAGTTCGCCGGTCGGCCGCGCGTGATGGAGACGTTGACTCGGTCTGAGAGAAATCTGCTCGCCAACGTCAGACAGTACGACCGCTTCCGGCAGGGCTTCTATTTGGATGTCGCCACGGGGAGCGGTGGCGGTGGTGGATTGACTCGTTCGGGTGGTTTGTTTGGCGGTTCGGGATTGAGTGGATTCACGGGAGTGGGAGTGGGCGGATTTGGTGGCGTTGGCGCGGTCGGCGTCACGTCGAGCGGTGGCTTTGCCGGGGGAGGCGGTGTCGGGGCGGCGGGCGCGGGTGGCTTCCTCGGCTTCTTGCAGCAGCAGCAGTTCATTCGGAATCAGCGTGCCCGGATCGCGGCTCTGCGCGACACCTGGCTGCAACTCGACGCCTCGTTCGATGCGGGGCGATTGGAGAATCGATTCCAAGTGGACTTCGCGCGACAGGCGTATTACTCGGGGCAGAGCGAGTTGTTAAACGTGGTCGCGGCTTACGAGAGCGCGCTCGATGTCTACAAGATTCGGCCGTTGAGTTTGCCACCCGACATTCCGTTCGAGCTGCGCGACCCGTTCTTCGACCAGTTCAATCTGATCGACTCGGAACTGACTCAATTGCAGGGCGAGGTGGCCGAGCGGTTCGAGGCGTTGTCGGCCCTGAAGGTGGACGGTGGCGCGGAGGTTCCAGACAAGGCGGTGTCTGACTTGCCGAGTCGTCTCCTGCGGATGACGGATGTCATGGCGAACGACCTCCAAGTCGTTGAGGCCAATCTCCCGAAACGGCGTCTCGCGCTGGAAGAATTGTCGCAACGAGCCGAACTGCGCGAGAACAATTTTGAAGGCCGGGCGATCTCACCAACCGCACTCGATGACCGGGTGAGCTTGCTTCGCACCGAGCGGGTTCGATTGACGAGCGAAGTCACGGAACTGGCCACGCGGGTCGGACAACTGGCCAGCGACGGAGATCTCGAACCGGCCGAGCGGATTCGGGCGGAGCGAGAAGTGTTGACGAGGGTCTCGGCATCGCTGCTGGAGTTGTCGCTGTGGCAAGCGCGGACGCGATTGCACGCTGTGGCGCTGGTCCCGATACGAGTCACCCCCGAAACGGCGTTTCAAGTGGCACTGGCCCGACGACCCGATTGGATGAACGCCAAGGCCTCGCTCGTCGATACGTGGCGGCTGATTGAGTTCAACGCCAATGCGCTCAAGTCGAATCTCTCGGTGAACGTCACGGGGGACATCGGCACGAAGGGAAACAACCCACTGAATTTCGATGACGCCAATGGAACGTTGAAAGCGGGAGTGCAGTTCGATGCGCCACTGACACGTCTCATTGAGCGGAATCAGTACCGGCAATCACTGATTGACTACCAGCAGGCCCGCCGGTCATTGATGGCACAGCGAGACGAAATCCATCGCGGGTTGCGAGCACGGCTGCGGCAGATTCATCTCGATCAGTTCAATCTTGAACTGCGGCGACTTGCGGTGGATGTCGCGATCACGCAGACCGACATCGCGCGGCTCAAGCTGGTCGAACCGGAGAAGCCGGTGGGTGATGGCAAAGTCGCGCCCACCGCTTCGCCGACCGTCGCCCGCGACCTGGTCGATGCCCTCCTCAACCTTCAGCAATCGCAGGCGACGTTCATCTCGGTGTGGGGCGACTATGAAATCCAGCGGCGGTTCCTCGACTTCGATCTCGGCACGATGAATCTCGACGAACGCGGTCTGTGGGCCGATCCCGGTTCCGTTACGGACGAGACTCTGCTGGCCCGCTATTACGAGTCGCTGTCGAACCCGCTGAATCTCACCGGCGACCCGAACCCGTCCGGATTCAGCGAGCTGTCCGTCGGAGACCTGCCGCCCACTCCGAGCAGCCTGGAAGCGCCGGTGTCACCGTCACCGCCCGAAAACCCACCGCGATCCGAGTGATTGCCGGACGTTCAGCCAACTCCGCAGCGAGTTCGCGCGGGCCGTTGCCGACGAACGAGTAGTCGGGCGGCGGCTTGGCTTTTGGGCGTTAGCCCTCTTGTCGATTTCCAAGCGGGGCGGCGTCAGCCCCCCGGTTCTTCGTTGACACGTCGGACGGGCTGACGCCCA
>JAYVDI010000223.1:0-14243 GCA_043749505.1 Schlesneria sp. | reverse complement strand
GGCGTCAGCCCCTCGGTTCTTCATTGCGGCGACGAACGGGCTGACATCCAAGAACCGGAAGGCTGACGCCGCCCCGCTCGGAAGTTTCATCGAAGATCACGGCCGGTCTCAACGAAAAGTCTGCAACGGAGGTGAACACTCATGACGACCGAACTGGCTCAACTCGAACTGCTGTCCAACGTCGATGACCTGATTGCGCGGTTGTCGGCTTGGTCGGCGGAGTCGTCGGCGTGGGAGCCGGTGCAGCGCGAGAAGCTGCTCGTGCGGCGAACACTCGAACGGCTCGAACCAATGCGGGCGCGAGTCGAAGCGCCGCTCGTCGTTGCCACATTCGGCGGAACCGGTGTCGGCAAAAGTTCGCTGGTGAACGCGCTCGTTGGAGCTGAAGTCACGGCGGCGGGACGACAACGACCGACGACGACCGTTCCTTTCGTGATCGCTCATCCGCAGACGGACTTGTCGGGCTATGGACTGCCGCTTCCTCCCCTCACCCCAGCTTTGTGGGGAGAGGGGCTGGGGGTGAGGGGCTTGCCGCGTGAAGAGCAAACCCCTCACTCTCACCCTCTCCCCGCAAGGCCGGGGCGAGGGGATATGAGTGCCGAATGGCATGGTGGCGGCGACCTGCACGTCGTCCGGAAAGACACGCCTTTGCTGCGCGACATCGTGCTGATCGACTGTCCCGATCCAGACACCAGTGAATCCGAAACCGCCGAGAGCAATCTCGCGCGGCTGCATCGGTTGCTGCCGTTTTGCGATGTACTGCTCTACGTCAGCACACAGCAAAAGTACCGCTCGGCTCGTGTGAGCGATGAGTTGCTGGAGGCGGCGAAAGGGTGCCGGGTTGTCTTCGTTCAGACACACGCCGATCTCGACGAAGACGTTCGCGACGACTGGCGGAAGCAATTGACCGGCCGCTTTGAAGTCAGTGATCTGTTCTTTGTGGACTCGAAGCACGCATTGCGGGAACAGCAATCGGGTGTCCGGCCGACGGGGGAGTTCGGCCGCCTGATCGACCTGCTTCAGCAAGAACTTTCCGCAGCGCAGCGTGTCCGCATCCGACGAGCCAATCTGCTGGGGCTGGTGCAGGAGGTGCTCGGTCACGCGAAGGTGTCACTCTCAAAACACGCGCCGCTGGTGGAGCGACTCGAACAGGCGCTGACGGATCAGCGACACCGTGCGACCGAACGGATGGCGAGCCGATTGCGGGACGAGCTGCTTGTCAGTCGCGGGCTGTGGGAGCAGCGGTTGCTCGGCCAGGTGACGCAGCTTTGGGGGTACAGCCCGTTCGCGTCGGTGCTGCGACTGTGGCACAGTCAGTCGAGTTTGCTGGCGTCGTTCGCGCTGACGCGGGCACGCACGACGGCGCAGATGGCACTGGTCGGTCTCGTCCACGGCTCGCGCTGGCTGGCGTCGTCACAGCAGGAACACGAGGCCGAACGCCGGTTGGAGGGTCTCACGTCGCTCGGCCTCTCCGATACGGAATTGCGTGAAGCGCAGCTCGTCATTGCGGGGCATGCCCATGCGGCCAAGCTCGACCGGCCCCCGTCATCAGCCTCGACGCTCGACTCGCTTCGCCACGCTGCGTCCAGCGTGCAGCACGAGTTTCTCACCGATGCCGCTCGCCGCATCGACGAGATCATTCTTCAAACCGCCACGCGCCACTCGCACTGGCTGGTGCGAGCCGTCTACGAAGTGATGTTCGCCGAATTGCCGTTGTTCCTGCTCTACCGCATCGGCCGGAACTTTTTCTACGACACATTTCTGCGGACGCCACCGCTGCCGTACCTCGACACGAACTTCTACATTCCGGCGGCGCTGTTCCTCGTCCTGTGGGCGGGCTTGCTGGTGATGGCCTTCACCGGCAGGCTGCGTCGCGGCCTGATGCATCACGTCCACGAACTGGCGCGCGAACTGGCGTCGCTCAAAGTGGGAGGCGGCTTGTTCCCCGACCTCGAACAACAGGTGGGAGACTTCGCCCGTGAACGGGATCGCATCGAGTCGTTCGCGCAGACAGTCGATTCCATCCGCGACCAGTTTGCGGATGCGGGTAATCTCGGTGGATTGAAGACGACCTGAGGAACGACACTCGATGAATCAATGGTTTGCCAAATCGTGGTTTCTCATCGCGCTGCTCGTGCTGCTGCCGAGCGGCATGGCGTGGGGGTGGTCCACGTCAGAGAGTTGGCGACTGGAGACGGCCGGTCGCGTCCATCCGACCGTCACGACGGTGTGCATCCTATTTCTGATGTCGTTCAGTCTGGACAGCGGCAAGCTGCGCGAATCGTTTCGTACACCGAGGCCTGTCCTCTGGGGCACGCTCGTCAACATTGTGCTGTTGCCATTGATGGCTTGGCCGCTGGCGAGAACTCATTCGTTGGCCGACCTGTCGCTGGGATTGATGATCGCTGCCGCAGTTCCTTGCACGTTGGCGACCGCTTCCGTTTCCACACGGCAGGCCGGTGGCAACGATGCGGTGTCGCTGCTCATCACGCTGCTCACAAATCTCGTGGGCGTGGTTCTGACACCGCTGTGGCTTCAGTGGGCGATCTCGGTTGGCGGTCAGATCGAAGCTGCTCAAGTCGATACCGTGCCGATCATCCGCAACCTCGCGCTGACGGTGTTGCTCCCGACGCTTCTTGGGCAGCTCGCGAGATTCGTTCCGCAACTTTTTCGTTTCGCGGTATCACACAAGTTTGGGATCGGCATCGCGGCGCAGTGCTTGGTGTTGCTGATCGTCACCAAGACGGCGGTTGAAGCGGGGGGCAGGTTGCAATTGCAGGAAGTCTGGCCGACCACGATTGACTTCGTACGGCTGGCGATCGAGTGCGCGGGACTGCATGCCATCGCAATGCTGATCGCACACCGAGGCAGCCGCTGGCTTGGCCTCTCGCGTGAGGACACCATCGCGACCGTGTTCGCCGGAAGCCAGAAGACGTTGCCGGTCGGACTGCTACTTGCCGTAATGCCCGCCGTGACGGGAGGCCGCTCGCTGCCGTTCATCACGTTTCCGATCCTGCTCTTCCACGCCGTGCAACTGGTGATGGACACGGCCATCGCAGACAGGATTGCCCGGAACCGGGACCAAGCCAACGTGTAGGGATCGGCACAAAATTTCCATTCCCGATCAGCCGCGGGGCGCTATCCCCGGTTTGGATGACACAAACCGGGGATAGCAGCCTGCTTCACTTCGGGAAGTATTGCGACCGCGTTCCCTAATGTGATCACGATCACGCCTTGCCCTTGCGGTTGCCGGGCGGTTCTTTCCATTGCTTCAGTTGCTGGCGGATGTCTTTGAGTGTGATCGACGGGGCCGGGAGTCGCAGTTGTGGTTCGGCATCGGGGTTCGGTTGGTCGCCCGATTCGTGGACTCGGTTCAGTTCGTCTTCCAGCGTCTTGAGCCACGTGGGGACATCCAGTCCCGACCCCGAGGTCGTGCGGAGGTATTCCTCGACACCCGCCTGCAGCGCGAGGAACGATGGTGAGTTGCCTCGACCCTGATCTGCATCTTCACAGGCCGGGCGAATCCGCGCGAGCATGTGATTGACGGCCAGTGGTTTGACGAACCGCTCCTGCAAATGGTTCGAGATGGAGAGCAGCTTCATCCCGTACTTCTTTTGCAGCGACTCCAAGCCTTCAAGGTGCGAGTCGGCCATGTCTTCAGTCTTTACTGCGAAGACATCCTCCCAAATGACGGCTGCTTCGGGCTTGCCCTGCCGCGCGAGAACTTCATGCGCGACGGCGACCGGCAACAGGTTCCACGCATCGCGATCGTAAGCGGTCTCCAGCCGGAGGAAATCGAGCAGGCTGAAAAACTGCTCGCCGTAATCGGACTGCGTGGTGGTCGTGTTGTATTCGAGGAAGCGGTCGAATTTTTCGACGACAACTTGGTAGATCAGGTGCAGTTGTTCAGCCGCCTCATCTCGATCAACCGTGCCGTCGCGCAGGTCGTTCAGCAGACGGATCGGTCGGAACGGGTCTTCGTTCTGTTCGAGGTACTCAAGGAATTTCGAGACGCCGCTGTGCAGGATCGCGCGCACGTTGCCGAGCGTCAGAATCCGGGCGTTGAGAATGTCGGAGCCATACTTCTTCACGAACTTGGCGGTGTCATCCCAGACCTCATCGACCTTCAGTGCCTCGACCGACGACAACCGCATCGTGCTGCTGTGTTCGAGCCACTGGTCGAGGTACAGCTCGACGATTTCACCGACGATTTCGATCAGGTCTTCGTCGCTGAAGCGACCACCCTTCCAATCTTCCGACGCGTGCACGACACATTCGAGCGTGTTGCGGAGCGCGATGCGGAACAGGCGGTCGAACTCCGTGACGGCCATGCCGCGCGGTCGCGAACCGCGCTCCATTTTCTGAGCGGTTCGCAGCAGATGCCACGTCTCACGCAACAGGCCCAATTGGGGGAGATGCGCGAGCAGGAACTTCACCAGCATTTGCATGGAACGGGCAGTCAGAATCTGTTTCGGCTCGCCCCCATGTTCGAGCGGCACGTAGAGGAGCGGCTTGCTTTGCAGCGATCGCAGCAAACCGGGGAGGACTCGACGCACTTCTTCTTCATCACGGCGCATGATTCCGCGATACATGTCGATGATCCGAACTTCTTCCGCCGAATTGCGGACTGTTTGATCTTCGGGCGACAGCGCACAGGCCAAGCACCACTGCGCCGAGCGGAAACTGAGCCATGTCGTCAACGACATCTGGACGAGATAGAGCTTCGTCTGCAATTGGCTGTCGTACTCGACGTTCGCGTCGTGTTCTCCGCTCGATTCGCCGATGTCTCCCTTCCAGAGATCGTCCGTCAGTCGCATGAGATCGGTTTGCAGATGAACCGCGTGTTCGAGCCAGTGTTTGAGAGACTCGGTCTGCGCAAGCCGCGCCGCACGGCCTTCCTTGGAATCATCGAGCGCAGCTCGATCTTCGCGTTCAACCGCCAGCGTCGCCGCCATCTGCCACAATTGAGCCAGCACGCGCAAAAACTTCAGTCGCGGCTCCAATTGCTTTTCAACAATCTCAAACTGTGTATCGCCATTGAGTTTGGGGCCGTCATCCATCGTCGCCCCTTCCTGGCCGTCGTCCGAGCTGTCGTGGAAGACCATGTTGTCGTAAGCCGCGCCGAAGAGTCCCTGTTCGTCTTCCTCGTCATCCATCGCATCCGGACGACCGCCATCTGCTTCAGGCCAGTCGGACGCCGTGCCCAATTCGCCATCGACCGTTCCCGCCCGATAAACCGGTGCCGACCACATCTCACCCGCGTTCGCTTCGAGGTAATCGAACATGCGGCGCACCAGCGGCCACGGATCGTCCTTGGCCGTTGCACCGTCTTCGACCGCTTGGCCCATCCACCACAACAACAGATCCTCGAACGACAGATGCCCCGATTCGAGGCCCACCGTTTCATGTTGGCTGAGCCACTGCATGAGAAGCCCCAACGCGGCGATGCGATCGTGCCGTTCCAGCAATGCCGACACCACCTGCGCATACGCCTTCGCCGATTGGAACTGATCGACGTGGGCACGCCAGAAGAGCATGTCACCGGCTGATTCACCGGCGGCTCGCCAGTCGGCAAGGGCTTTGGCGACGTGTTCGGCCGAATCGAGATGTTCGCGCGCGGCGACACGCGGCAAGTCATGGACGGTCAAGGTCCCGAACCGGTCCCAGAATTCGGCAAGCTTTTCGTATCGTTGCGAGATCGCCAGTTCGAGAGCCTTTTCACCGCGCGCGGCCGATTCCTCCAACGCGCGCGAATAGGCGTCGAGCAACGCTTCCATGATGTGGTACAGCATCTCGATTCGTTGATCGGGAACGCTGTCTTCACGCGAGATGAACAGCGGGAAGAGGCCCTGAAAACCGAGTACGTTCCACGGATCAACCAGCGCCCCGCAATTGATGCCGCGATGCAAAAAGTCTTCCGCCTCTTGCAGCAGTACGAAGGCTTCCGCGATCTGCTTTTGCTCGACGATGCGCCGCGCGGAGTGAACACGGCACAGCACCTCGCACTCGAACCGGGCCGAGGCACACGGAATGACTTCAGCTTGGCGGAGGCTCGCTTCGGCATAGCCCATGCGTGCGAACAGGTACGCCAACTGACGCCGTTGCACCTGTTGCGCACCGTACTGCGCGAGAAACATGTTCAACGATTGCCGCACATGCCCGAACGGTTGCCGCGTCGTCTTGGCGTGTCTGGCGAGTCGCTTGGCCCGCGCACCCGACGCCGATTTGGAAAGCTGCGAGTAGAACTCATCACGCTGGCGAGCAACCTTCGGCAAGAGGGATGTCAGTGTCACACTGGAGTCGTGGCATTCGGGGCCGTAGCCACTGATGGCCGATGCCATGAGGATCGTTCCGCACAAGACGGCGGAGATATCGAACAGCGTCTCGTCCGGATCGACCCGCTTTTGTGAGGCGGCCCAATCGAGCAGTGCGTCGAGAATCACTTTGCGAACGACGAAGCGGCGGTAGTTTCCCTTCAAGTCGATCTGATGCGGATCCCACTCACCGAACAAATAGTTGGTCCGCTTGTTCGCAGGATGAATGTGATCGTGGGCACGCAGGTCGATCGCCAGTTCATCGAGATTGTCGAGATCGAAATACGCATCGGCGAGCATCTCGCGCGGCATCGCGCGGAGCAGCTCCAACACGCGCGTAATGAGTGCGCGATACTTGCCACTCACCACGCCCGCTCCACGCAGGTAGATCGGCAGCGGACGAAATCGCTCGTGAGAATACGGCTCCAACTTGCGACCGTTCTCTAAAATCGCGATTGGCCGGTAGCCGACGAAATCGTTCAGTCGGTCAATCGCTCCCATCACGATCCGGTCGGCTTCGTCCCACGGCCCGCCCTGTTCGAGAACCGCCTCAAACACCTTCGCCAAGAAGAACGGTTGCTGAAGTTCTTCGGGCTGCAGGTGGAATAGCAGGTCGCGGTGATGCTCGCGGTATTGAGGCAGCGTCTTGTCGAGAGCCAACGAAAGGACTTGCTCCGCCTGAGAAATGTCAGAGAACGCGGCTGAGGTCTGGTGCAGACTGGCCAGCATTTGACGCAAGCCGGACACGAAGTCAGCGAACGGCAAACTCTGCCGCAACAGGTCGAGATTCTTTTGAAACTTAGGATCGGATCTGCCACCAGAAAAATTCAGATAGCCGAGGATCTCTTGGGCAATCGCGGTATCAGTCGGACTTAAATTCAAAGGACCAACCCTCCTGTGGGGCGAGTTCACTCGCTGGGAGTGAACTCGCTGTCCGGCATTTACCCGTTGTGCTTAACCCGTAGCGACATTGTTTCACCACTGCGAGGTCTCGGGAGTTGAAGAGGATACGTGACCGAGACTGGGGTTCGCAAACCAGACTTCGGTCGAGGCTTCTGTGAAACAGGGGTCGTGAACGTGGCCATCCCCGACGGAAGTGGATTTCGTCTCAACTTAACTGGCAAACTGTGACGATTGTAACGGTCATATCGGTCAGAAAGTCTGTGCGAGGCGATGTCGTCTCGTGATCGAACCAGTCTTTCGGCCGATGGTGCCATGTCAGGAAGCGATGTCCGCTGATGCGTCACAGATCCCATAGTTCGCCGTCGGTCAATCTGTTTGCCTTTCTAGACATCCTCATTTGCACGATGGGCGCGTTGATTCTGATGTTGATGGTGGTCACGACACGGCAGCTCCGCAAAGATTCGCTCGCGCAGGTTCTCGCAGAACTGAAGAATCCTCCTCCTCCGCTGATGTCTGTTGAGCCTGCTCGATTGGTCGCGCCACCGTCAGTCACTTCGATCGTTATTCCCGCGCAGTCGGAAACAGAACCGGAGTCGCTCGAACCCGAACTGTCGGGGCCAGCGTTCGATCCGCGCGAGTCCCTACTCGCCGAACGTGCGGCTGCACTGGCACAACGCGAACAGGAACTCAATGAGTTGCTGTCAGAGTGGCGTCAGAAAACGAACGCACTCACTCAAGAACGCGATCAGCACGCGAAGTCACTCGAACAGCGTCGCCGCTTAAAGGACGTCGCCGCACGGCACGTTGCCACGCTGCAAGATGAAGTTCAAGAACTGGAAGCGAAACTCGACGGATTGGCTGGTGAGTTGACTGCTGCCACCGGAGGCGATTCGACCGCGCAGGAACGCAAGCGGATTGAACAACAGATTGCGGCGGTTCAGAAGCGGCTCCAAGCGGCGCAGGCCGCCGCCGCCGGTGGAGAGAGCAAGTTCATGGTGGTTCCGTTCGATGCGCAGTCCGGAACGTCGCGACGCCCAATCCTGATCGAGTGCACGGCCGACGGACTGCGGTTCTTGCCGGAAGACATCATGATTCGACCGGACGATCTCGAAGGTTTCACGGCGCGCGTCAATCCGTTGCTGGCGGGATCGAACTCGCTCGTCAGTTACTGGACGGCATGGAACCTCAAGCAACCTCAACCCGCTCGCCAACCCGAGCCTTACGTGCTGATGCTCGTCCGCCCGAGTGGCACGGTCGCGTACTACATCGCCATCAAAATGTTGGCGACACTCCAGCAACCTCACGGTTACGAGTTGATTGAAGAGGACACACAGCTTCAGCAACCGCCGGTCGATCCCGCCGCCAAAGCCGCGTGTGAAGCGGCCATCAAACGTCTGCTTGCCGAGCGGGCACAGATCAAGGAGTTCGCGTCGAAGCGATCTGGGATTGGCGGTTTTCTGCGAGGTGGTGGCTCCGGCAACGATGCCTTCCGCAGCGGATCGCGCGGCACGGGTGGGTCGGAGAGTAAGGGCGGATCGGGAGCCACCGGAAGCGCCGGAGGTCCGCGTGACGCAACCGTTCGTAGTGGTTCGACAAATCGCTTTGAACTCACCGACGTGACTGGCGACGACCACGATGTCGGGTCACGCAGTTGGGAACGGATTGAAAACTTCGCGGGCAGGAACCCGCGTTCGACATCGCAGGGCAGCCAACAGTCCGTTGCCAAGGGAATGAACGGGCTGGCTCCCGGGCAACGCATTACGGAAGGAGATGAGAATGAGTCTGCTGCAAACGGTTCTGATTCGGGTGTTCGGCGGTCTGTTTCGGGCGACGGCAATGTGGGACGACGAGGTGCGTTCCAGCAAGGTCGTCAAACGTCCGGCAAAGAAGCATCCGGCAACTCGCCTCCGCTCGGCGACTCCGGCATCGAACGGCTCGCGAACGAGAACGACCTCCACCCCGCGACCGGTGCTGCTGTCGGAGCTGATCGCGGCGAAGCACCTCTAGACATTGGACTGGGTTCGACGGGGCCAATGCCGGTCCCCGTGATCGACCGGCGCTCGAAGAAGTCTGCTCTCAACAAGCCAATTGAACCCGAAATGCTCTCGCACAAACGGTGGGGACTTTCGGCCGCTGACGCCGCCATCGGACTCGAACGCGAAGTGCGCATCGACGTGGAATCGAAGCGGCTCGTCGTGGGCGGCAAGCACGCCATCCACATGGGCGACGGCGAGTCCAAGCAGGAAACGCTGGAGCGACTCGTGACGGTCCTCGATCTGCAAGCGCGTGACTGGGGGCAGCCGCCGCAAGGTTTCTTCTGGAAGCCCAGCCTGCGATTCGTCGTCGCCAAAGGCGGGAACCCGAACTACGAGCAAGCCCGCGCTCTCACGGAGCAGTCGGGACTCTCCACGTCGAAAGAGTACGCAACCGAGACCGCTGATAAGGCCGTTCCGCCAACGACTCCTCCCGTCTCGAAGCCCTTGCGCGTCACACGGGGAGGCCGCAATGAGTGATCTTTGGATGTGTGTCGGGTGTGTGGAGCAACGCGCAACACGCCTCGTGAGTTGGCAGGCAGAAGGTGTGTTGCGCGTTGCTCCACACACCCTGCGTTGCGCGATGACATGGCACGCCTCACGAGGAGGGACACCATGAGCCGTCGTCATCGCGAAGAGGAAGAGTTCAGTTCCAGTTCGTTCTTGGACGTGATCTGTAACGTCGTCGGCATTTTGATCGTCCTGATCGTGATTGCGGGAGTACGCACACGTCCGCCGCTGAAACCGAACCCGGCGCCCGACATCGCTGCCACTGCGTTGGACTCACCCGTGGAGTTGCCGCCGGTTCTTGCTGAGGCCATTTCACCGGAACCCGCGACCGAGTTGGCCGCGATCGAACCCGACTTAACGCCACCGCTGCTCGAACTGGAGCCGGAATCGGAACTCGAACCTTTGCGACTCCCCGAGTTGGCTCCTCCACCGGAGATGGTTGAGCGGGCGCGGCAGCTCGACGCTGAACTCGCCTCTCTGCGACGAGACCACGCGAATCTCGCCAACACATTGACGGCCCAGCATCGACAGCAGACGGAACTGAACGAGCGAGTCCAAACCGCGCGCGATCTGCTCGCCACGAGGCAGCTCGATCTGAACGCTTCCAAACAGCAAACATCCGAACAGTTGTCCGACCTCCGGTTGGCAAAACAAACATTGGCGCGGCTCTTGGCACAGGTGAAGGCTCTGGAAGAAAAGACGCCGCCAGTCGAAGCATTGAAGCACCACATCACGCCGATCAGCCGCACCGTTTCTGGAAAAGAGAAGCATTACCGGCTCGACAAGAACCGCGTGGCCGAAGTTCCGATCGAAGTCTTGGTTGTGAAGCTGAAGGACCAGATTGAACGCCGTAAGGACTGGCTGACTCGCACCCGCTCACATCAAGGGCAGGTCGGCCCGTTCGCAGGATTCAGCATGAGCTATCTCGTGCGGGTTGAGATGTTGAGTGGACTCGAAGACCTGCGTGCCGGGCAGGGGGGCTACCGCGTCAGTGTCTCCTCATGGGAGGTCGTTCCCGAACCGGATCTGAAGGGTGAGACGGAGCAAGTCGCCCTCTCGCAAGGCTCTCGCTTTTACGAATCACTGCTCGGCGCAGACCCCGACACGACGCTGACGTTTTGGGTCTATCCCGACAGCTTCCCGATCTATCGCAAACTCCAAGCCTTCGCTCACGAACAAGGTTTCCCCGTTGCAGCCCGTCCGCTTCCGAACGGTGTTCCCATCGCTGGCTCACCCAGCGGCACGAAGTCGGCAAGTCAGTAAGGAGCGGGGCCGCAATCACTCCCCGAGAGTCGTAGCCCGGACCCCTTGGTCCGGACGTTTCCCTTTGAAATCGTCGTCTCTCATTTCGTCCGGACCAAGGGGTCCGGACTACGACACCACGAATCGAGATCACAATGTTGAACAAATTCAAACCCGCCGTCCTCAAGAAGCTGGACTTGTCGCTGATCCTTGGCGCGGCCAGTACGGTGATCTTCTACGGGATCGTGTTTCAGCCTTCGATGCACGACACGCTGCTGCATCGTTACACGACCGAGCATCCCGTCGATTACGTCATCGTGGCGATGTTCTTGTGGGGGATCTCCGACATCGTCCTGAAGACGTTTTCATTCCCGCGTGAGAGCATGGCTCTGCGCGAGACGTGGTTGCCACCGCGAAACGGTCGCGAACCGGTGGCTCAGGCGCACGAGCTACTGAAGACAGTTCAAGCCAAGCCGCTCTGGCTGATCGAATCTAAGATCGGACAGCGCGTCGCGCAAGCGCTGGGCTACGTGATTGAGAACGGTTCGGCTGAAGACTACCGTGAGCATCTGAACTACCTGTCCAGCCGGGGCGAAGACACGACTCACGCCCGCTATTCGCTCGTGCGATTCATCATCGCCATCAGCCCGGTCCTCGGGTTCTTGGGAACGGTCGTTCACTTCGGCACGGCACTCAGCGGTATCTCATTTGATGAGATGGCCGATCGGCTTCCCGTCGTCGTGTCCGAGATGGGTGAAGCGTTCAACACGACCACCGTCGCACTGGCCACGGCCATGACGATGATGTTCGCACTGTTCGTTTGCGAACGGATCGAACACAGTTTCGACGGCTTTATAGACCACTTCATCGAACGCGAACTGCTCAATCGCTTCGAAGTGAAACACGCGAATCTCACGCCGTTCCTGAGCATGGTTCAATCGGCGAACGACGACGCGCTGCGCATCATGGGATCGACACTGGATCGTCAGGTCGCCGTCTGGACGCAGAGCATGGAGTCACTCTTCCGTCGGTTCGACGACCGCCAGCAACAGGAAGGAGTTGCCTGGACCAAGGCGCTCGACGTCCTGCAACAGCGACACGAAGCGCTCGATACCAAGAGCGACACTCGTCTGGTCAACCTGCTGACCCAGATCGACACCCGACAGAACCAGCACCTGACCAACATCGAGAAGACCCTGCAAAGCGTCAGTCTGTTGAGAGACGACTTCAAGGAGATCGGCCGGACGCTGCAAAACATCTCCCACAGCGAAGGCAACCTCGTCAGCTTGCAGCAGAGCCTGACCGACAACCTGCGCGTGCTGCACGAGACGGCGCAGATCGACGACGCCCTGCACGGCCTGACCGCCGCGATCCATCTCCTGACCACCCGCCACCGCCAGGGAGGTGGCCCGGATTCCATCGCCGCGTAACGGTGTGACCCCGGCTTCCCCCGACGAACGGCTGGGTTGTATTCGGGGTATCACTGGCGGATGCTGTGAGCCGCCAGTGTTTTCAAAGATCACTGGCGAGCGAAGTCCCTCGCCAGAGGCACGCGTGGGCAAAATCCAGCGGCCAATGCGTACTAGGCCGCGCGCGGCTCACTTGACTGTTAGACCATTTGGGGATCAACCGGAGGACTCAGATCATGACTTTCCATCGCGACTTGTGGCTTGGTTGTTTCTTGGCTGTGGCGCTCACTGCTTTCCTCATCAATGCCAGCGAAGCACAGGAGAAAGACCCTGCTCTCAAAGGGTTAGAGCAGGCTTGGTCCTTGGAAGGGGCATGGACCGGTGTTGTCAGTGATGGCAACAAAGGTGTGATCTACGCGCTCGACCAAGGCGGGAAGTGCGTCGAAGTCGATCTGACGGGCAAGAAGCGGCGCGAGATCAACATCCCTCCAAAAGAGGGTGGGTTCGTGCGTCTTGCCAACCTGTCCCGCGATGGGGGCAAGGCACTCTTGACCTTCACCACTTGGGGTGGAGACCTGAGAGCATACGACTTAGACGGCAAGCAACTGTGGAGTTATCCCCGCGTTACCGGTATCGATGATGTCTGGGCCAGTGACTTGGATGGCGACGGTTCGGACGAGGTGATCGTCGGTTACAACGGGGGTACCGGTCTGCACGTCTTGGATAGTCAGGGGCAGCTTCTCTGGAAATCAACTGCTATCGGCAACGTCTGGCATGTCTGCGCAGGGAACGTGTGGGGTGAGGGCGCGCCGCAAGTCGTGACCACTTCAGCCGCGGGGAAAGTTCATGTCTTTGGCAGTGACGGTAAGAAGCGTAAGGATCTTGACGCAGGATTCTACGCGAACATGGTTCGAGTTGGGAAACTGTCAGAGAAGGACAAAGCAGCAACGGTCCTAGTTGCCGGTTCTTCGCTCGCTGGGGGAGCAAACCCCCAAACCGCAATCCTTACCGCGCTCTCTGGTGATGGTGCCAAGAAATGGTCGCTGGAATTACCTGCCGGTACGGAGCCGCACATCGACTCTGCCTACGTGGCTCTCGATAAATCGTGGTTGGCCGTGGGAATGCGGGGTGGGCAAGTGCATGTGGTCGATATCGAAAAAGGTGCGATTATCGCCAGTGTGAGTGATCAGGGCATGACTCCGGAAGTCGGCTGGGCCACGAGCAAAGACGCCGGATCGCCACTTCTTCTTGTTGCGACCGGTCGCCCTGACGCGATCAGAGGCAGCAAGTTGAACGCCTTCCGCGTGGCCAAGCCCAAGTGATGGCAAGGTCGTTGCTAGCTAACGAAAGCATGTAGCGGTGGCGTGGCGGGGTCAGAGTCTTCGATGGCCCCGTCGTTGCATCGCAATCAGGGCCGTCGAAGACTCCGACCCTGCCACCCAATTCTTTTCAGTTTTCGATCCCGCGACACTGAAGCACCGCAGCACCAGGTACTGAGAATGCCGCACGAGACGAATCCATTGGGACAGCCGCTGGGGCAGTTGGTTTCCGATTGGAAGCCGCCCGCACTTCCGTCTTGTGACACGATGAAAGGTGTCTTTTGCCGGTTGGAGGCTCTCGACCCGGATCGTCACGCCCGCGAACTCTATGAGGCCAACAGCCTCGACGTGGACGGTCGAAACTGGACGTATCTGCCCTACGGGCCGTTTGCCACGTTTGAAGACTATTCCACTTGGCTGAGCGAGTCGGCTTCCAAGAGTGATCCCTTGTTCTTCGCCATCATCGACAAGGCGCACGGCAAGGCGGTGGGAGTGGCCAGCTATCTGCGGATC
>JAYVDI010000222.1:0-31227 GCA_043749505.1 Schlesneria sp. | reverse complement strand
CCGCAGAGCGCTAGCCCCGGTTTGTGTCCTCTGAACCGGGGCTAGCGCCCTGCGGCTGATTGCAGCTTGCTTTACTTCGAGAAGTTGTCGCGGACCCGTTCGTTAGCTTTTCACACGCTCCAGAGCGAGTTGTTTGACGGCACGGAGGTCGAGCTTGCCGGTACCGAGGACGGGGATCTCAGTGACTTCGATGAAGCTGTCTTGCGAGGGGATAAAGAGATTGGGGAGGTCGCACCTGCCGAGTTCGTCCACGATTTGTGAGACCGGTTTGCTGACCGGACGATGCAGGACGATCAGGCGTTCTCCCTTTTTGGAGTCGGGGAGAGCGGTGACGGCGAGCGGGATGCCAGCGTCGGCGTTTGCGGGATCATCCATGATTTTGAGCAGGCATTCTTCAATCTTGAGGTGCGGGACCATTTCTCCGCCGATCTTGGAGAAGCGGCTGATGCGCCCTGTGATGTGCAGGAAGCCTTCGCCATCGACCAACCCCATGTCGCCGGTGTCGTACCAACCATCTTTTAATACTGCGGCTGTTTTGTCGGGACGATTCCAGTAGCCGAGCATGATGCACGGGCCTTTGATCTCGATCAGTCCCTCTTGGTTCATGCCGAGCGGCTGTCGCGTCGTAGGATCGACGGCTCGTGCGACAACCCCCGGCAGCGGCTTGCCGACGGTGCCAAGCTTCGTTCCCTTTTGAGTCACCGCATCGCAACGATGATCGGGAATGTTGACGGCCGCCGGGCCGGAGGTCTCTGTCGTTCCGTAGCCCTCGGAGGGGAGGATGCCGAACTTGTCGCGGAATTGTTCAGCCAGATCGACCGGGAGTTTTTCCGCGCCGACCACGACCAAATCGAGCTTGTTGAACTGCTCCTTCTCGACCCGCTTGAGATACCCGCGCAAGAACGTCGGTGTGCCGAACAGGATCGTCGCGCCGTGGTCCTGCGCCAGCTTGCCGATCTCGCGCGCATCGAGCGGATTGGTGTGATAGACGACCTTCGGAGTCAGGATCATCGGCAGCCACAACGTCGCGGTGTAGCCGAGCGAATGGAAGATCGGCACCACGCCGAGGATCACGTCGGTCTCCTTGATCTGCACGACTTGATCGACGCCATCGACCGTCGCCGACATGTTGTGTTGCGAGAGGACCACGCCCTTCGGTTCGCCGGTCGATCCCGACGTGTAGATCGTCGTGATCGGGTCATCCATGCGAACGCGGGTCAGTCCGAGACACCACTCCAAAATCGAGGCGGGCAGCACGTAAGTGCCGATCGCCGCGAGCAACTTGTCCACGCTGCGGACCTGTTCCTTCACGTCTTCGAGGAACACGAACGGGACATCGAGATTGAGCGGCTTCTTTTCGAGCAGCTTCTTACTCGTGATGACTCGCATCAGCCCGGCGTCCTTCACGCAGTAGTTAATGTCCTTCTCGGACATCGTGTAGTTGAGATTTACTGTGACGCGACCGGCCAATGTCACCGCGAGGTTCGCCAGCGCACAGCCTGCAGTTGGCGGGAGCAGAATGCCAACGTGCTGCTCGTCGGGCGCAAGGATGTCTCGCAGCAAGACGCTCCTCAGCGCGAGGACCGATGTCAGCAATCGACCGCCAGTTAGTTCGGTTCCGGCCGAGTCGGCCATGCGGACCTTTTTCAGCGTCTTTTTGCAGGAGCGAATGAAATGGCGGGCGGGTGTCAGTTCTCGTGGCTTGTCGATTTCCACAGCATCGGCTCCCAATTCTTGAACGGCGAAACGGACTTCATCGGCACTTTTCGGTTGCGGGATCGGTTGGCCAAAATGAATCGACACCGGATACGGCCAGAGGCGCAGCCGCTTCTTGAAGAACGCGCCGCCGCGAAAACTGAAGCTGCTGCCCCACAGACCGTGCAAGTAAACGGGAATGATCGGTGCGCCGGTCCCCTGCAGAATCTTGAGCATCCCCGGCTGAAAGGCCTGAAGCTGTCCGGTGCGGGTCAGTTGTCCCTCGGGAAAGATGCAGACGAGACTACCGGTGTTGAGGGCCTCGCGCGCGATTCGCAATGACTGAATAAGCGACTTCGGCCCGCCATCCGCTTTGATCGGGATGACTTCGTAAATCCGAGCCAGCCAGTTTAGCTTGGGGTTGTTGACGAAGTCGGCATAGACGATGAACCGCGTCAGTCGTGGGATGTGCATCATCAGCATGATGCCGTCGATGAACGAAACGTGATTCGGCGTGATCATCGCCGCGCCGGTCTTCGGAATATTTTCGAGACCGTACACGCGGACTCGATAGATCGTGTGGCTGAGCAACCAGACCGTGAAACGGATCGTCGCACCGGGCAGCAGCCAGATGATGTAGACGGCGACGGGGATCGTCCCCAAACCGGCGAGCATAAAGATGAAACTGGGCGACAATCCCAGCATGTTCCTCAACACGTAATACAGCCCGGTCACACCCAGCATTCCCGAGAACGCGAGGAAATTCGTCGCCGAGACCACCTGCCCGAGATGACTCGGCTCCGCCCGTTGCTGCAAATAGGATTCAAGCGGCACATCGAACAGTCCCGCACAGGTCCCCAACGCGAACAGCGAAACGCACGAAGCAATGAATGCGAAATCGGGGGAGGTGTCGCCGTACCAACCGGCCACGCAAAGCATCATCGACCAGAACGCGATCCCCAACGCACCGAGCGGCACGATCCCCAATTCGACATGCCCATTCGACCACCAGCCCGCCAACATGCTGCCGATTCCCACGCCCAGCACTAGAGACATGCCAAGCCAACCAATCGAGTTCGACGACAGCTTGAGGTCCACATCACCCAACTGGTCCATGTTTGTGAGTGCCAGCGACGACAACGTCCAAAAGAAGGCGATCCCCAGCGCGGCTCGCAGCAGCGGACGATCGCTCTCCAAATGACGGAGGGACGCGAGCGTCTCAGCCCACGGGTTTCGAGGCATCCGCAGCGTGGCGTCGGCCGCAGGCAGCGGACGGATTCCCAAACTGAGCAGCCAGCCGACCACCGCGATCGCCAACACGGTCACCACAGCAGGCAGACTCGAAGCGACGGTGATGATTGAATCCGAGGTCGGTTGAATCCAACTGGCCAACTGGTATCCCAACAGCAACCCGAACGCGGCAGGAACAACCGTCATCAGGCCCATCAAACCGTTGGCCTTCGACAATTGAGACTCTTCGACTTGCTCGGGAATGCAGCCTGACTTTGAGGGCGAGAACAATGCGGCCATTGCCCCTGTCAGGAAGACCACTCCCATCAACATCTTGATCTGGTCCGACAGAATGGCCGCGAACCCGAGCAGCATGATGATGATCTCGGCGATCTTGCAGACGCGAATGACCCGCGTCTTCGAGAAGCGATCGGCGAGATACCCCGCTGGGACGGCGAGCAACACAAACGGGATCGTGAACAAGGCCATGCCGAGCGACAACGCGACTGTCGCACCGAGTACGGGCTTCGCGATCGCGACCGCCATCCACTTAAACGTGTTGTCGTTAAGGACCGTCAAAAACTGGACGGCCATCAGGCAAAGAAAGCTCGTCGATCCAATCGATCCGTGAGGCGTGAGTGCTTGCGGACGATCATTCATCCACTCGGCCCGGTTCAGTTCGTCGGCGATCTGTTGGTCGGAGGCGGCAGCCGGTTGAGACCCCTCCGTGGGCGAAGGAATTTCACTCGGCCGATCACCCGCTTCCCTAGAGCTTGTGCTCTCAGAGGAGTGGGGAGTGTGGTCGATTGAAGAGTCAGTCATCTTTGATTCCAGCGTTACGGTGCATCCCTGCGATCATCGACTCCGTGAAAGCGGCCCGCATGCTCGCAGACCTCGAAGTGGGCAGAACTATCTCGAAAGTCCCGCCGTTTGAGAAGCGAGTCTCTGCGAGAGTGAAATGCTGCGAAGTCCGGCTTTTCCTAAAGCCGGACTTCCTGCGACGGAGCATCGTTTTGGCGGGAAGTCCGGCTAACAAAGCTAAGCCGGACTTCGCTGAGAGTGAAGGCGGAGCCGAAACCGCGATGTCACGCGCGTTGTGAACGAATCGTTCAACGTTAGAGTATGCCGCCAGTTGAGAATTAGCGCAGAGACAATTGTCGCCGCGCTGCAGGACGGGCACTCTTGCCCGTCGTTTTCCAAGATGGGCAAGAGTGCCCGTCCTACAGCAGTGGCCACGCTCCAAAACAGGAACCACAGACGACCATGTCAGGCTTTCAATACGACACCGTTTCCGAGCCGCCTCCGTCGCGTGGCCGCTCATTGTTGATCGGCATCGTGATCGTAGCGGCCCTCGCAATTGGGTTTGCCTCGATGCTCAAACAGTCGATCCCGTCAGCAAGGTCAACTTCGCGCCTGGTCGGCACACAGGCGCCGAAGCTCGAAGTCGAAGGTTGGCTGAACGGGCCGGGACCGACGGCCGAAGAACTGCGAGGCAAGGTTGTCGTCGTCGATGCGTGGGCGTGGTGGTGCGGCCCGTGCCGCATGGCCGCCCCCGACATGATTGCCCTCGAACAGAAGTACCGCGAGCAGGGAGTTGTGTTTCTTGGGCTGACGAGTGAAAGCTCCGAAACGCTCGCCAAAAGCAAACAGTTTTTGTCCGTCACCAAGATCAATTGGCCCAACGGTTACGGAGCCAGTCGGACGCTTCAACTTCTCGAGGCCGATTCGATCCCGCATGTCACAATCATCGACCGCAAGAACGTGATCGAAGACATCATCATGGGAGCTGGTGGAGACTCTCACCAATCCATTGAGGCTGCGATCCACCGCGCCTTGGCGAAGATGCCGTGACCGAACCCACTCCTATACCGCACACGGGAGAAGCTGACACTCACCCGAAGCGTGAGCGAGGAGTCAACTCACGTCCTCGCTCACGCTTCGGGTGAGTCTGAAATGTGCCAGCCTCACCCGTCTTCGGTATGTCTCCTCTGAATCTGGAAATCCCTCCCGTGACAGACTGGATTTGACGGTGGATGCTTCTCAAGGCCCTTTTGAAACCAACACCGCAACCGGAAGCAAATCCCGCCGTCTCGTGGCGACACGTTTGGCGTGCTTGGTTCTGATCGTGCTGCTCGTGAGAGTGATGTTCATGCTCTGGACGCCCAACAAAGTCGAGCGACGTGATGACGGCAGGCTCTCGCCATGCCCGGCCTCACCGAACTGTGTTTGCTCGCAGGATGACGATGTCGCTCACCAGATCGAACCGTTGAGGTTCGTGGGGACACCGCGCCAAGCTTGGCAGCGACTGGCTACGGTTCTGACACAGCTCCCTCGCACGCGAATCGTCACGAACGACTCGATTTATCTGCATGTGGAGTTCACGACACCACTCCTGCGATTTGTGGACGATGTCGAGTTTCTACTCGATGAGACCGCAGCGGTGATTCACGTCCGCTCGACGTCGCGCGTCGGTCATTCGGACCTTGGCGCGAACCGCAATCGGATCGAGAGCATCCGACGACTGTTCGAGTCGTAAAGAACCCGGCCAAGAAAATTGTCGTCTTTCGCTCCGCGAAAAAACGCCCTTTCGCGGAACGAAAGGCGACAAACGACGGAGTGATTCTTGGACTTCTCGATCAGCCGCAGGGCGCTTCACTTCGAGAAGCTATTGCGGCCCCATTCCTTAACGAACGCGACTCACCGCGAGTCCTGACCACGGGCAAGGATGACATCCGCTTGGTTCACGGAGAGCCGCGATGGCGTTGCGGAACGGTCGTGTCGGACAAGATTCAATGCCGACGATGCTGAAGTCTGCGAGAACTCGGGATCCCACGATGGTGGCGGTACGCGATTGATGCGGTGCATGCGATGCGGTTGCAGGTCGTGCCACAAATTGGCGCAGCCGCACATCGTGATGCTCAGCACGGTCAGACACAGAATGTTTCGGTACGCACGCATCGGCCGAAGTCCTCGTTGGGCGATGGACCACCGTTGGTCGTCATCACGGGCAGCGAACATAGTTTCGCCACGCAGTCTCGCCTAGACCGGTCCGCGAGTTCTGAGCCAGAGAAATTGCTGCGAAACGGCAAAGCGACCGCACACCGGCAAGCCGTGCCGCAGAGGTCATCGACGATGAGTGAACATCACGATCTCAATGGCCGGAGTATTGTCAACTTTGAGACGCAGGCTTTTCGTCTTCTGGCAGGCGGCTGGGGTATCCGTACAAGTCGAACGACGGCTTCCAAGATTCATAGACGCGCCGCATCAGAGCCTCGTCCATTTGGAACTTGTTCTTTTTGTACTTCAACAGCTCGGGAAGTTGCTGCTGGATTTGAGGTTCCACCAGCGGCCAGCCAGCCAAGCCGAGCTTCTCATACACGAGCCTGATCTGCCCGAGCGGATCGGCTTCTAGGTCTTCGAACCGGATCTCATGCAGTTGGCCCGCAGGAATCAGATGCTTGGTGCTTTCGTACCGCTCGAAGCAATGCGTGTACGTGCGCAGGACATCATCTTCGAGCGAGTCGTAATAAGGTTCACCGAGGCCGTTTTCGAGGAACAGTGTTCGACGCAGATGGACACCCGAATTGAAGACGGCGTACGGCTCGCGACAGATGTAAATGAACTTCGCGTCTGGAAACATTTCCAGCAACAGCGGAATACGGTACGTGTGCGGCGGTGACTTCAAAACGATTGGCTTGTTGGCCCGCATCGTCAGCTTCTTCATGAATCTTAGGAAAGCAGACTGCCAGTGCTGTCGTTCTGCTGGCGTGAGGTCCGTCATGTCGAAAAAACGTTCGTACTTAGTCGGGTCATTTTGATGAGCCAGCATGAGGTACGGTGACATCTTCGTCATCAATACCAACGCCATTTCGTCTTCTTGAGGGAGCGCCCAATCGTTGGCCATGTTGTCCATCGGCCGGGTCTTCGAGAGTGTCCAGCGCGTCAGATGCGTGACCCACGATTCCGTCAGCAGGAAGTTGTCGGGTGCGACACATTGAAAGAGGTTGGAATAGGTCAGCCCCGGATCGAGCGTCATCAAGTTGTGCAGCAGCGTCGTGCCGCTGCGCCAGTGACCAAGGATGAAGATCGGCGGATGCTCGATCTTCTGTCTGGCAATCCGACGACCGTAGACAACCCACTCCAGAAAATTGCTCAGCGAATTCAGCGGGGCGAGTGCCGTGATGGACGCAATCCTCAGCCACTGCCGCCAACTGATTGGTGGACGACTCGCCAACAGCCACAGCCAGTACCCCAGCCCCGCTCCATGCCAAATGCAGAGCAGGCCGCGTGCATTGGGCTTCGTCGGGACTGCCTTGGCCGGAGATGTCGGCACGGGGCGAACAGGATCACCGGGCAAACTGGGGGAAGGCATGGTCACTCGACGCGATTCCTCTTAACGGGCAAGATTAAACGCGGGCCGCAAACGATTTATCGAGAGAACACGGAGCCATTGGAGTCCTGCGCGAGTCATTCAACCCGTCGTGTCGGTACTCTGGAAACGGCTTCAATCCAAGGTTGCGAGCGCCACAGACAGCGGGGCGGAGCCTAGCAGGATCACAGAAACCGTGCGAGAGTGGAAATGGCTGCGACCCTGTGCGTGGAGCAGCCGTGAGGATCGAGTCGCCGTTCGTTGTTGGGCGATCTCAGTGGGATGAGCAAGACCGAGGGACCGACGTTAATGAACCAGTTCACGGCAGCAGTCCTCACTCCGCTGGGGCGTGGAGCGGTGGCAACGATTCGAGTGGCGGGCGACCTCGCACAGTTCGACCAAGTGGCACCGCTCTTTCTTGCGGCGAATGGTCGATCATTGATGGCCCAGGTGCCGCGTCGGATCGCATTCGGCCAGTGGGGCCGGGGCGCGACCGAAGACATTGTTGTGAGTCGCCTTACCGACGAAACCTTGGAGATTCACTGTCACGGTGGGGACGCAGCCGTGCGACGTATTCTCAACGACTTGCAACAGCAGGTTGGCTGCACCATCGTCAGTTGGCAACAGCAGCGACTCTCTGGCATCGAGTTGTTGGACGTGGAATGCCTCGACGCCCTGAGCCGCGCGACCACGGAACGCACTGCCGAAATCCTGCTGGAACAATCGACGGGCTTGTTGCGCAGGGCCTTCGAGCGAATTGAGTCTCCACCGCCTGCTGCCGCTTCGTCGCGAGACAATGCTGCGTTACCAGCGCGGGCCGCTTCATCACGTCAGGAATTACTCGCACAGACGGAAGCCCTGCTGTCGTGGGCGGACTTCGGACTGCATCTGACCCAGCCTTGGAACGTCGTGTTGACCGGCCTGCCGAACGTGGGAAAGTCGAGCCTCATCAATCGCCTGTTGGGATACGAGCGGGCCATCGTCTTCGATCAACCAGGAACGACGCGCGATGCCGTGACGGCCGACACCGCGTTTGAAGGCTGGCCCGTCCGACTGATCGACACGGCGGGACTGCGCGACACCGCAGAGGAACTCGAAGCCGCCGGGATCGCGCTCGCCCGGCAAAGACTGGCAACAGCCGACCTGCGCATCGTGTTGGTTGATGTGAGTGAGCCGCCGTCCGCAGACGACGAACAACTACTCGCCGAGTGGCCCGATGCGATCGTGGTTGCTCATAAAGTGGACCTGCCCGAGCGCTGGCCCGATCAATGGTTCGAGCGGTTGCCGCAACGGATCGTGCGTGTGTCGTCCGCGACCGGCGAGGGCATCCCCGAATTGCAGCGTCAGCTCATTGAGCGACTCATCCCGCGTGTGCCGCCTGTAGGAACCGCGGTCCCCGTCAACGCGAGACAGACTGAGTTGTTGTACGCGATCCGTGCGGCACTGCTTGATTGAGAGGCGTCGCACACCAACCCGAAACGTGAGCGAGGAGTGCGAGAGATGTGAACGGAGCATCCTCGCTCACGTTTCGGGTTGGTGTGAGGGTGACGGGGTGCAGTCGTTCATTGGTGGTCAACGGCAACCCCCTGTAAATCAGCCCGGTTTTTCCTGTGTGAGGTCTCACAAGGGCGGAATGCGAGTCATGGAATGACTCGCCTACGTAGCTCAGTCATTCCCTGACTGAGATTCTTGACGCAATGACCACCAATTGACGACTGCACCCAGAGTGACGCCAGCACGTCGCGTTTGCTCGCATCGGAAAGAACCAGCGGCTACCATCGGCGGTTCGTCGAAGGCCCTTACTTAGTGCCTGTTCAAGAACAACTCCGTGTTTTGCAGTTGACCGGAAAAGCCCCCTCACCCTAACCCTCTCCCCGCAAAGCCGGGGCGAGGGGACAAGGCAATCCGCGACATTATTCTTGGACTGGATTCTTAGGGTCAGACTTTCCTCCATGCGCTACCGCTCTTGTGATTGCACACCATGAATGATTCGCCCGCATCGGCTGCCGAAATGACGCAAGACTTCCCGCCACATCCCGGCGCTCAACAGATGCCTCGCTGGGATGGTGGCGAGTTGCCCGAGTCTCCCGTTTTTCGCTGGAAAAACTGGACTGCAATCATTGGCCCCAGCGTCGTCATGGCGGCCGCCGCGATCGGCGGTGGTGAATGGTTGACCGGCCCGCAGGTTACGGCTCGCTTCGGGCCAGCGCTGCTGTGGCTGTCGGCGTTCAGCATTCTCGGGCAGGTACTCTACAACATCGAGATCAGCCGTTACGCGCTCTACACGGGTGAGCCAATCTTCACGGGCAAGTTCCGAACACTACCGGGGCCAATGTTCTGGCTGTGCATTTATCTCGTTCTCGACTGTGGATCGTTTCTGCCATACCTCGCGTCAAGTGCCGCGATCCCACTCGCCGGAATGATCTTGCAGCGGATGCCCAACCTATCCGCCACGGCTCCTCCCGAATCGTTTCTCAAGATTGTGGGAACGAGTATTCCCGACGCGACGCTTCAGACCATCTTGGCCTGTTTCATATTTCTGGGAGTCCTGTTGCCGCTGCTCGTGGGTGGCAAGGTCTACAACTCACTCAAGGCGATCATGACTTTCAAGCTGGTCGTCGTACTCGGCTTTCTCATGATGCTGGCCGTCTTCTATTCCAAGCCCGCGACGTGGGCCGAGATCGGCGGCGGATTCTTTCAAGTCGGAACGGTTCCAATTCAGCGTGCTGGCGATGCCAACAACAATGGCATCCGCGATGCTGGCGAGCCTGAACTGGGGCCGAACACAGACAACGTATTTTCGTCCCTGTTTGGAGGGCGCGGCTGGCCGATCATCGACATGACCGTCATCGGACTGCTCGGTTCGATGGTGGCGATTTCGGGGAATGGTGGACTCACCAACACGCCGATCAGCAACTTCACACGCGAGCAAGGTTGGGGAATGGGCAAACACGTCGGCGCGATCCCCAGCGTCGTCGGTGGCCACGCGATTGAACTGTCTCACGTCGGGATGGTTTTCAAAGTGACTCAGGAATCGCTCGTGAGATGGAAGGGGTGGCTTGGACACGTTCAGCGCGAGCAGCTTTGGATCTGGATGCCCGCCTGCTTTATCGGAATCGCGTTGCCGAGCATGCTCTCAGTGCAGTTCCTCGAACGAGGCACCGTTCTCGCCGATAAGAACCTCGCGGCGGCGATGACGGCAGGTGGAGTTCAAGAAGCGGCTGGGCCATTCTTCGGGCCGATCTTCTGGTTCATGACGATGTTCTGCGGACTGCTCGTGCTCGCGACGAGCATGGCCTCGACTGCGGATGGCGTGCTCCGACGCTGGGTCGATGTCTGTTGGACGGCGCTTCCGTCGCTTCAGAAATGGGACACCAAGCACATCGGCAAACTCTATTTCGGCGTGCTCTGTGTCTACGCGGTCTGCGGCATCGTGATGTTGAACTTCGTGAAGGCAGACGCGCTGCTCACGTTCTCGGGGATGCTCTACAACTTCGCTCTTGGGTTCAGTTGCTGGCATGTGGTGGTCGTCAATCGCACGCTCCTGCCACGCGAGATCAAGCCGGGTCTAATGCGTTGCGTTGGGCTGAGCGTTGCCGGCCTGTTCTTCTCGGTGGCGGCGATTGCAACTTCGATCGCCGAAGTCCCCAAGCTGATCAAGCAACTTGGGCTGACAAATCCGCCCGCCGCCGTAGTTCCTGTCGATCCGACAGCGACCGGTTCACAAACACCTGCTAAATGAAACGACCGTTTGCTCGTGTACACACAACCCCGTCCTGAATGATCTCAATGAAGACGTTTCCGACAGAAGTCGTCAACGTAGTCCGGACCCCTTGGTCCGGACTACGGCCTTCACTCACCTGATTCGGACTTTTGTCGGTCACGTTAATGAAGAAACCAACTCGGACGGGTCACAAATCAGCCCGACAACCTCACGCAATCAAGGACGATCACTGCGATGGAGATGCTGACTCAGTGGCTGCACATGCTGGTCGAGTTGTTCTGGTGGAGCTTCGACCTGTTGTTCAAACTCGACGATGAACTCAAGAAAGTTGTCGCGACCTACGGAGCTTGGACGCATTGGATTTTGTTCGCGGTGATCTTCTGCGAAACGGGTCTCGTGGTGACGCCCTTCCTGCCTGGTGACTCGCTCCTCTTTGCGGCCGGGGCCTTCGCGGCGGACGGCACTCTGAAGCTGGAATGGTTGCTGCCGATGCTGTGTCTCGCGGCAATTCTCGGCGACGCAGTGAACTACACGCTCGGCCGCTGGATCGGCAAACGGGCCTTCAGCGGTGCGATCCCATTCCTCAAGCAATGGCACTTCGAGTACACGCAGAAGTACTTCGACAAGTATGGCAGCCGGACGATCATCGTGGCTCGGTTCGTTCCCATCGTGCGAACCTTCGCTCCCTTCATGGCTGGAATCGGGGCCATGGATTACCGGCGATTCGCTCTCTACAACGTGACCGGCGGCGTCATCTGGGTGTTGTTATTTACATTGATGGGATACGGGTTTGGTCGGTTTGAATTTGTACAAAAGAACTTTGAATTGGTGATGGTCGCCATCGTCTTGCTTTCGCTCGTTCCGCCGATGTGGGAAGTGTGGCAACACAACCAAGCCAAGAAGAAATCCTTGTCGCCAAGTTCGGACGCTCCCCAGTGACAAGAGGCCCAAGTGGAACGGCCCTCGTCTATACCTCGCGCAGCCTTCGATGAGACGTTTCTCCAATTAGAGTTTTGGTGAGCCGGACGGCGTCAGCCCCGGACTTTAGGTTCTGAGCCGGAACGCGCTCGCGTCCGGTTTTCAAATTCATCGAGAACCAGACGCGAGCACGTTCCGGCTGATTCGCCATCTCCAATGTGAGTGCCATTGAGTTGACGCCGCCCGGCTCACCAAGAATGTCATCATTGATGACCGCGTGATGTATATCTTCCCTACTGTCCGCCTTTCAGCCACTTCCGGAGATTCACCATGCGAGTGTCGCGACTTCTGATCGCTCTGTTGATGTTCACCGCCCTCGAGGCTGCGGCTCAAACGAAACCGACTGAGTCTCGGTTCGGAGACGCAGTCATCGAAAGCCATCTGATCCAAGACGCGGCTCGGCTGAGCGAGCGAATTCACGAGGGAGCCAACTCGAAAGCAGAGTGGGAAGCCAAACGGGGGGAACTCAAACAGCAGTTCTTCGACATGCTCGGACTGTGGCCATTGCCGGAGCGGACGCCACTGAACGCGAAGGTGACGGGGACCGTCGAGCGGGATGCGTTTCGCGTCGAGAAGGTTCACTTCCAGAGCAAGCCGGGACTGTATGTGACCGGCAATCTCTACCTGCCGAATAAGATCGAAGGAAAATTGCCGGCCGTGCTGTATGTCTGCGGACATTCGGGCCAGGGACGCGACGGCAACAAGACGGCGTTTCAACATCATGGGATGTGGTTCGCGACGCACGGCTATGCGTGCCTGATCATCGACACGCTGCAACTGGGTGAGGTCGCGGGGATTCATCACGGCACGTACAAAGAGAACCGCTGGTGGTGGCATTCGCACGGCTACACGTCGGCGGGTATCGAGTGCTGGAACGGCGTGAGGGCGATCGACTACCTCGTCTCGCGACCGGAGATCGATCCCGACCAGATCGCGGTCACCGGGATCAGCGGCGGTGGTGCGGCGACCTTCTGGATCGCGGCGGCCGACGAACGAGTAAAGGTGGCTGTCCCGGTCAGTGGGATGAGTGACCTCGAAAGTTACGTGACCGACAAGGTGTGCAACGGCCATTGCGATTGCATGTTCCTCTACAACAACTATCGCTGGGAATGGTCGACCATTGCCGCGCTGATCGCTCCCCGCGCGATGCTGTTCGAGAACTCGGGCTACGACCCGATCTTCCCCATGCCCGCCAACGAGCGGATTCGCGACCGGCTCGCCCACCTTTATCGGTGGTACGAGAAAAAGCCGGGCGAACTGTTCGACATCGGCGTCACACCGGGCGGCCACAGCGACAACGTCGAGCTGCGTTTGATGGCCTATCGCTGGATCAACAGGCATCTCAAAAACGACAACGCCGAAGTGAATGAGCCACCGCTGCCGAAGATTGAGGGCAAAGAGCTGCGTGTCTTCCCCGAGGATGCCGATCTGCCGAAGGACAGCCTCAACGACAAGATCGATGAGACCTTCGTGACCCTCGCGAAGCCATCGACTCCGACGAACAAGGCCGAGTATTCCGCATGGTCCAAGTCGCTGCGAGACGGCTTGTCCGAGCGAGTCTTCCGCGAGTGGCCCGACCAAGTGCCCTCGGCCTCGCTGGTCGAAGACTCGGCAAGCACGGAAGCAGCCTCCGACAAGTCCGTCAACAAGCCAATGTTGTTGCGAACGGAAGACGAAGTTCTCGTGATGCTCAAACAGCACGAAGCGAAGCGGGGACCGAAGACCGCCGCTAACCAATCGGCAAGGATTTGGGTGGTGGTCCTCAATGCAGATGATCCGGAAGGAGTGTTGCCCGACTGGACGAAGGAGATTATTCCGCTCGGCCAGTCAGTGGCAGTGCTGTCTTCTCGCGGCTGCGGTGAGACACTGAAGTGGACTCAGAAGAACCCGCCGAACTACGTCGAACGCGCTCACGCCCTGCTCGGCCGCACCGTCGATGCGGGCCGCGTGTGGGACATCCAGGCCGTATCGCGGTGGTTGCACGAAAGTGATGCCGCCGAACGAACGATTGCCGTCGTCGGCAAGGGCCGTGCGGGAGTTCTCGGTGCCTACGCGGCTCTCAACGAGACGAGCATCGCCGAGGCGGTCGTGGTCGATCCGCCCGCCTCACACCGTGAAGGGCCTCAGTTCTTGGGAGTCATGAAAGTCCTCGACATCCCCGACGCCCTGGGCCTGCTCGCCCCGAAGCATCTCACGCTGGTTGGTGCCAATGATGCGGCGTTCGATCGAACCGTGGCAGCGTTCAAAGCCGCCGGGCACGCCGGGCGCGTGCTACGACAATGAGAGAATGTTGTGAGCGAAAGCTCCACGCAGCACAGGAAGATCGCAATCGTCAAGCAGGCCAAAGGAGGGACGAGCCGTTGTCTTGCGCACGGCCAGAAAACAACAACTCCTCGTATCTTCGCTTGCGCATCAGGCTTCAAGGGGTCAGCGAGGCATCGCCGCCAGCAGCGCGACCTCGCGTAGTTTCTTTGGGAAGAGTGGCAGCGCGATGTCGGGGCCGTGCAACTGCGGGTGCCACATCTTTTCCCATTCGAGTGAGTGCCAGCCGGTGTAGCCCGCGTCGAGCAACAGCCGCAGGCACTCAACGGCCGGGAATTCACCGCCGCCAAACAGAACATAGTCGGCGTGAAAATGCCCACTCATCAGACTGCTGGCAGCATGTGCGGCAGCAGCGGTCTCGACTGTTTCTTCGCGAGTGGGCAACGTGATCGAATCCTTCCAATGCGTGTGTCGCGCCCAAGGGCGCAATCGCTCCCAGGTGTCGCCCACTCGTTCACCATGAAACCGCCACGGATGATGCGTGTCCCAGACGAGTCCAACCGACGGATGATTGACGCGCCGCATCAACTCTTCGCACGGTGGTGACGCCGAGAAGTCACCATGCGTTTCGAGCAGGATTTGAATGCCTGCCGGGGCGGCTGCTTCACCGAGTGCGATCAGTCCCTCGGCGATCTGCCACATCGTTTGTGAACGAGCGTCATCGTTGGCCGGAAGTGTGTCGCCGAAGACACGAATGAACTCGCCGCCGAGTGCCACGCAGAGATCGATGTAACGACGACCGATCTCGGACTGCTCGGCCCGCGCGGCAGCGGTGTCTTGATCAAAGCGAACGGACGATGCCAGCCCGGCCACGCGGAAGCCAGACTCTGAAAGCTCGCGGCTTCTTACAGAGAGTTGACTTGGTTGGAGATCAGGAACAACCAACAAATCGGTCTCGCGTGCCAGCAGCCGCACTTCGACGCCATCGTACCCGAAGGCCGGTCCGTATCGCAGCAAATCGTTCCATGTCCAGTCGGGGCACGCGAGTGTCGAGAAGCTGATCCGGAGTGGTGCCGTTGTCATGACGGTACGCCGCCTTGTCGGTAATGCTTCCAACGGATCGTGTCAGGATCGATACGTGAATCATGATCGTGATTGATGCGCCGATCTTAAGCCGCTACTTCAACGGGCGGTTGAAGCGGCCGGTCGGTTGCTTGATGTTCATCAGGCGAAGTTTCGTCTGTACGAACTGCAAGTACCTTGGGTTCTCACCATCAAACAGTTCGTTGCCTCCCAAACGAAAAGCCTCTTCAAAAGCGTTGGCGGACTCGTCGAGACGCCCCAATTCCAGCAGGCATTGTCCGAGACGCAGGAACAGGTACGGATTACCGTCACCGTTCGGGCAGTCGAGTGCTTCGAGCAGGAACGTGGCTCCGTTATTGAAGTCCTTCAGCCAGAAATAGGCGTCGCCGACGGACAACAAGATCCACGCTGCCGCTGGCCATTGCTGCGGCGGCGCAGGAAGCAAATCCCACGCGGCCTGGTACTTTTTGATGGCATCGTCGAATTGATCGACCTCAGCCAATCGATCTCCTGCACGACAGAGATTGTCCACGAGCTGGGCGATGTCTTTAGGAAGTTTGTTCATCTGCGTCTCGATCGACGTTACTACGGATTGCGAATTTGTGTTTCTTTCGGCCCGCGCGGTGAAACGAGGAAAATGTCTCGCCCTCCCCCGCGAGTGGAATCATTCCGATGGCGGAGGCGTTTGACGCCGCGAGCGGAGTTCTTCCAAACGCTGTTTCATTTGCAACTCGTGCCCGCGCTCGACCGGCTCGTAGTAGCGGACTTCAACGCCGAGATAGTCCTGCGCCACCCAGCCATCGGCCGCATCGTGTGGGTATTCATATCCGTCGCCATGACCAAGGCGTTTCGCGCCCGAGTAATGTCGGTCACGCAGATGAACCGGGACAGGCAGAGTACGCTGGTGCTTCACGTCGTCCATTGCCGCGTCGATCGCCTTGTAGGCGGCGTTCGACTTCGGCGCGAGAGCCAAGTACGTCACCGCTTGAGCCAGTGGGATACGGCATTCGGGGAGACCGATGAACTCGGTCGCGGCGGCGGCGGCCTGTGCGAGAATCAGTCCTTGCGGGTCCGCGTTACCGATGTCCTCCGCCGCCGAAATCACGATGCGCCGTGCGAGAAACCGAGGGTCTTCTCCCGCCGCGAGCATTCGCGCCATCCAATAGATTGCGGCATCAGGGTCGCTCCCACGAATACTCTTGATGAGAGCACTCGCCGCGTCGTAGTGCTCGTCACCATCGGCGTCGTAGCGGATCGACTTCTTTTGAATGGACTCTTCCGCAGTCGCCAAGTCGAGCGTCCTGTTGTTGTCCGCCAGCGACAGCACGCCGATCTCCAACGCCGACAGCGCGCGTCGCGCATCTCCGTCGCAGATCGTGGCCAGGAACTGAATGGCCTCGGGCGTGACGGTGACTTTGTGATGCCCAAGTCCTCGCACCGAGTCCTGCAGCGCGCGATACAGCAGCGCCGCGATGTCGTCCACGGTGAGCGGTTGCAGTTCAAAGATTTGGCTACGGCTGAGCAACGGCGAGATCAAAGCGAAGAACGGGTTCGCCGTTGTCGCCGCGACGAGGGCCACGACTCCCTCTTCGACATCAGGGAGCAAGACGTTCTGCTGTTGCTTGTTGAAGTGATGCAACTCATCAATGAACAGCACCGTGCGTTGGCCACCGGACGCAATATCGTCTCGCGCCCGATCAAGAACCTCACGCAGTTCCTTCACTCCGGAAGCCGCCGCATTGAGTGATCGAAACGTGCGTTGAGTGTGCTTCGCAATCAGTTCGGCCAGTGAGGTCTTGCCGGTTCCCGGTGGTCCGTAGAACACCACCGAACAGACTCGGTCCGACTCCAGCAGTCGTCGCAGCAGCTTGCCCGGGCCGAGAAAGTGCTGTTGCCCGACGAACTCGTCGAGCGAACGCGGTCTCATGCGAGCCGCCAGCGGACGGACGGCCTCGCGATGCTCTGCTTCCAGCCGATCGAACAGAGCCATGAATGCACGGGCCTCGCAGAAACATCGTCAGTCTGTCGCTCGAAGGGACGACGAATCGCAAACCGCCCGAGCTGACAGGTCCCGCGCAAGTGATCGCGCGAGAAAAGAAGAAAAGGAAACCTCCGCCTGTGCCGGTCGAGACCGCTGTTTATAAACCCGGAAGTCTAGGGGGAAGCCGCCAACCTAGGTTGCGTCATCCGGACCAGCCGAAGCCAAATCACGAACAGACGCGCGGCCAAATGAAGCTAGCTTCCATAAACCATATTTGTAGGGTTAACGCACTTGTTCCGTATCGAACACCGCAGAGGTTCCTTGGACTCAATGAGTCCAAGGCGGATGCTAACGTGGCTCTGCGGCACATTCAAGAAGTGGTTGGATCGTGTCAGGGCCATCGTCTTGTTTGGTCTGCGAAACTTGCAGTGTGGGACCAGTGGCGCTTCGCCGCGCCGGCCCACACTGATTTCTCGACGTTTCCCGATGGTGGGCCGGCGCTCGAACTGAGCTGGTCCCACCCTACGTTGAACAAGGCGATGGCCTTGGGATCAGTCGCACGACCCTAATCAGCTCCTCGATCGAAGTCCGGCTTAGCTTTGTTAGCCGGACTTCCTTCCGGAACGATGCCACCACCGATCACGTCTCCATGAGCTTCTTTTGCATCGAGTTCAAAATGAGGCCGAATTCGCGTGCATCGCGATGCGTGGGCAGCTCCGGTAGTTTGCGGTGAATATCGGAGGTTGTCATTTGGCATCAAAGTCAGCGCAGTCCTTCATGTTTACCGTGTGGAGGCGAGTCACAACTGCCTGTTGGAGCAAGGCTCTGCGACCGCACGTTGACACGTTTTGGGGTCGCTACTAAAGTCCCGCCCGCTTGAGACCCCGGTCAAACGGGGATGGATGGAGAACCCAACGGAATGGGTGATGAACGCCAACAGGATGAATTCGGCGAAGCCCTTGCGTGACTGCGGACTGCTCCCATTCGAGCTGTCCGTCCGGTCGCTGTTCGTGCT
This sequence comes from Schlesneria sp., assembly GCA_043749505.1. GTDB lineage: Bacteria > Planctomycetota > Planctomycetia > Planctomycetales > Planctomycetaceae > Schlesneria. The sequence goes on along the minus strand of JAYVDI010000222.1, from coordinate 12,890 downwards.
GAGTTCTTTGATCGGGAGTATGGGATGTCTCGGATGCTATCGGCCTGCCGTAGTGCCTCCCTCTGCTTCGATTGGTCGTCCGGGATGGCCCGTCGCGCCGTTGCCAATCAGCCCGCCTTCGACTTTGCCTCCCTCAATGGTCCCGGAAACTCCACCGGTTACTCCGATCACGAGAGACAATCCCTGGAAGCCGGATGCGGCGCTCCGCGATTGGAAATACCTCGTGCTGCATCACACGGCCTCAAATAGCGGCGATGTTGAGTCTATTCATGAGTCACACTTAAAGAACAAGGATAAGAACGGCAACCCGTGGTTGGGGATTGGCTACCACTTCGTGATCGGCAATGGCCACGGAATGGGCGACGGCGACATCGAGCCGACATTTCGCTGGAAGCAGCAGATGCAGGGGGCTCACGCGGGAGTCGCAGACTACAACCAGCACGGAATTGGGATCGTGCTGGTCGGCAACTTTGAAGACAGTTCACCAACGAAAGCTCAGTTGGCGGCGGTCAAACGATTGGTACGAGTGCTAGCGCGAGAATACGAGATCGGGACGGCTCACGTCGTCGGGCACGGTGACGTGAAACCGACCGAGTGTCCCGGAACTCATTTTCCTTTGGCGGATATCCGCGACACCGTCGCGGCGTTGGATGAAGTGGATCTGCGTTAGCGACTGCGGAGCAGCCGTTGGCGATTAGACACATGAGACCCGGTCAGCCGTTCATGAGAGCGAGTCTGATCGTCACCGGGCGGCAAGCCCACTCCGGTCGCTGCGTGCGACTCGGACTGAAGGAGGTTCGCGGATATGACCGAACGATCCTATTTTGACTCACAGTCGGATGACCCGTTTGAGACACCGCTGGACGGTTCCTCAGAACAGTCGGGGCGTTTCGCCAACGAGTTCGCCTGCTCTCGCCGGATGGTCGATTTGACCAGCCCGGCGTTGGCGGATGAGGAAATATCCAGCGGCGTGGAAGAGTCTCACGCGCTGGAACATGACACCGAGGCCGAACAACGCTGGCCCTCGCATCCCGAGATTTTGGAACTACTCGAAACGCTCTTGGATGCGAACCCCGAGTTGACTCCCGCCAAAGAAACGAAGGATTGCGAGCAGCCTCACGCCGTCTACCTTCCCGAAAACTATGAGCCTGCTTATGCCTATCCGCTCGTCGTGTGGTTCCACGATGACGGCGGTTCGGAAGCAGACTTGAGCCGCGTGATGCCGCAGATCAGCAACCGCAACTACATCGGTGTCGCGCTGCGCGGCAACACGACGTTGGAACGAGGCCACGGCTGGTCGCTCGACGAAGCGAGCGTGGCATTGCTCGTCGAAAATGTTCGTGCCGTCGCCGTCTCGATGCGGCGTGAGTACCACATTCACAGTGAACGGATCTATCTCGCGGGCTTCGGCCGAGGAGCGACTGCCGCAGTGGAAGTCATGCTGCGACAACCCGACTGGTTCGGCGGCGTCCTCAGCCTGAATGGCCAATTCCCCAAGATCGACCAGTCGCTCGAAACCCTTCCCGAACTGAAGGACAAACGCATCCTGTTGGCCACGTCGATCGACTGCCAAACAACCAAGGTTGGCGATGTCGTGGCGACCGGGCGTTTGCTCTACGCAGCAGGGATGCTCGTCGGAACGCGGGTCTATCAAGACTCCGGCCGCAAGCCCTCCAAGAAGATGCTGCGCGACATCGACTCTTGGCTGATGGACGACATCTGCGCGACCGACACTGCCGGCTTGGTGGCGTAACTGCGGCCCGTTCGATTGATCGCAAGAAAAACAACAGCCCGGTCTTTGAAAGACCGGGCTGTTTCATTTTTCAGGTCACATCATGGCCGAGGCCAATTCAACCGACTGATGCCAGCGACAATCACTTCTTCTCGACGATCCAGATGTTCCGGAAGCGAACCGGATCGCCGTGATCTTGCAGGTAAAGCCCGCCGGGCTTCTCGTCGTTGCGTCCGCCGCCGGGAGTCTTCTTCAACTCCAAGGCATCGTGGACAACGACGCCATTGTGCTTCATCGTCACTTTGGCGGGAACGGTCACTTTTCCTTCGGCGTCGAACTTCGCACAGGTGAACTCCACGTCGTAAGTTTGCCAGCTCAGCGGCGGCAGGCACATGTTCACTTTCGGCTTCGAGTTCTGGTAGATGCCGCCGCATTCATTGTCTTCGCCTTCGAGGCCGAACGAGTCCAGAATCTGACACTCGTACTGGTCTCCCAAATACATGCCGCTGTTGCCTCGTCCCTGCCCGGTGGCGTGAGGCATGTACGGGGAGCGGAATTCGAGATGCAGCGTGTAGTTCTCGAAGACCTGCTTGGTGCGCGTTCCGACTCCCATCAGCCCGGCCTCTTCAGCCTTACCGGGATTCCACTGCTCGACATTGGTTCCATCGAACAGGACGACGGCTCCTTCGGGAGGACGCATTCCGAGCGAAGGCGATTCGCGGTGGAGTCGCTTCAATTCTCCGGACTTGTCCGCTTGCTTGAGTACGAGCACACCGTTGGCGAGCGTCGCTTCCAAGTCGCCGCCAGACAACTTGGTCACTCCATCTTTGGTTTCGCCGGAAACCTTGTGCTTCTCTTTTTTCTCTGCATCCCAACCTGCGCGGCCGGGCAGGCCGCCGGGATAGACGACACCGTCAAACTTGCCGTTGCCGCGTGCGATGACCTGCACGCCGTAAGACTTGTCCGCCACCTTGCCGATGTACTCCCCTTGAAGTTGGAAGTCAGGCCCGGCCTCTTTGCCGTCAAGGAACGCTTGTTTAGGATTTGGTTTGTCTTGAGCCATCACTGGCACAGAGACTGCCATTCCGACTAGGACCAAGCATAACGACGCAACCCACGATGATCTCCTCATCCGACTCATGCAGCACACTCCTTGATGTTGACCGAAGTTGAAGGACTCACCAGCCGCAAGCAATGTTGCTCGCTCCGAATCTGGTTGCCACGAAGCGGGGAGACAGTACCAGCCGCGCGACCCGCCAAACAACCAAGGCCAAATGGCTTTGCTTAGCATCGCTCGCATCACTTCACGCGAAACCGCTTCATCCACTTGCGGTCGATCCAATTCTTTAGCATCCAAGCCCAGCCGCTGTGAGACGTGAAGCTCATGTAATCGAGGATCGCCGTGCCATCTCCGCACGACAGCAGTGACAAGAACCGGCGCTGTGGTGTGTAGTCGTGCAGCCGCTTGCCCGCGAAGTGTCTGCGTAGATTCTTCCATAAGACCGGCGCTTGTCGCACCGCATAGACGCCCGCTTTGGGGACGAGTGCCCCTTCAATGTCGGCCGTGTCGCCCGAGATGAAAACGGGGGCATTGGCCGTGGTCTGAAGGGTGCGGCGGGCCTTCAAAAAACCTCGCTCCGATTTGGGAAGCTCGAAGCCGCGCAGGGCCATGGGCGGGGAAGCCCCCGCCGCCCAGATGACGAGGTCCGCGCGAATGCGTTCGCCGGTCTCCAGCACGAGCGACGAAGGGCCTTCGTCGTCGCAGTCGATTACCGGAGAACCGAGATGTAGGTCGATGCCTCGCAGGCTCAAGAGCTTGCTCACGCAACGCACGGTGCGCGGCGAATAGCCGGAAAGCAGTGCGGCACTGCCGTCCACAATGCGCACATCGGCGGGAAGCTCCAGCTCGTGCTTGTGCTGTTCGAGACAGAGTGCCAGTTCCACTCCGGAAGCTCCCGCACCGACGACGACAATTTGAAGCAACTCGGGACCGGGAGCCATTCGCCACTGCTCAACCAACTCACGAAAGCGGACGCTGAACCGTTCCAAGAATGATGTGAGTGGCTTCACGCTGATGAGGATGCGATGCGCCTGCCACAATGGTTCGGCGGCTGGAACGGAACCGATGTTGATCGCCGCCACGTCAAATGGCAGTGCCGGTTGGTGTGCAAACTCAATGACGCGCGTCACCGGATCGAGACGGTTGGCCCGATCGACGATCAACTTCACGCCGCAGTGGGCACACAGCTTCGGCAGATCGATCAGCATCTGATCTGGCTGGTACATTCCTGCCAACGTGGAAGGCAGCATACTGCTGTACGCCGCGCGGTCGAAGGCCGTCACGAGGGTGAGTTCGACACCGGGAATCGGCCTGCGTCGCCACCACGTCAGAATTTGCAGGTGAGCGTGACCGGCCCCGATCAGTACGAGTTGCTTCGGAGGGGGAGGCGGCACGGGGGGAGCGGGAACAGGTGACGATGTTGATTCCAACGATGCCGCAACAGCCCCGCTCTCGCCGACAACTTCAACCGCTTCGAGGTCAGCAGAGTCATCCAGAAACTCCGTCACTTCGATGGCATCGTCGTCGATGCTCTCGGCGATTGCGTCCGAGAACTCGATCTCGATCTGTTCGTCATCAACGACGGTCGGCACCACGGGAGGCTTCCGTTCCGGATCATCCTGAGGTGCGCGCGAGGTGGGCATGGCTGCTGTAAAGATCTGGATTCGATAGGGCGAGCGTCAGGAGTTGTCGATCTGCGCTGTAGGGCGGCGCACTCCTGCCCATCCTACTTTGGCTTTGAAATCCGGACGGGCAGGAGTGCCCGCCCTACAGGTACGAGATTTCCTGCCACTCGATCAAACGCGTTCGTCGCCTTTCGCTCCGCGAAAGGGCGTTCTTTCGCGGAGCGAAAGACGACATTGTTTTTGGACGGGTACTCACTGCGGCGGAGCGATGCCAAAGTCTTCGATGGTGAGCAAGGCACGGAAGGGAAGGTTGCGAGCGGCGAAGCTTGCGGCTCCTCCTTCTTTGCGATCAACGATCCCGACGACGCAGACGACTTCACAACCAAACTCGACGATTCGGTCCACGGCTTGGAGCGCGCTGCCGCCTGTCGTCACCACATCGTCAATCACCACGACCTTGGAACCGGGGCGAACCGGGCCTTCCACATACTTCTGAGTCCCGTGTCCCTTCGGCTCTTTACGGACCAGAAATCCGTCGAGCGATCGCCCCATCTCCGCCGCTGCGACCAAGACGCCGCCAATGATCGGGTCCGCTCCGATCGTCATCCCGCCAATCGCATCAAACGGCACATCGTGCAGCAATGCGAGCAGCCCGAGACTGACCTGTCGCAGCCCGGTTGAATGGAGCGAGATCTGCTTGCCGTCGAGGTAGTAAGTCGATTTCTTGCCGGAGGCGAGCGTGAAATCACCGAACTTCAAAGCACGTTCATGGAAGAGACGGATCAGTTGCGAACGGTCATACATCGACGGACCTTTGAGTAGGGGAGTGATTGACGGGCCTATCCTACTGTCGCCCTGAACGCGACAAAAGTGAGGCCCCGCACTCCCCCCACGGCTCTTCCCAGATTCAAAGCAGGGTGGGACCAGCTCGCTTCGAGCACCGGCCCACCACCGTGCAATCACGGGAAACTATGGTGGGCTGGCGCGGCGAAGCGCCGCTGGTCCTATCCGACATCCTGTCCAGTTTCAAAAAGGCATTGGCCTTGGCACTCCCCCCACGCTCATCAGCCTTCGGGCGTAGCCGGAACGGGTGGTGTCGCGGGCACATCGACAGGGAGTGTGCTCGGTGCGGGAGTCGGCTGCGAAATTGCCGGGGCTGCCGAGGCGGACGGTTCCGGCAACAAGGCCGGGGCGGGGGCTTCGATTCGTCCCGCTGTCACGGGGACAATGATCGCGGGTTGTTTCAATAGTGGTGGCAGTGAGGACACTCCTGCCGCCGCGGGCTGCTTCTTCATTGGCACATCCAACAGCGGGATCAGTGAATCGAGAGCGGACTTCGACGTGTCAGATGCTGGCGAGTTGGGAGTCGCTGGCTGCAAAGCGGGCGGTGCTTGCAAGGGGGGAGTCGTCTGCAATGCCGGGGACTGCACGGGCTGCGGCAACGGTGTCACACTCAATGGCGTAGCCTGCAACGCGGGAATGGTCGGTTGCACAGTGGGAGCCAGCGAGGGAATCGCATTGGCGGCAGCCGGTGGCGCTGCGGGCAATGGCAGTTGAATTGCGGGTGCTGCAGGAACCGTCTTCGTTTGTGAAACCGGTTGGGCGGGGAGCAGCGCCGTCTGCGGAACCTGCTTCGGAACATAAGCACCGGTCGCGACGTAGACCTTTGGGTCGTCAACGATCCAGCGTGTGGACCACGACCGGCCATCATCCTGATTCACCACATTGAAGAAATACGTGCTCGTCTGCAGGCAGGTGTAACCGTAAGGAAAGTTCGAATAGAGATGATCCTTGGCGGTCAGGTTGGCCACTCCTTCGTGACCGTAGTAGTGAACCTTGCCATCCGGCGTAATCGTCATGCCGAGTGTCCACCAGCCTTCGTTCAGAATGACCGGGCCGGGAATGTCTTGGCCTCGCTCACCCGAGCGGATCAGCAGTGACGCCGTATTCTTTCCCGGATACTGCGGATGATTCTTGGCGTTGAACTGAATGAAAAAACCTGGCCAGTACTGTTCCATCTCGCGGCTGGTTCCCCCAGTGCGAAAGAACTTCGCGGTCTTGGTCGGCTTGTTGATCATCGCCTGGCAGTCGGCTCGAAAACCGAACGAGCTGCCGCTGCGCTGTTCCCAAGTTTCAAACGGCGGGATGTAGACTCGCACCACGTAGCTGGGGGTCCACGACGCCGGGAGCATGTATCCCAACTTCTGATGGACGTTGGCGATCAGGTCATCTTGTTGAAACGTATTCGACAAGCGGCCGGGGATGCCTGAATAGAGCGTCTGCATCGCCAACGCACCGGTGCTGCCCGGAAGTCCGCCCGGTGGCGTCTCGACTCGCTTCACGAAGTCGGGCGTGCCTCGGAAACCGCTCTCGAACCACATGCTGTTGTTCGAGAAGCCCGCTGGCTGGCGATCAACCTTGTCAATGTTCGTGCTGGCCTTGGGCAGGTTCAGCGTGAAAGACCAGTTGGCATCCTCGAAATCATCGCCGACCTCGACGATCCGCTGACCGGTTCCGGGGACCACCTGAGCCTCAGTCGGCTCTAGCCAACCCATGAGTGTCACGATCACTGCCAACCCGAGCGAAATTTTCTTCATCAACATGATGAGGCATCCTGTTCCTCAGTGAGTCCGAACCATTCCACGCTCATCTGACGAGACGACAATTCAGTCAGCTCGCAGTGACACCCACACTCCACAAGGTCTGCTCAGTCGTCAAAGTCGAGGGTGACTTTGACGACTGAGTAAGACTTGCGGGACGTAGCTACGTGGAACCCATTGGCAAGCCGAGACTTCCGTGCGGCTTGCACCCGAGGTATCGGACGCGACTCGTGAGCCGGTTGAATCAAATCCACCGGCGCGGACAGTCCGATCAGAGCTAGCATTTTGAACTTGTCCAAGAATCACGCCGTGTTTTCGTCCCGTCGGCGGAGCGACGGGACGATCCGGCCACAAGCACGAAGTAGTGTATCTCACCACGTAGGCCCTCTTGGACAGGTTCTTTGTGCCAAGCGGGAGGCGACAAGGCTTGCGACTCGGCCAGGCTCTTTGCATCGTTCACTGTGCCGTCATGTCATTGAAAGTGAGAAATTCCCTGCGAGGTCCGCCGTTGCGTTCGTTGTTGTCCGCTCATCGTTGTCCGGGTTGTGAGATTCGGCGGGTGCTGTGTTTTTGCGAGCTGATTCCAAACTTGACTCTACAAACTCGCGTGATCGTGTTGATGCACACCTGTGAGGAAGTGCTGACGACCAACACCGCACGTCTGGCAGTGAAGGCGTTAACGAACAGCGAGTTGCGTATTCATGGCCGACGGGACGAACGGATGTCGGCTACGGGTTTGGTCGAAGAAGGTCGAGAATCGCTGCTGCTCTACCCCAGTCCGCACTCGGTCGAGCTGACGAGCGACCTCGTGGCACGACTGACTGGGCCAGTGAACTTGATCGTGCCGGATGCGAACTGGCGACAAACGACGAAGTTCGTGCGGCGCGAACCGGGTCTCGTCGGAATCTCGCATGTGAGACTTCCCGCAGGACCACCGTCCGAGTATCGCCTGAGAACTCAACGCGACTCGCGGAACCTTTGCACGTTGGAAGCGATCGCTCGCGCGATTGGCTTATTAGAGAGTCGCGATGCACAGGCGAGTTTGGAAACGCTGCTGCGAGTCCTCGTCGAACGGACGCTCTGGTCACGCGGTTCGCTCGCAGCCAAACACTGCACGACAGCCGGTATCCCTGATGAGGCGTTTCGGTGACAGTTTGGGAACGGGATCGCGATCACTTCCCGATTCGTTAGCCATGTAGTCCGGACCCCTTGATCCGGACTACAGCCGGCGGGAAGTGATTGCGATCCCGTTCCTTGGATCAACCGTGCCGATCACTGACCTCATCCACAATTAGCAGCTATAACAACGATCTGTCTCGATTAACTTTTCTTGGAGAACAACATGCTTCGTAATCTGGTCCGGATGACGGTTTGTTTGGTTGCTGTTGGTGTGATGTCTGCCAGTGTGATAGGGGCCGAGGCTCCCGCCGAAGTGGCTGGAATGAAGTTGCTCTTCAACGGCAAAGACCTTGCGGGTTGGGATGGCGATCCCAAGCTGTGGAGTGTGAAGGACGGTGTGATTCACGGTGAGACCACGGCCGAGAATCCGGCCAAAGGAAACACATTCATCATTTGGAAGGAGGGTTCGACCAAGGATTTTGAACTGCGGCTGTCATTTCGCTGCAACGCGACGAACAACTCGGGTATTCAATATCGCTCGAAGCACATCACCGACGGCAAGGTGGGCAATGCGTGGGTCGTGCGCGGGTATCAGCACGAGTTGCGAAATGAGAAGGGGCTGCCAAATGTCTCGGGGTTCATCTACGACGAGGGTGGCAAGCGCGGACGGGTCTGTCTCGCTGGAGAACAGGCAACGTGGGAGGCCGATGGCAAGAAGGTCGTGAAGTCCGACTTGGTCGATGCCGCCGCGTTCGAGAAACTCTTCAAATTGGACGACTGGAACGACGTGATCATCATCGCAAACGGGAACCACATCCAGCACTATCTCAACAACGTGCTGATCCTCGACTTCACCGACAACCACCCCGAGTTGGCCCTGAAGGAAGGCGTCCTCGCGTTGCAACTGCACGCGGGTAAGCCGATGTGGACGGAGTTCAAGAACATCCGCATCCGCGAGGTGAAGTGAAGAAACACCAACCCGAAGCGTGAGCGAGGAAGGGCGTGCGTGCGGCCTCGTTTCGGCGGGAACCAGTGTCCCGGACGCTCAGAGCGTCCGGGACACTTTGCGGTTCGCAATTCCGACAATTATGGAGTGCCGTCCTGACGCTGGTGGCGGCCTCGCTTACGCTTCGGGTTGGTGTGTTCTCAACACGCTCAACCGGCGGCCTTCGTTTGGTCGCCGTTGAGTTTGTTGTAGAGCGTCTTCAGTGCGATGCCGAGTTCGACGGCGGCCTTGGGCTTGTCGCCCTGATGCTTGTCCAGCACGCGATAGATCACGTCCATTTCGATCTCGCGAAGTGTCTTCGGATGTGACGACGGCAACTCCACCGTCGCGGGTTTGATGAGGCCCGCCATGGCCGCGTGACGTAGAACCCCCGCAGGCAGATCTTCCGGTTGAACGACGCCGCCGTCTGACATAATGACCGCGTGTTCGAGGGCGTTGGCGAGTTCCCGCACGTTGCCCGACCAGTCATGCAGCTTGAGGACTTGGATCGTCTCGGGAGACAGCACGTTTTCCGGGACATCACGTCGCTTGAGATGCCGTGCAATCAGAGTCCGTGCGAGTTCCGGGATGTCGTCTTTGCGTTCGCGCAGCGGTGGCAACGTGATCTCAAACGTGTTGACTCGAAAGAATAGGTCTTCACGGAATGAGCCATCGACGACCATGTGCTGGAGATCGCAGTTCGTCGCACAGACGACGCGGACATCGACGTGGAAGGCTTCGTTCTCTCCGACGCGCCGGACCTCGCCAGACTCCAAAAATCGGAGCAGTTTGACCTGCATCGACTTGTCGAGTTCACCTAACTCGTCGAGGAACAGAGTGCCACCGTTGGCGACTTCGAGCAGTCCTTTGCGTGGCGTGTCGGCGCCCGTGAACGCTCCTTTACGATGTCCGAACAGCTCGCTCTCAACGAGATTCTCGGGCAGCGCCCCGCAATTCACGGCGACAAACGGCATCGTCGAGCGGTTGCTGAGATCATGAATGCGTCGCGCGACGAGTTCTTTCCCCGTGCCGGTCTCACCCAGGATGAGGACGCTCGAATCGGTCGGCGCGATCTTTTCGCACAGCTTCTTCACGCGCAGCATCTCGGGCGTGCGACCGATCAAATCGGGTGAGCCTTCGGCCGCCTTGAGCCTCGATTCGAGAGCGATCGTTTTGTTCATGAGCATGCGTTTGTCGGCAACCCGCTTGAGCGAGGCACTGATGTCGATCAACTTGCACGGCTTGCGGAGGAAATCGTAAGCCCCCGCGCGAACGGCCTGAATCGCGGCGTCCACGTCGCCGTGAGCCGTGCTGATGATGACTTCGGTCTCGGGCGAGACCTTCTTGATGTGCTGGATCACGTCCCAGCCGCTCAGGCCGGGCATGCGCAGATCGACGATCGCGGCGTCGAAAGTTTGAAGTTCGAGAGCCTTCAAAGCGGCATGGCCGTCCTCGCACAGCACCAAATCGTGGCCCATGCGTGGCAGTTCAATCTTCATCACATCGCGAATGGTCTGTTCGTCATCGACGAACAGGACTCGCAGTTTGTTGGTCGCGGCAGCAGTCAACGGGCGATCTCCTTGCCCTACTCGTGACATCCATGTCAGCGAGCCGACCCATGTCGGATGGCGGTGTTTGCCGATTGGCGGTTCAAGTGGCGGCGGGTGATATCAGAAGAGGAAAAGTGCAGCAACGTGATTTGGTGGAGAGATCATTGATTGATGGTTGATGACAGGCACTACGCTGCCGCCGCCGACTCCAAGGCCCTGCGCGGAATGTGGATTCGGAACGTGCTCCCTTCACCGGGGCCATCGCTGAGAGCCTCGATTCGACCGCCATGCTCACCCACGATGCGATCGACGATCGACAGGCCGAGGCCCGTCCCTTTGCCGGACGCTCTCTCGGTGAAGAACGGTTTGTAGAGGTGCGCCAGGACGTGCGGAGTCATTCCGCAGCCCGAGTCCTTCACGCTCAGAATGACTTCGTCCACGGACTCATCGAGCGCAATTGTGACGGTCCCCGAATCTTGTCCCTCCATCGCTTCGAGGGCATTCATCACCAGGTTCTGCACGACCTGAACCAACTCACCCGGATTGACATCGGCGGAGTGCGGCTTACTTCTGTCGAACTCAATCGCGATGTGATCGTGTCCTTTGATGTGGCGCAGACGGTCGAGAACCTCGACCACAATTTTGGTCAAGTCATAGCGAACGCGCGGCCCGTTGTTGCCGCGTGCGATGTCGAGCGTGCGATGCGTGATGGCCTGACACCGGTCGGCCGCCTGTGCGATCATCGGCAGGTACGCGCGCAGCAACTCCCGGTCGGCGGCGTCTCGCCCGAACTGACCGTCCGATTCGATCAATCGCTGTAACAGTGAGTCCGACGCCAGCAGGATCGAGTTTAGCGGGTTGTTGATCTCGTGCGCGATTCCCGAAGCCATCTGGCCGAGGTCCACGAGATGCTTGTTCCGCACGATCTGTTCGCCACGACACTGGGCCTCGCGATCGGACTCGGACTTGTCGCGTTGGAAGCGGTCGATCATCCGATTGAAGCTGTCTGCCAGATCGACCATCTCATCGCGACCGGGCAGTGTGAGGCGGTGGCGATAGTCGCCGTTGGCCACTCGCTGCGCCGCGTCGTGCAGTTTCTTGACTCGCACGAAAATCCAGACGTAACCGCACCAATACAACGACGCGAGGAGCGGCAGCACGAGTACGAGACAACCGCCGATCAACCATAACCGCCATTTGTAGGCATCGTGCGCTGCCCGCAATGTGGTGTGGAAGCCACGCTCGGAGTTGGGCAGCTCTTGCACGATGATCTGCAAGCGGGCGATGTCGCGCAGCATCGCATTGAGGATCGGTTCGCGGTCTTGAGCGTTGTTCAGTTGCTGCCCGCCACGCTCCAGCCACGCCAGCGTTTGTTGGATCTCGTCCAACTTGATGTGACTGATCCCCACCCGCGGCCCAACCAGCGTCGATGGAAGCGGAACACGGCGGCGGTACTCACGCAATTCCTGTGTCGCTTGGAGGAGACGCTCCGTCCACAATTCGGGGTTGAACTCCAAAGCCTGCCGCTTGTGAACTCTCGGCCCCAAAGGCTCCGTTGGCCGCTCGATCAGCAGCAATGGCTCGATCAGAGCGGCCAATGCTTGAGAAAGATCGGAACGGTTCGGCTCGTTGTCCAACTGAGCTTGCAGGTCTTTCACGACGCTACGGTACGACCACAGGCCCGAGAAGCCCGCGACTCCGAGCAGCACGAGCATCAACAGGACGAGTCCCAGTCCGATGACCAGCTTGCGGCGAATGGATCGCGTGAGGAACACTCGACATCCTTGTCGTGGCTCGAAGAAAGCCCTCGGATATTCGAGGGGTTGCAGACCTTACAAGCGTTGCCAAGTTCGCTCAACCCCGGTTCACAAACTGCTCGGAGCTGGTCGAAGTCCGGCTTTTCCTAAAGCCGGACTTCACTTTGCGAACGCTGACACAGCAGGAAGTCCGGCTAACAAAGCTAAGCCGGACTTCGAGAGTGCTTCGTGCATGACCTCGACAACGGTCGCGAGGGGCGGCGACTGCGGATAGGATGCCACCCCCGATTTGACGTGATCTGCGAGAAAGGACTCACCTTGCCGAACAACCCGATTTCGATTGGTCACTGGCGTTGTGGACGACGCGAGCCGCTGCTGTTTATCGCTGGCCCGTGCGTCATCGAAAGTGAAGAGTTGGTGTTGGAGGTCGCGAAGCGATTGGCTGACCTCGCTGCATCGCAA
>JAYVDI010000221.1:0-6259 GCA_043749505.1 Schlesneria sp. | reverse complement strand
CGACGACAATGACCGGCGGTAAAACCAAAAATGAGAGCCAATGGCTCACCGCGACTCGATTCATTTCCCCGTTGCCGACATGCGATAGAACCGGACCTCCGATGCCGTTTGCTTCTGCTCTCTCGAACCGTCCAAATCTTGCCGCAGCAATTGACGAAACGACGAAGGCGATTGCCGCCAGCTTGGATGGTGCCGCGCCCGATTTGGCGTTCGTGTTCGCGTCGCATCACTACGCAACTCGCTTCCCCGAGTTGGCGGCTCAGTTGAAGCAGGCACTCGGTGCCGGGCTGTTGTTGGGCTGCACGGGTGAGACAGTCATCGGTGGTGAGCGAGAATGCGAGGACGGTCCCGCGCTATCGGTCTGGTGCGCGGTCCTTCCCGGTGCGACGCTCGCGCCGTTCGAGTTGTCCTTTGAGCAAACGCCCGACGGCTTGCTCTGCTCCGGGTTGCCGGAAGACCTCGCCGAGCACCAGCGCGACACGCGGGCGGTCTTTCTGCTGGGCGAGCCGTTCACCTCGCAACCTCAGACCGTAATCGATCTCGTCACGGATGAACTCCCCGGTGTGCCGCTGTTGGGAGGCATGGCGAGCGGAGGCGGTCCCGGCGTGAACCGTCTCTTCTTTAATGACCGGTTGATCGAACACGGTGCGATTGGCGTGGTCCTGCGTGGCGGGCCGCGTGTGATCAGCATCGTGTCGCAGGGATGCCGCCCCATCGGAACGCCGTTCGTCGTGACGAAGGCGGATCGGAACATTATCTTTGAATTGGGAGGCATCACTCCACTGCAACGACTTCAGCAGATCTACCCCGAACTGCCGAAGCGCGATCAGGTACTAGTCGAACGCGGCGTGCATCTCGGTGTGGTGATGAACGAGTATCAAGACAGTTTTCAGCGCGGCGACTTTCTCATCGTCAACGTCCACGGAGCGGATCGGAGCAGCGGCGCACTGTCAACCGGCGGACTGATGCGGGTTGGGCAGACCGTGCAGTTCCACATTCGCGATGCCGAGACCGCTGATGAAGACCTGCGGCAACTGCTCGACCTGCATCGCGGAGTTGCATCGAGTTCGCGTGGGGCGTTGTTATTCAGTTGTAACGGTCGCGGATCGCGGATGTTTTCCGATCCAAACCACGATGCTCTCGCCGTGCAGCAGTGCCTCGGGCCGATGCCACTGGCGGGGTTCTTTGCTCAGGGTGAATTGGGGCCAGTCGGAGCCAAGAACTACATCCACGGCTTCACCGCAAGCGTCGCGTTGTTTGAGGACGCCTGACCATGCGTTTGATAAGAGGCTTTCCCACGACCTCCGATTGTCGCAGCGGTTACGTTTCGATCGGGAACTTCGATGGTGTGCATCGCGGTCATCAGTCGATGCTCAACGCGCTCACCAGTCGTTCCCGCTCGGACGGTGTTCCCGCGATCGCACTCACGTTTGATCCGCATCCAATTGCTCTCTTGCGGCCCGAAGCAACTCCACCACCGCTCACATCGATTGAGCATCGCGCCGAGTTGCTCGGCCGCTACGGTGTCGATGTGATGATCGTGCTCCCCACCGACCGGCAGTTGCTCGCATTGACGGCCGAAGAGTTCTTCGATGCTGTCGTGCGTGGCGAGCTTCACGCGAAGGGACTCGTCGAAGGCCCTAACTTTTTCTTCGGACGCAATCGCTCGGGGAACATCACCGTGCTGCGGAGCCTTTGCGCGGCCCACGGCCTGTCGTTCGATGTTGTGCCGCCCGTGACCGTGGACGAGCAACTGGTCTCATCGAGCGTCATTCGTTCGTTGATCGAATCGGGGGACATCGCTCACGCCGTACGATTGCTCGGTCATCCGTACCGTGTTCGCGGAACAATCGGCCGTGGAGCGGAACGAGGCCGGACGCTGGGCTTCCCCACGGCGAACCTGTTCGATGTCCCGACGCTCGCTCCCGCAAACGGTGTGTACGCGGCGATCGCTCATCTGTCCTCACAACGCCATGCGGCGGCCGTTCACATCGGACCCAACCCGACATTTGGTGAGGCCGCGCGGAAGATCGAAGTGCACGTTCTCGACTTTGTCGGCGATCTCTATGGACAGCCGCTGGAGATCGACTTCCTTGATCGCGTGCGCGATGTCCAACGCTTCGCCTCGGTGGACGAGTTACGAGAACAGCTCGGTCGAGATGTTGCTGCGGCGAGAGCTGCCGTGGGATTCGTGTGAGGTATCAGGCTTCGATGGGCGGGTACGATCTTTCGCCGGGGTTGCCTCACATTCCTCTCAGCCGCGAATTGCCCACCGCAACTTGGCCGACGACGAGCGAGGGTTGGCTCGCTGTTCTTCAACCGTGGGGCGGATGACATCCGGTGCGATGGACGAGTACACGCCGTCGCTCAAGCCCGTTTTGAACGCCTTCTTTACGCGGCGATCTTCGCCTGAATGAAACGACAAAATCGCCACTCGGCCTCCCGGCTTCACGCAGTACGGCAGTTGTGCGAGGAACGTGTCGAGCGCACCGAACTCGTCGTTCACGGCGATGCGCAGAGCTTGAAACACACGACGAACCGCGTCGTCGGGCGTATCGCTCGAACGATGTGACTGCGCGAGCATCACCTTCCTCACGACGGCAGCCAACGCGCGCGTCGTATCGAGCGGACTCCGCTCGTGAGCCGCTTTGATGCCACGGGCCATTGTGCTGGCGAGTGGTTCATCCGCGTTGTCTTTCAGCAATCTCGCCAATTCTTGTTCACTGAGTTTCGACAAGAGTACTGCTGCCGTCGGGCCGTGCTCCGGATTCATCCGCATGTCGAGTGGGCCGTCTCCCTTGAACGTGAAGCCGCGTGCGGGATCGTCGAGTTGCATCGACGACAACCCGAGATCGGCCAGCAGAGCATCGACTCCCCCTGGAGATGACGACTCGATGAACCCGCCGACTCCCGCAAAGTTCATGCGTTTCGCGATCAACGACTCATTGGGGAATCCCAGCCCGCGCAGCCGCGTCTCCGTCTTTGGTAACTCGATCGGATCGGAGTCGATGGCCAGCAATCGACCGCCGGGTTGAATCGCCGCCAGCAATGCCTGCGCGTGGCCGCCATATCCGAGCGTGCAGTCGATCATGGTTTCACCCGGACGAATTGCGAGTGCCTTCAGAATATCCGGCACCATGATCGGTCGGTGAGTTCCCGCTGGAGTCTTCCCGCTGGCGATGACCTTCGCCACGTCGTCGCCATATTTGTCGGGCTGCCGCTCCTTGTACTTCTGATCGAAATGCCGCGGGTTCGTGCCGACATATCGCACTCGGCGCGGCGGCTTGTCGGGAGTGGCGTCTGTCATGCGTGTCGCTTCGTAAATGAGTTGTCTGCCCCAACTATGTTGAGGCTGTTCGGTGTGAGGTCGGTTGAGTGGCAGACCAACTCAACGCAGGGCAGCTTCTGTGGCGGATCGGCTCGACGAATACCAGCCTGCGGCAAGAAAAAGGAATGTCAGTTTTCACGCGAGAGAGCCACGGCATCCGGCGCTGCTGGCTCTCTCGCTGTGCCTTGTCGCGAGCAAGCCCCTTTGCCAGAATCCGCCGCCTTAGAACTTGTCCAAGAATAACACGGTGATTCGTCTCGTCGGCGGAGCGACGAGACTACCGTAGTCCCGTCGCTCCGCCGACGGGACGGGCTGTTCAAAACACGACGTTGTTTTTTGGACAGGTTCTCATTCGTCTTTCAATCGTTCGACCCGTCAAGGAAGGATGGCTCGTCATGATTCGACATCGTGCGGTTCTCGCGACTCTGTTACTGAGCTTGAGTCTGCTTGCGACACCCGGCTGTACAACTTCAACGACTCCCTCCGGAGGAACTGGTCAATCGAACAAGGTCGGTTCATCGACCACCACTTCCGAGGCCAAAACGTCTGCCGGGAGTGAAGCCGCAACGGTGCGACCGAGCTGGGACGATTATCCCGATGTCCCCAAGTACGAAGTCATGACTGAGGTCGATGGAATCAAGATTCCTCGACTGAAGACCTCGGGGGAGACCCTGAGTGCCACGGGCAAGATCGTCGCTGACGCGGGAAATCCCCGCGCGAAGGGTCCAGCGGGGCAACCCGTCGATGGCGACTGGATCACCGTTCGCTTCAACTCCGAGCCGAAGGTTCTCAACCCCATCACGTCGTCCGACGCCGTGCAGACGTACATCATGCAATACGTCAACGAGGGTTTGGCACGTCAGAATCCGGAGACGTTCGAGTGGGAACCGCACATCGCGTCGAAGTGGGTTGTGGAGGATTCCGTCAAGCTGTCGGCGGACTATCCAGGGAAAGAACGCCGCGTGGGACTCGATGGTCAGCCCGCCGCGACCTCGGTGGAGATTGACTACGAAGCGCCAGCGCTGCCAACGGACGGCGGCAAGCCAACTCCCCCACCCACCGTGAAACTGACGACCTCCAACAAGGACGGCCAGCCATTGGGAGGCATCTGGGTGGGCGTGTTCCCGGTCGGTCGCATCGCCGGAGCATCGATCACCGGCTACCACTTTTGGAGTGACGCGGCCGGACATGTGGAAGTCGGCGGCTTTCCCACCGGCAAGTACACGGTGAAGGTCGGAGCCGAGGTCTATGGTCAGTCGCAGTCTCAGCCGGACGGTTCGCTCGTTGTCACAGCGGCCTCGGCAGAGAACCCACTCAATCAAGAGTTGAAACCGGCGGTCGGGCAAACGCTCACGCTGAAGCCGGGCGAGTGGACCGACATCCAAGCCCAGACCTATTACACATTCACCCTGCGCGACGACGTGACGTGGTCGGACGGGACGCCGTTCACCTCGCAAGATGTGGAGTTTGCCTACGCATTGCTCAACAGTTCCTTCGTCGATGGCGACCACATTCGCACGTACTACGCCGCACTCATCGAGTGCCGTGCCCTCGGCAAGCACACCGTCCGGATGCGGTATCAGCAGCAGTACTTCAAAGCTCCCGAGTTCACCTACGGCGTTTCGGCCTTCGGCCCGCCGTTCCACTTCTTCGAGAAGTTGGTTCGCGAAGACAAGGACCGGCAACTCACGTTTGAGGCGCTCACGCCCGAACAGGAGTTGGCGCAGAAAAAGCTCAGCGTGACGGGCCAGGAGTTCGGCAAGTTCTTCAACAACGACGACCGCTACAACCGCAGCCCGATCGGGACGGGGCCGTACATCGTGGACAAGTGGGAGCGCGGCGACCGGGTCGAGCTGAAACGGAACCCGAACTACTGGCGAAAGGAGTTGGCCGGACATCTCGATCGCATCGTCATCAAGTTCATCCCCGATCAAGTGACGGCGATGCAGGCCCTCCGCTCGGGAGTTGTCGATTTCTTCTACGACATGACCGCCGAGCAATTTTATGAGGACTTGGCCGACGAGTCCGTCGATTGGTTCCAAGGGAAGTTCACCAAAGCCGCGTGGTACGTGCCGATCTATAGCTACTTCGGTTGGAATGAACTCAAGCCACAGTTTCAGGACCGCCGCGTCCGGCTGGCTCTCACCATGTTGCTCGATCGCGAAGAGTTTCTGAAGACCAAGCTGCACGGATCGGGCGTGCTGGTCTCGGGCACCCAGTATTACTTTGGCCCCGGTTACGATCATGAAGTCGCGCCCGTCGGCTACGACCCTGAAGCCGCCCGCGAGTTGCTGAGTTCGGCGGGTTGGATCGACACCGACAACGACGGCATCCTCGACAAGAACGGGGTCAAGTTCCAGATCACCCTCGAGTTGGCCAAGGGAAAGAAAGTCACCGAGGAACTGTGCGAGGTTCTCCAGAAGAACGCCAAGCAGGTTGGGATCGACATCCAAGTCCGAACGCTCGAATGGGCGTCGTTCATCGACCGCCTGCGGGCACGCGAAATCGAGGCCATGACGCTGCGTTGGACGATGCCGCCGGAAAGCGATCCCTTTCAAATCTGGCACAGTTCCGAAGCGGGCAAGCACAAACGCGGCAGCAATGCTATCTCGTTCGCCAGCGCGGAAGCCGATCAATTGATCGAGATGCTGCGCGTCACACTCGACGGACAGAAACGGAAACGCATCCACCAGTCGTTTCATCGCCTGATCGACAGCGAGCAACCCTATACCTTCTTGTGGATTCCCAAAGACTTGGCGGTCTATCACCAACGCTTCCGCAATGTGAAGTGGTACCGCCTCCGCCCCGGCTTCGACCTCTCCGAGTGGTACGTTCCGAAGGACGAACAGGTCCACAAGTAAGACTCAAAAAACAAGACTCTAATCGAGTTTCAAAGGTGAGCCGGGCGGCGTCAGCCCCGGACTCTTTATC
>JAYVDI010000220.1:0-3682 GCA_043749505.1 Schlesneria sp. | reverse complement strand
TCCTTACTGGAGGTTTGGCGATTGCCGGGAGACGGGAAACCAACACGGACGTGACCGACAAGAGTCGCTTGGACAGCGATTCGTAGCACGGACGCCTCGTCCGTGCGCGAAGGTCATGGGCGATTTCAGACGCACGGACGCGGCGTCCGTGCTACGGGGACTCCTGAGGAACACACTGGACATCCGTACATGACTCGGCGGACAGAATCGACTTTTGTTCCTGTCAGATTGTGCCGGCATCGCCGGTGAGTAACTTTTGTCGGTCAGGTCATTCATTGCTGAATTCTTGCGAATCCAGCTACGTCGTGGCCAAGTTCTGACGCTTCTGGCGGATGAACTCGGCGTGATGCGGAATGTGCCCCGCGATGCGGTTGAGCAGAGTGGCCAACGTCAATGGCCCGTCGTCGGTGTGAATGCCGACCCGTTCAAACGCGGCGGCGTCGAGTGTCCGCAACAGCCGCGTCATCTGACGGCGAACGGCGGCGATGACCTGCAACTCTTCATCGAGATCTCGCTGATCGTAGGCGAGGCTCGCGGCGAACCGATCGGGGTCTCCGCCAAACATCGTCGGACGATCCTCGGCGATGACACGCTTCATGCGGTCCGCGTACACCAGTTCGAAGTCGGCGATGTGACAGACCACTTGCAGCACGCTCCAGCGTCCGGGGGCCGCGGCGGTGCGTCGCTGGGACGCCGGCAAATCGCCAATGGCGGCATCCAACCAGTCGCTCCCCGCGGCGTAGCGGGCAATGGCATCATCCAATTCTGTGGTTCGGTTCGGCATCGGCGGGGACTCGTCAGGTTGGCGCTGCGCCAATCCTGTTGAAAGTTGCGCGATGTGAGCGGCAAGGCGCTAGCCGAATGGCACTCACTTTAGAAAGTAGTAGGCCCATTCCATGTGCCGTTCCCTGCAATTCGCGGATGTCACATGGAATGGGCCTACTACCTAGCGTTCAAAGTAAGTGCCATTCGGCGTCAGCCCCCGGACACTTCACGCGAGGAATCCGGGGGCTGACGCCGCCTGGCTCACCAAAAATCTCTCATTGGAGACCATGTGGATATAAAACCGGAACGCGATATTCGAGTCACTGCCTCTCCGTGTCGCGCGGCGTCTTTCGTTGCGCCTTCGCGTTGCGAATGCTTTCGCCGATTTGCCGAATCACCGTGTCTGCTTCGGGTAGCCAGACGGCACGATTGAGCCACGGCAAGGCCTCGGCACCGCGATTGGTTCTCACCAAGACGTCTCCGAGTGCGGCATACAGGCCGGGCGAGGCAATGCGTCGGTTGACGAGCGACCTGAGGATCAGCAGCGAATTCGTCAGGTCGCCCTGCTCGTCCAAGAGGAATGCCCGTTCGATTTGTAGATCGACGCGATGGGGTCTCTTGCGCAAGGCGGCTTCGACCCGCGCTAGCCCCTCGGCAGCGTGATCGGGGTAACGGGGACTCGGTGCGGGATCACTTTCCACACGCGGCCGTACCGACAGGACCGCGACGTTGCGACGCTCGTAGACAACTTCGTACTGGAAAGCGTTATCGGTCCCGACCACTCCCCACGGAAACCCACAGGACAGCCGGCGACTCGGGACGACGAGGTAGTCCACCGACTGCTCAATGATCGTGCGATGCAACTGCGGCAGCGCGCCCGCATCGAACGAGTACATCTCTTGCGGACGTTGTGAGGTCGAGCCAACGTCGGCGTGAACCGTCAGCACGTGCGAGTCGGCCGGTGAGTTCGCGGCCAGCCACGTCCCTGCCGAACTCCAGTCACAGTAGTAGTAGCCGGGTGAGGAGTCTTCATAAAACCGGTCGCCCGATTGCAGCAGTGAGACATTGGCCTGGAACATGCGCACCGAATGGTGCGTCTGCCATCCGACGAGCGCCAGTACGAACAGCCCGAGGAGCGGTCGCGCTGCGGGCAAAAAGGACATCAGGCCTTCGCGGGCGGACAACGCTCGACAGCCCGCCGGAACAAACGACCACACGATCGGAATCAGTGGCCACGCCAGTCGCTCGTGCGTCCACGGATAGACCGCCAATGCGGCGAGATAGGCGACGAGATACACGCCCGCCAACGCTCCGTCTCGCGTGCGCCGCGCGGACATGCCCACCAACGACAATCCCACGATCGCCAGTGTCAGGAATGAGACCAGCAATTTCGGAACGAGGGGAATCACCGTGCCGTCGATCAGGACCGACTCGTATCGCGGCAGCCCCGGTTGCAGTCCCGGTAGGAGGAGTTCGCCAATCAAACCGAAGTAGGCCGTCGCACGAAGACCAGCCCGTACCAGCAACGGAACGATTCCGTTGGACGAGACACTCGCTGTGACCACAGTCGAGTAAGTCGTCTGCGATATGAGTGAATTGCGATAGCTCCACGCGGCCGTTGCAGCCACCGCACAGATGACAGGTATCATCCAAATCCACCGCGCGCGCCGAATGAGACTCCACACCGCCACGGCAGCAACAAACACCACGCCCACCGTTCGAACAAACGGGAGGAACGCCAGCAGCAGCGCGACCAAGCCGACTTGGCTGCCGGTCGGCGCGGTCGTGACGAGCAACCTCGCCGTGGAATGGGCCTCTCGCGTGAGTAGCCTCATCAGCAGTAATGTCAGTGCCGCGAAGGGAACCTCACTGAGAACTTCCGTGCTGAGCAGCAACGTGTGGGGACTGCTCGCCACGAGTACGACCATTCCGACTGCGCTCCAATCGCAGCCCTGACGGCCAGTTGGCTGAGTGCCATTCGGATTGCGGGGACGATCTGCGGCGGTGACGTAGACCAACCAGAGCATGTAAGCCGCACTCGCGAGTACCACCAGCTTTGCCGCAACGGCATCGAATGGAAACACGAATGCCATCGGCGCGAGCAAGACGGACAGGCCAGGAGGCCGAAACGAAAACGGCAAGTGCTGAACGTCATCAGTTCGACAGTAGCCACGCAACTCGACCAGTGACCGCGCCATCATCACATAATACGGACTGTCAGGATCGAACAGGTGCATTCGATTCAGACGCCCCAGGCCCAACACGCAGAAGCACAGGATGACGAGAGCCATCGGGATCATTCGCGACCAACCACCAGTTGCCATACGCTGCTGTTCGCGAATTGTGCTTGTCGGGGTTTCAATCATCTCTCACTCACTTGCTGCCAAAAAAGCACCGATCGGCAGGGAGCCGACCGGTGCAGCGCATGCAATTTAGATCGAACGAATACGGCATCAACCACGACCGTTATTGACAGTGGACAGACCCGTAGGCAAGCCCAGTCTCATTCGTGATTGCCGCAGCCGATACCGTCGCCTTGCTCAGCCCTTGCCGGTAACGCTTTTGATTCATCAAGTGGATTGAAGACAATTTGAGATTGGACGATGAGCCAATTCCACCGACTTGGATTGAGTGCCAATCCGAAATGGGCCTACGAAAAAAGCCAGCCCGGCAGAAATCTACCAAGCTGGCCATCGTCAAACCGCAATCAACTTTGTGTGAGATGGAGCAGGCATCTCCGAGAAGTTCACAGCCCTTCGCTGACCACACCAGCAACACCGCAAACCAGATCGCAGGTCGTGTTGAGGTCGCAGTCATCGGTCGAATCCGAGAACTTCGAGCCAGCGGCGCTGTTCTTGAGGTTGGCAGCCGACTTGGTCGAGCTGAAACCGGTGAAGCTGTACGACTGATCCAAGGC
>JAYVDI010000219.1:0-4856 GCA_043749505.1 Schlesneria sp. | reverse complement strand
GTGCGTTCCGAAGACTCCACGCACCCTACTGGTTTGGCAGGGCCAATGCCTTTTTGAACGTAGGGTGGGACCAGTTCGCTTCGAGCGCCGGCCCACCATCGGAAAGCGTCGCGAAATCACGGTGGGCCGGCGCGGCGAAGCGCGGCTGGTCCCACCCTACAAGTTTCACAGGTCCAACAAGGCGATGGTCCTGATTCTGGAGTTGCTTGCTGGACAGGACGGGAGGAACCTTCTTCAATCGCCGACGAATTCTCCCTTCACTCGACAGAGACCTCTTCATGCGCGCCACCGTCTTACTCTCGATTCTTCTGACATCGCACGCTCTCACCGCCGCCGCCGCCGAGTGGCAGCCGAAGCAGGCTCCCCTCATGACGAAGTGGGCGAAGGACGTGAAGCCCGAGAACCCGCTGCCCGAGTATCCGCGCCCGCAGATGGTGCGCGAGCACTGGCAGAACTTGAACGGGCTGTGGGAGTACGCGATCCGTCCGAAGGCGGAAGGCAAGCCCGAGAAGTGGGACGGTGAGATCCTCGTGCCGTTCCCGGTCGAGTCCGCGTTGTCCGGCGTGATGAAGCTGGTTGGCCCCGAGAACCGCCTCTGGTACCGACGGACTTTCACGTTGCCGCAGGTGAACGGCAAGACGCACAGTGCGTGGCAAGACCGCAACAATGTGCTGCTCCACTTCGGCGCGGTCGATTGGGAAAGCACCGTCTGGTTGAACGGGAAGGAGTTCGGGACTCACAAGGGTGGCTATGACCCGTTCACGTTCGATATTTCGACGGCTCTGAAACACGATGGCTCGAACGAACTGGTCGTCTCGGTTTACGACCCGAGCGACGCCGGGTTCCAACCGCGCGGCAAGCAGGTCCGCAAACCCGAGGGGATCTGGTACACCCCAACCACCGGCATTTGGCAGACCGTGTGGATGGAGCCGGTGCCGAAGACGTACATTCGCCATATGCGAATTGAGCCGATCGGGACTGTGCGAGTCGGATCTGGAACTGAAGAGTCGTTCCGCATGCTAGTCGATGTCGTCAACCCGCGCCCCGGACAGAAGGTCCAATTCCTGTTGATGTCCGAAAGCCGACAGTTCAGTCAAGTGAGTCAGGCTCTCGCGGCGAAGGAGACCGTCGAATTCTCTATCACGGTCCCCGCGCGACAAGACACGCTCTGGTCACCGGAGCAACCGAATCTATTACGGGTCGTGGTTGCCCTCACGGACAACGATCATTCGTTCGATTTGACACCGCTGGCATTCACAACTCCCCTGCTGGTCGATGATCGCGGGATTCAACTTCCCCGTCCCGAGGCATTTTTGGATCACATTCAGTCGTACACCGCCGTCCGCAAAATCTCGCTCGGCAAAGACGAAAAGGGCGTCACGCGGATGATGCTCAACAACAAGCCGCTCTTCCAATTCGGGCCGCTCGATCAGGGGTTCTGGCCGGATGGACTTTACACGGCTCCGACCGACGAGGCTCTGAAGTTCGACATCGAGATCACGAAGCAGTACGGCTTCAACATGATCCGCAAGCATGTGAAGGTTGAGCCGGCGCGGTGGTACTACCATTGTGACAAGCTGGGGATGCTCGTCTGGCAGGACATGCCGAGCGGCGACACGAACGCGCCGTGGGATCCCGTCGGCGGGCACGACAACACCGAGATGACTCGCACCAAAGAGTCCTCCGACAACTTCAACCGCGAGTGGAAAGCGATCATCGACGCGCTCCGCAATCACCCGTGCATCGTGATGTGGGTTCCGTTCAATGAGGGCTGGGGTCAGGCCAACACGGTCGCCGTCACCAAGTGGACGAAGGAGTACGACCCAACGCGGCTGGTCAACTGTGCCTCGGGCGGCAACGACTTCCCGGTGGGAGACGTGATCGATGTCCACCGCTATCCCGGCCCATTCGCTCCCAACCCGACTGAAGCGCGCGCGGCGGTCCTCGGTGAGTACGGCGGTCTCGGTCTGCCGCTGAAGGGTCACACGTGGCAAGGCGAAAAGAACTGGGGCTACCGCAGTTTCACTGACCAGGTTTCGCTGACGAACAACTATCTCGATCTGCTCGACAAGCTCCATCCGATGATCGGCTCACCGGGACTGTCAGCCGCGATCTACACGCAGACGACCGATGTCGAGATCGAAGTGAACGGTTTGCTCACGTATGACCGCGCCATTCAAAAAATCCCCGTCAGCGCCGTGGCGAAAGCGCACAAAGCTCTCTACTCGCCACCGCCTCAAATGAAGCCGCTCGTCGAGTCCTCACGCGAGGCGGCTCAAACGTGGCAATACACCACCGACAAGCCTGCCGACGGTTGGGAGAAGTCCGAGTTCGATGCCACAAAGTGGAAGTCCGGTCCCGGAGGCTTCGGCGAGAAAACGACGCCAAACTCCGTCGTCCGCACCGAATGGAAATCGAACGACATCTGGCTGCGACGCACCTTCGATCTAAAGGCCGCTCCCACCGGAGAAGTTCGCGCCCTGATCCATCACGACGAGGACACCGACATCTACGTCAACGGCCAACTCGTGAAGAGCGTCTCTGGCTACTCGACCGACTACGGCACGATGCGACTCAACGCCGACGCGGCCAAAGCGTTCAAGACCGGAGCCAACACGCTCGCCATCCACTGCAAACAAACCGGCGGTGGTCAGTACATCGACGTGGGATTCGTCGAATTGACCGAAGCCAAGTGATGGGCGAGATCAATCCGGAATGAGAATGAAGCCATTTGGAGGATGAAGCGATGAACGTGCGTTGTGGCTATTCAATGCTGTGCGTTGTGGCTCTCGGGGGCGTGTTTACCACTACGGCGCACGGTGGCGAGATTCGCGTCGTCAATCACGAGGCCGGTTCGACGATTCGATATCCGGTAGCGTTGTTGCGAGGCGAGCTGACCGATCGGGCGGCGACGGAGATCGTGGTTGAGAACGAGTCGTCGCAGCGAGCATCGCGCAAGATTGTGGGTGTTGCGAAGGACGGTCGCTTTCGAGCGCTGGCGGAACTTGTGCCGGGTGAGAACCGGTTGCGACTGACCTCGGGCAAGGATGTCGCGACGCTCGTGATGACCTACAAACCGCAAACCAATCCGTATTTTGTGCGTGTCATCTACATGACCGACAGCACGGGCGAGACCGCTTACCAATCGCAGTTCGACAAGGATCCCCAAGACTACGCCGACAAGCTCGACACCTCGATCAAGCTGCTGCAAACCTTCACAGCGGAGCGGCTGCACGACATCGGTCTCGGTCGGCATACGTTCAATCTGGAGTTCGATGACAACGGCCGCGTGAAGGTCCACACGTTGAAAGGGGACAAGCCCGCCGCGTTCTATTACGGGCTGAAGGACGGCGACTGGTACGGCCACGTCTACGGCTGGGTCAAAGGGCAGTTCGCTGACCGACACTCGAAGAACATCGTGATCGCGGCTTACACGCGGTTCGATCCGGTTCAGAAAAAAGTCTTCGCGCACACGGCTTTGGGAGGCGGCGATTTGGGACTGTTCGGCGGTGGGAGCCTCTTCACTTGGCCGAGTTCCCTGCAAGACACGTTTCGTGTCTTTGGCGATGAGACTGAGATCGATGCCACCAAAGTTCACGAAGACAGCGCGGGCCGCAAGACTGTGTGGGCCACGGCCTCAACGACCATTGGTGCGACGCTGCATGAGATGGGTCACGCCTTCGGCCTGCCTCACTGTTCCGACGGCTTGTGCATCATGACGCGCGGCTTTGACCGGTTGAACCGCGTCTTCACGCTGGTCGAGCCGCGCAGCAAGCACAACCGCGATCCCATCGTCTTCGCCGAAAAGGATGTCGCCTATTTCGCTCCTGTCAGCGCGACATCACTCCGAGCCAGCCGCTGGTTTCAACTCGACGAACGTCCGTATGAGGCCGAGCCAAAACCGCCATCACTCCGTCTCGACAGTGCCTCGGGCGATCTGCACATCTCCGCACCGCGCGGTCTGCGTTACGTCGTCTTCTCGGTGAAAGGAGACGCTCGTGGTCATCGCGCCTTCTGGACCGAAGAGGCCGCGCCCCGGAAGGAGTTGGTGTTGAAAGCGAACGAGATCAAACAACTCGCGTCGGACGACAACTGGTCTGTCGGGGCGATCGACGATGAGGGGACCACGCGTTGGTTGAGTCAGGCCGATCTCGCTCGCGCCGATCGCTTCATCCGCCGCTGGCAGTTCGCGAACAAGTCGCGACCGTGGACCGATCACCAAAAGTTCCCACTCGAATCGGACAAGGTCTTGAACGAGATTCAGGATCAGGCGCTGAAGTCTCGGGCCGTGGAGAGCGACGACGGTTTGATCGACTTCCTACCGCAGTTCCCGAAGGAGAGTCAGGCCAACACCGCCGGATACGCCGCCTTGAAAGTCGAGTCCACCGAACGCCAGTCCGTGAAGCTGCTCACCGGCAGCGACGATGGCTTGCGAGTCTGGCTCAACGGCAAGATCGTCCAGCAGAAGCTGGCTCTCCGCTCCGCGAAGCCGGACGATGACCAAGCGACGATCGAACTGTCTCAGGGAACCAACATCTTCCTCGTCGAAGTCCTGCAAGCTTCGGGCGGCTGGGGTCTCTACTTTCGCCTCGAAGACGATCGCGGCCGATCCCTGTTGGTCGATGCCGCTGGAAAACTGGTCGTGCGGGGGACACCGGTCCCCGTGACCAAGTAGCGTCACGGAACGTCACTCAACGCTGAATCTCGTTTGAGTGGTTCATCCGAAGTTTGGGGGCGATTAGAGAGATCAAAACGGATGTCCGTTCGTGTCTTCGTCCTGAAGGGATGAAAACCGAAGACTGACGTGACTGACAAAAGCTGGCGAGCCGCGT
The DNA here is from genome assembly GCA_043749505.1 of Schlesneria sp. Taxonomy (GTDB): domain Bacteria; phylum Planctomycetota; class Planctomycetia; order Planctomycetales; family Planctomycetaceae; genus Schlesneria. The sequence goes on along the minus strand of JAYVDI010000219.1, from coordinate 24 downwards.
GCCGTAAGGCTGCGGGTTCTTGGA
>JAYVDI010000218.1:0-25945 GCA_043749505.1 Schlesneria sp. | reverse complement strand
CGCTTCGCGGCCCCCAGCGGCGATGGTTTCGCTCTCGACTGGGGGCGGCGAAGCGCGGACCCCAGCCACACAACCTTGCTGCGTCAGGTATCAGGCACTCCCGAGTGTGGCCGAAACTCGTGTCGGCTTTGGCGGGCGTGGCGTCGCGGCTATCATCCCGCCCGCACTGAATCACTTCTCTGGGACTGAACCTCAACCATGCTGAAACACATTCCGCCCTGCATCTCACCCGAACTGATGGCCATACTGATGCGCATGGGTCACGGGGATGAGATCGTGCTGGCCGACGGCAACTTCCCGGCGGAGTCTCACACGCAACGCAGCGTGCGCGCCGACGGACATGGTGTTCCCGAGCTACTCGATGCGATCCTGAAGTTCTTTCCGATGGACACGTTCGTCGATCATCCCGCCAGCGTGATGGAGCCGGTCGATCCGACGACTCCCGAGCCACCGATCTGGTCCGAGTACCGCCAACTCCTTGCCAAGCACGAAGGCCGCGAGCTCGAACTCCGCCCGGTGGAGCGCTTCCGTTTTTACGACCTCGCCCGCTGCGCGTACGCCATTGTCGCCACGGGCGAAACGGCGATCTACGCGAACCTCATTCTGAAGAAGGGTGTGGTGTGGAGCTGACGTTCCTCCAATTGCGATCGCTCCTTTTCGCCGCCAAGCTCTAGAGGGCATTTCAAAACCTGTTTTTGCCTCGAAAAACTAGCCCGCCGCGTAAGCGAGGGCTTCACCGTCATCGAATGTTCAGCCCTCGCTTGCGCGGCGGGCTAGCTTTGAAATGCCCTCTAATCACGAAGCCCAACCACCATGAACACTGAAGCCGTACTCACTGATCTCCGCTCGCGCATTCAAGCCGGATACCCGCTGCTGTTTCTCAAGACTTGGGAAGAAGACCGGTGGGAGCGGGAGCTGGCGGAATTGGTCCTCGAACTGGAACGAGGTCTCGTGACATGGACCATTACGCAGGGGCTGCAACCGCCGGCGAGTGGCGAAGCGAACGAAGCTCCCTCCGCGCAGCTGCTGGTATCGCAGATGGCGCGGTTCCCGGCGGAGCATGTCTTCCTTGTGAAGGACTTTCATCCGTACCTCGGCGACCCGCTGATCGTGCGTCAGTTGCGAGACGCCTTGCCGACGCTCGTCGCTCAGCGGAAGACGATCATTTTCTTCGGCTCGATCACAACGGTGCCGGTCGAGTTGGTGAAGGACGCGGTGAGGCTGGAACTTCCGCTGCCCGCTTATGAAGACTTGCGCGATGAGTTCGACTTGGTGCTGAGCGAGCTGCGTGGAGCGGGCGACGGCATCATGATCGAACTCTCTGTCGATGACGAAGACCGGCTGATCAAGGCGGTGATGGGATTGACGGCACAGGAAGCTCAGAAGGCGTGGCGTCGGGCCTTGCATGGTCGGGAGGCCCTGAGTGACGAAGTCTTCACGACGCTGATTGCGGAGAAGCGAACGCTCGCGTCGGGGTCCGACTTCCTGGAGTTCTATGACCTCGACGAAGGGGTCGGCGACATCGGGGGCCTCGACCAACTGAAGGACTGGCTGTCGCAACGGGCGCTAGCCTACACGCCGCGTGCCCGCGAACAGGGCGTGCCGCTACCCAAAGGGATGCTGCTGCTGGGGGTTCAAGGTTGCGGGAAGAGTCTTACCGCGCGAGCCACCGCGCGCTTACTCAGCTTCCCGCTGATCCGACTCGACATCGGTACGCTGCTCAGTAATCAGCGCGGCGAGTCCGAGCGAAATCTGCGCAGCGTGCTGCATCTCGTCGAGTCGATCGCACCGGCCGTGCTGTGGCTCGACGAAATGGAAAAAGGGTTCGCGGGAGTGGAGGGTGACAACAACAGCGGCCCCGATGCGACGATGCTCCGTCTCGTCGGCACGTTCCTGACATGGATGGCCGAAATTCAAAAGCCCGTCTTCACCGTCGCCACGGCGAACTCCGTCGAGAACCTGCCGCCGGAAATGCTGCGTCGCGGTCGCTTCGATGAACTGTTCTTCGTCGATCTCCCGAACTTCGATGAGCGCAAGCACATCATCGGCATCCATCTCAGAAAACGAGGTTGGAATCCCGAGAAGTTCGATGTCGATGACTTGGCTCAGCGCAGCGACGGCTTCAGCGGGGCCGAGTTGGAGCAGATCATCGTGACCGCGCTGATCGATGCCTTCGGGCAGGGACACGTGCTGTCGTATGAAGACCTCGAACGCGCTTGGCGTTCGACGGTGCCGCTGTCGAAGACAATGGAGGATAAGATTTTTGCCCTCCGAAATTGGGCACAGGATCGGACTCGTCGAGCCACGTCCGACAGCCGCGTCACCGCGATGCTCGAAGCCGAACAACGCAACGATTCGCTCGTCGTTCCCGACGACGATGAAGATGAGTTGCCCGCGTGGGCACAACTTGCATCGGCGGGGCAACTCAAGGCGGCGCTGGTGGAATACGTGCGCGGCGACGGCGATGTGCTGTTCGCTTCGCTGCAAGACGCCCTCGCGCCCTACATGGAAGTGGCGGGTGACTACGGCCTTGCGGCGCGAGCCAATCCGAACACCGTGTTGTGGACGGGACTCAGCCAGCCACTCTGCGAGTTGATCGTGGAACTCGTCTCTTCGAAACGGCTTTACGTCCACCCGACTGATGTGGAGCGGTACAAGGCGATGCAGAAAGGACTGCGACTGCCCGTGCTGAAGGAGCCAACCGACGAAAGCCTGCCACGCGCGTCGTGGCTCCCGTCGTCTCTTCGATGTGCGCCGCACCCGGTTCACTCAGCAAGGCTCGCCCGGATCGGTCGTATGAAGCTGGCTAGCGGGTGACACGCGGCGCTGAGTCGAGCGACTCGTTTAACCGCAAGCCAAATGCGTGCGCGGATAAGGGATGAACTAGCGACACCGTGTCCCGCCATCGTGCACGCCTTCGGCTTGCGGTTAAACCAAGCACCTTCTCAACCGGTCTTCGAGCAACTCACGCTCGGCCAAAAGCTCCACGCCGATCTCGATCGCGTACAGCGGCGGGCCGTCCCACATTTCCGGTCGCAGCTTCACGTAGTCCTTCATCGTGGTCAGCACAATCTCGGCGCGAGCCGCCTTCGCTTCGCTGGCCACATCGGCCACGTCATCTTCCGTGTAGTGATGGTGATCAGGAAAGGCTCGCAAGAGTCCGGCGTCGAACCGGTCAACTTCCATCAATGAAGCCACCGTCCGAGCAAACCCCTGTGGATTGCCGATGCCGCAGAATGCAAAGACTCGCTGTCCTCGAACCGCTTCCAGTGCGAGTGGTATCTCACGTGAGGCATTCGCATTCAGCGCAATCAGCCGCTGCGGAACGAACGCCACTTGAACGGCTTCGTCGGTTCCACGAACGCGCGCCAGTTGATCCAGCAGCACGCGAAGCTGCTCCGGTGCAACTTGGTCGGATCGCGTGAGCACAATCAGATCGGCCCGCTTCAGCCCTGCGAGTGGCTCACGCAGCAAACCGCGTGGCAGTACGTGTCCGTAACCCCAGGGTTGCAGCGCGTCGATCAGCACAATGTCGAGATCACGATGCAACCGTCGATGTTGAAAGCCATCATCAAGAATCAAGACATCGCAACGGTGCTCGCCCACCAAACGCCGCGCCGCTGTCACACGATCCTGCTGCTGAACATGTGGCACTCCAGGACAGAGCCGATCCAGCACGAGTTTCTCATCATTGGCGGCACCGTCGAGCGACCGATACCCACGACTGAGCAACCCCGGCACTCGCCCTTGCTCGCCCAGCCAATTCGCCAACCAAGCAGCCATCGGCGTCTTGCCAGTCCCGCCCGTCGTGATGTTGCCGAGTGAGATGACCGGAGCATCCACCTTCGTCACCCGCAGCCACGCGCGGTCATAGGCGAAGTTCCGCAGCCGCATCGCCGCCTTATAACCGAACGACGCCAGATGCAACCCGCCACGAAGCAGCCTCGACACGACATCGCGTCGGTGTCCCGAAAGCAGTTCCTGCAAAGCAGCCTCGTCCATGTAGGGCGTTCATCCCGATATTGGCCAGACGCGACGTGCGGCACTGGCCACCCACGGTCTCGGTGGCCAATTCATTCCACAATTGCCATCGGCGAAGCCATTCAGGCTTGGACAATTTCTTTGGCGAAGTCGGTCGCCTGACTGGGCTCAACCAGCCGCGAGCTTCCCACCGTCGTCTCGACGGAGACCGCCACATCGCCCTGGGTTGCCGTCGTCGCGGGCAGGGCTTCCAAGATGGCCTTCAACAGCCGATTCACTTCGCCCGAGTCCGAAAAGCGTTTGGCGACTTCCGGTTCGAGGTACACGATTCGGCCACCGGGGGGCAGTGGCTTGGCGAAACGGTTCGGTTTCGCCTGGCTGTAATCAAAGTCATACTCGTCGCGAAGTTCGTGGCTCATGGTTCTATCCGCCAAAGAGGCTGCGTTCGTGTTTGACTCGTTCGCGCGGGGTGGCTCGACGGGCACTGATGATTCTGACGGCGGGTTCGCGGTGAGTGAAGCTGACAATCAGCAGTCGGCTGCGGCTGGAGTAGCCGACGAGGATTTCCCTCGGCTCCTCGTCGGAATGTACGGGGTCTTCAAAGATCACCGCCACAGGATCGCCGAAGACAGTCGAGGCTTCCTCGAAACCGATCCCGTGCTTTTGTTCGTTGGTGCGGGCTTTGTCTTCATCCCATTCAAACACGGTGTCCATGCCGTTTCATCCCTCGAACTTGGTCCTTTGGCTCGGGTGGTACTATACCTCACGCCGCCCCGCTCAGATGTCTCATCACGGACCGCGCGAGGTATATGTCAGAAGGGACACGCGCTGCGTGAAAACGGTTGGTGCAACGCTTGTTTGTCCCCGCTGTTGACGAGGATCTAGGGAGTCGTTCCCCGTTTCGGCTCGTGTTCCCAATTCGTCAGAATGGCATCAAATCGCCGAGCTTGATTCTCCCAAGTATCTAACAGTTTTGAGTAGCGCTCTTGGCTCTGACGATCTCGCTCTGTTTGCTCATCGTACTCGGCTACCTGACGTTGTCTTTCAGTCGCCTGCGTCAGCAATTGTCGTTCGTACTCTTCCTGACGTAGTTTGCTGACTTCAAGCTCCCGCTGAGTCTCAGCCTGCTGACGTGCCGAGGTCTCCAACTGTCGGGCGTACTCCGATTTTCCAAAAAGACTCATGATCAGAAATCTCTCAGACGTGCGAAGTAGTGCAAAGACCTGATTCCACCGGGGCAAGCTCGGTGGGGTGGAGGACAGGCAGCGCGTCAGCCCAGCTCGGCCATCCGTTTGCAGATGGCTTCGGCCATTTCTCGGGTGCCGACGGCGGTGGGATCGTTGCGATCGGCCTTCATGTCGTAGGTGACGTGTTTGCCCTCTTCGATGATGCTGGCGACGGCGCGTTCGAGCTTGGCAGCGGCGGCGGCTTCGCCGATGTGTTCGAGCAGCAGCTTACCGGACAGGATCAAAGCCGTCGGATTGACCTTGTTCTGGCCCTTGTACTTCGGGGCGCTGCCGTGAGTCGCCTCGAAGATCGCCGCGTCCGGGCCGATGTTCGCGCCGGGAGCGACTCCCAGGCCACCGACCAAGCCGGCGCAGAGGTCACTCAGGATGTCGCCGTACAGGTTCCCCATGACCAGCACGTCGTAGTTCTCGGGCTTCTGAACGAGCTGCATGCACATGTTGTCCACGAGGCGTTCGAGGTACGGCATACCGGTCCCCGCCGGCACTTTGCCCGCCAGTGTGGGATCGGCCTGCACGCCGTCGGCCAGCTTCGCCTCTTCAAACTTTGCGCCGTAAGCCAAAGCCACTGCGCGAGTCGTGTCGTACCACAGGCCGTCTGTGAACTTCATGATGTTCGCCTTGCAGATCGACGTGACCGAACGTCGCTTGTGCTTGAGGGCGTAGTCGAAGGCGTGATTGCTGATGTTGCGACACCCTTCGACCGACATCGGCTTGATGCTGATGCCTGTCGTGGCGAGACCCGTGCCGATCTTCTTGCCGGTGACGTTGGCGTTGATGAACTGAATCAGTTCGGCCGTTTTCGTGTCGCCCGCTTTGAACTCGACGCCGGCGTACAGGTCTTCGGTATTCTCACGCACGATGACGAGATCGATGTTGGTCTTGTCGTAGTAAGACCGCACGCCCTTATAGGTCTTGCAAGGGCGGACGCAGGCGTACAGACCCAGCTCTTGCCGCAGCGCGACGTTGACCGAACGGAAGCCCTTGCCGATCGGAGTCGTAATCGGAGCCTTGAGCGCAATCTTGTTGGAACGGATCGACGCGAAGACCGACTCGGGAATTTTTCCTTGAGCTTCGATGACTTCGATGCCGCACTGTTGGACATCCCAATTGAACTTCACTCCGGTGGCATCGAGACACTTGCGCGTGGCCTCGGCGAGTTCCGGACCGGTTCCATCTCCAGGGATCAGCGTGACGTTGTAAGTCATGGTTGCGAGGACTTTCTTCTGAGGTTCTTCAAAGCACAAAATGCAAAAGCGGCGAGCCACTCAGACCGAGACGACTCGCCGCAGGAAACGCCGGAAAGATCGAGCGGGACGCTATCACGAGCCAACGACGCGACGCAAGCGAGGTGAATTCACTTTGTAATCAATGCCGCCGTCACATCATCGCGAGTGACATGCTCGGGTTTCCAATTGAACGCGGTGCAAACGTCCGTCTGGGCTACAAGGGCACGAATTTGTCGCAGTGCTCGTTTCCTCGCGTCTGGCCCGGATTCGTTTTCGTCCGGTTTGGAAATAATCGCCCATTGCTCTGTCGCAAGTTGGTGGCGATGGAATTCGGACCTTACTTGAACGAGTGTCGTACCACGTACCGTCAGAGCAGTTTTGAGGTCGGCGTCCGTTTCGACCTCAACCTCCTTCTTAAGCCGCTCAACCTCTTTGCCGAACAGATGATCGAATTTGGCTTCCCATTCTTGACGTTGTTCTACAGACAATTTGCGGCAGCGGGCTTGTTCGAGAACGGTCGCCGTTACCACTTTTACTAACTCACGTTCAATCAACTGCCGAACATAGCTGGGATAGCCATCGGAATCGGTCGATTCTCGCATTGTCTTGAGAACCACCGAATATCTACTCAGCACATCAGCGCCGATCAAGATCTGACCATTGACGGTAGCAACAGGCATTTGGAACAGCGTTTCATGCTGGACCGCGTTCGCTTTCTCAAGTTTCAGTTTGGCGGCTGCAAATTCGCTCGAATCGCGGCGGTCTCCGCTCATCAGCCTTAGGTCATCGCGAAAGATCGATTCTGCTGGCTCGGTCTTTAGAGTTGGATCAGCACCGAAGAGCGCCAGTGCCACTGAAATCACAGTCACGAACATGACAACCTCCCTAGAAACTCGAACAAGTTTTACAAGACGCGCGAAAGTGGATCACAGACGTTGTTAGCGGCTGTACTCGACCCCAGACCGAAAGACGGATTGACCACTTCGCGTTTCCGGCTTCTGATTCGGTGTCTCGGGGGTGATCACGACGTGGCGTGGAAAGAAGGTCCCACCGGCGGGTCGCTCTTCCCGTAGTGGAGCGATCAATGTGCCGTGTGCCAGTCCAGGCTTCGCGTCGCTTGGTGGAGTAGCCAGCCAACCACCTGCTGGCACGAAGATGAAATCGACCTCGCGCGACGCCTGCTTACTCCCTTCGAGAGTCTCCACGCGGCGTTCGAGCTTCTCGATGCGAGCGAGCAGTTCGGTGATCGGACTCGAGGACAGAGCGATCGCCGCTTCATCGTCGGCTCGCAAGCCGGTCCACCAGACACACGAGGCTCCCGCCACAACGGCCAACATCCACCACGAACGAGTTCGATTCATGAGAGGCATCCTTTCTTCTCACGCAGGGAAACGGTAGCTCATAATTCTTACGCCCGCAGGTCTTCAAACAGGGCCGTCGAGAGATAGCGTTCGCCGCTGTCGGGGAGGATCGTGACGATGACCTTGCCTGCGGATTCGGGACGAGCGGCGACTTTGAGAGCAGCGGCCATTGCGGCTCCGCAACTGATGCCGCAGGTGATGCCTTCAAGCTTCATCAGTTTCTTGGCGGTGTCGATCGCTTCGTCGTCGGTGACTTGAACCACTTCATCGACGATGCTGCGGTCGAGGTTGTCTGGAACGAAGCCCGCTCCGATCCCTTGAATCTTGTGTTTGCCGGGTGCTCCGCCGGAAAGGACCGGGCTGGAGGAAGGCTCGACGGCGATGGACCTGATCGCCAGATGCTTCTCGTTTTTGAGGTAGCGTGAGACGCCCGTGATCGTGCCGCCAGTGCCGACGCCCGCGACGAAGATGTCGATCTTGCCGTCGAGGTCGTTGTAAATCTCGGGTCCGGTCGTCTTGAAGTGGATCGCCGGATTGGCCGGGTTCTTGAACTGCTGCGGCATGAACCAGCCGTCTTGTTTCGAGAGTTCTTCCGCCTTGGCGATGGCCCCCTTCATGCCGTCGGCTCCCGGCGTGAGAACCAGGTCCGCACCAAAGCTCTTGAGCATCATGCGGCGCTCGACCGACATGGTCTCGGGCATCGTCAGTGTCAGCGGATAGCCGCGCGCCGCGCAGACGAAAGCGAGTGCGATGCCCGTGTTCCCGCTGGTTGGTTCGACAACGTGCATCCCCGGTTTGAGTTTGCCGGTCGCCTCGGCGTCCCAGATCATCGACGCGCCGATGCGGCACTTGACGGAGTAGGCCGGATTGCGGCCTTCGATCTTGGCGTAGACCGTGGCATGCAGTCCCTCTGCCAGACGATTGATCTTGACGAGCGGCGTGCGTCCGATGGATTCCGAGTTGTCCTTGAAGACCGACATGAGCTGGCTCCTTCCTGAAGTGGTGCGAGTAATCAAAGGCCGTCACCACGAACGGTGATTGGCCGGTGCATTTCGAGCGTGCGGTGGATTATGAGAACCGGCCCCCCGCGCGGGAAGTCGTACGGTTCGGAGTGGTGTGCCTTGGGTGGTAGCCCTGTCGCTCCGCGACAGGAAGCGTGAACGTCAGGACAACGTTTGCTGTGGATTCGACAGACGGATGTCCCTGGTTGATCGCGCCTCCTGTCGCGGAGCGACAGGGCTACCACTCTCAGTCACGTTGACGGCGATAGGGCTGTGGTTCAAAAGACGTTTCGACAGGACGGTTCTTTTCTGACGCAGAGACCGGCTTTGCCAAGTCGATGGAGTTAGCGAGAGGTTCCGGTCGGCGAACGCGTTGCTGAGCGATTTCGTGACCGGCACTCGATTCCGCGCGGCGTGTGACGGTTCGACCACCGGTGGCTTGTGATTCGTGTAACAGGTCACCCACGAAACGACCGCTCGCTTGATTGACGATCACCACGCGACTCGGCAATCCCGGCGTCTTCGAGCGCACGATGCAGATGATTTCAGCCCCTTCGTAGTCCTGCGGCGCGACAGTTGGCTCAGTAAGTCCGCCGCCTGCCGCTCCCAACTCGCTGGCGAGGAACCGCGTGATGTCGTCGGCGGCAGTGACAGTCGCCGACGCGCGATCTGTCGCCAATCCACGGCCGAACGGCGCGGCTATAGTGCGGTTCTCCGCCGGAGTGTTCGTTTTGGCCAGAGCACCTTCCACGGCGAATTGCGTTGGGGCGAGATGGCTCAGTCCCACCTTTTCGAGCAGTAGTGCGATCGGCTTCATCGCGGCATAGATCCCACGTTTCTCTTTTGGGTCGGCCGCGATGCACACGCCGATCAGTTCACTCCCCAGAAACAGACCGCCGCCTGATCGTCCCTGCTGAGGCATCGTCGAACATTCGATGTTATCGGGACCGGCGTACTTGTTGAGGGCGGTGAGCAGTTGGTCTTCACGAGTCGGGTCATCTCCGCCGCTGCATCCGATGCTTTGCACGCGGTCCTTCGCGGCCAACTCGCGCGAAGAGCCAAGCCTCACTGTGGGGAGCCGCAAGCTCTGCACGATCGTTACCAAGCCGACGTCGGCGTCGAGATCGAAGTGCAGCACCTTGCCTTCCACGGACTCGACCTTCCCCTTCGATTTGGCGTTTGCGGCGGAGCGGAAGAGATCGACTTCAACCTTTGAGTCGTTTCCGCCTTTCCTGAAAATGTGTCCGCAAGTCAGGATCACCGCGCGACCGGGACGGCTGTCGATAAGCGTTCCCGATCCAAAGTTAATCCCCGAGTCGTCCTGCACACGCAACCTCACACTGGCGAAAAGAGGATCAACTGGCCCAGACGCGTCATCGCCATTCTGGCCGCGTGCAATGGAAGGCTCGTCTTGAAGTGAAGGAACTCCGCGCAAGTCCTTGATTTTGTTCTGACCGCCGAAGTTCGGAGGCAACCCAATCGGCGATCGTTTCCCTTCGAGTGGACCGAGCAATCCGATGCCAACTCCAGGACCAAGACCGACTCCACCGGAACCAGCTCCTCGACGAGGCCCGGCGTTCGGTGCGCTGGCGACAGCATCGGCCTTCGGCAGCTTGTTGAGCATCGACCGCAGTTGCTTCTCATCGGTCAGTCCCGTGACGCGGTCGATCTCGCGACCCTCCGCGACAAGTACGAAACAGGGGATCGACTTCACGCCAAACCGCGAGGCAAGTGCCGGCTCCTGATCGATATCGACCTTGCGAATCGGCAGGCCCTGACGTTCCAACTTCGACACCGTGGAACTCATCTGCTGACACGGCCCGCACCATGTGGCGGTGAAGTCCAGCAGCACGTTGTCGAGGTCTGCCGCCGAAGCGCCACGCAGCGCGACGAGCACGAGCAGCATCGCCCCCCAACCACCGCGTCTACCGACAGCTCGCTCGGGCGCGGCGGACTCCGCCAACACCCACTGCCGAAAATTGCGAGCGACACCCAATCCGAAACGCGATGCGGAACGCTGCATGTGTCGGGCCTCCTTGCCCTGAAGACTTCTGTCACGGGTTCGCGAGGCGTTCGCATCCATGCGGCCTCCTCGCGCTAAGAGTGAATACCCCGCGTGGTCGTCGGTGAGACATTCCTGCAATTGAAGTCTCATCGACGACCGCGAGCGGCATCACTGATGTTTAAGACAAATGTGGCGAGCCGGGCGGCGTAAGCCCTCGGACTCTTGAGACTGCAGCTAAGAACCCGGGGGCGTAAGCCCAATGGCACTCACTTTGCCTGCAAAGTAGCAGGCTCACTCCGTGTGCCGTCCGCAGATCGCCGGTTACGGCACATGCAATGTGCCTGCTACTTCTCAAAGTGAGTGCCATTGGGCTTACGCCGCCCGGTTCACCTCATCCGGATTTCAGTCGGTTACGTCTGAATTCACTTCCCATGAGTCTGAAGTCGCGGCCGATGGGTCCGTGTTGGCGGAACCTCGACAAACGAGGGGAGCCAAAACATTTGAGTCCGCGTGAGGTCTCTGGCTGCGGATGCAGAGGTCGCTGCCGAAATTGCCTCGATGCCCCTCATACTCGTGCCGATGCCATTTTAGTCGGGTGGCCTTGGCAATTTCTTTCCACCGGTTGAGACCTGCTGTGCGGATACCTAGAATCCCGCCCCATTGCGAAGGTTCCCCGCACACCGTTCCGGCTGGCGAGCCTTTCTTGATCAATCGACTCACGGGAACGATGCGAATTTCACGGAGAGTTTTGTCAGATGTCGAACCATTTCTTTACCAGTGAGTCCGTCAGTATGGGTCATCCTGACAAGGTGGCCGACCAAATCTCCGACGGCGTACTGGATGCCTTGTTGGCTCAGGATCCTCGTTCGCGAGTCGCCTGTGAAACGCTCTGCACGACGGACCTCGTTGTGTTGTCCGGTGAGATCACGACCAAGGGCAAACTGGATTATGTCCAAGTCGCTCGGGATGTCGTGCGGGATATCGGATACACGTTCGACGACGTGGGCTTTCATCACGAGACCTGCAAGGTCCTCGTGGCCATTCACAGTCAAAGCCCCGACATCGCGATGGGCGTTGATCGTGAAGGGGCTGGCGATCAGGGTTTGATGTTCGGCTACGCCTGCAATCAGACTACGGAACTGATGCCGCTGCCGATTGCCCTTTCACACCGGATCATCAATCGTCTGACCGAGGCTCGCCAGCAGAAGCAGGTCGATTGGCTGCGCCCCGACGCCAAGAGCCAAGTCACTGTCGAATACGACTCGCACAACAAGCCAGTCGGAATTTCGGCGGTCGTCGTATCGACACAGCACCATGAAGCGGTGTCTCAAGCCGACATCTCGAACTTTGTGATCGAGAACGTCGTGAAGAAGTCGATCCCCGAGAACCTGCTCTCGTCGAAGACGAAGTACCACATCAACCCCACCGGCAACTTCGTGGTCGGTGGGCCTCACGGCGACACCGGTCTGACCGGCCGCAAGATCATCGTCGATACTTACGGTGGCTGGGGGCGTCACGGTGGCGGAGCGTTCAGCGGGAAAGACCCCACGAAAGTGGATCGTTCGGCCGCGTACATGGCTCGTCACGTCGCGAAGAACATTGTCGCTGCAGGACTCGCCGACGAGTGTGAGTTGCAATTGGCCTACGCGATTGGTGTGGCCGATCCCGTCAGCGTTCACGTCGCGACGAATGGCACTCACAAGATCCCCGAAGACAAGATCGTGGCCCTTGTCCGCGAACACTTCAAATTGACACCGTTGGGAATTATCGAGTATCTCAACCTGCGACGGCCCATCTACAGGAAGACGGCTAGCGGCGGCCACTTCGGTCGCAACGACGCCGACTTCTCGTGGGAAGCCACGAACAAGGCGGCCGATCTTAAGAGTGCCGCCAGCTTGTGAGATTATAAACCGGGGGGCACCGGCCCCCGGTGTTGTCTCTGTTACAACTCTTTTTGAGTACGACATTGGCGGTAGTCGTGATGCGATCCATCATGGTTACCGCTTTGCGTGGAAGGGACTCCATGCCGAAACGCAGTCTGCCGTTGAACATGTCGCGTAGCACAGGCGCTGGCCTGCTGCCGATTCCCGTTCGGCGACCGTTCGCGATTGGAATTTGGTCGGCGTTGCTGGTTGCAGACGCCGTGCTAATCGCACGCTGTTTGTCTGGTGAATGGACCACCGTCGTGCCGTCGTTGTTGGCGGTTTTCTCGATGGTCGTTGTGGCTGCGGCATCGCATTTGGGATGGCTCGCATTCCGAGCGGATTCATTGCGAGCAGCCTCGAACGAAATCAGCCGCTGGGTTCCGGCGGGTGTCTCACAGGTCGCGTCGGTTTTGTGGTGCGTGGCTCTCGCCACGCAGTCGGCTCCGCTGACGATCGGTCTGCTTGTGGGAGTGGCTTTGATTCAATGTCTGGCCGTGCTGGCAACGGTCCTGTCGGAGCTGCGAGGTGGGATCGAAGCATCAACGGTCGCCGCACAATTTGTCATCCGGACACCTACGTCCGGACGTAGGTGTCCGGATGACAGCACTGAAATCCCGCCCGTGATTGAAACGCAAATCCGAGGCTCGCTCGCTCCAGAACCGACTGAGTTTGAGGCGGCCGAATTCGGGTCGGCTGAGCTCAAGCGGGCAGACGCCGAAACCATCGAAGACGAGGGCGTCATGCAATGGATGTCGCGGCGAATGACCGACGACGGGGATGTCATTGAGGGTTGGATGCGAGTCTTATTCCTCGCAGGCCAGCGTGAGGCCACGGTTCATGTGTCGTTCTGCCCGCCACTGACTGGTTCCCCTGAGATCGAAACGGAAGACATCGACGGAGCAGATCTCGAAATTCGAGTTGCCTCCGCCTTTCCGTTTGGCCTGCGAATGACCGCCCGCCGGGGTGGCTCGACGCTTGGGCCTCACGCAGCTCGCATTGGCTTTGTCGCGACAGCCGTTGCCAATCGACGGGCGGCTTGACATCGTCACTCGCCGCGAATTTCGAGGGCAACCGGCTCAAACAAACCCGCAGGCAGCTCGCCGTTTCCAATCGATGTGACCGTAAGTCGAATGCTCACGGTATTGAAGGGTTTGAGTGAGTCCGTTAGATCGCACTCAATGCCGCCGCCGTTTGCGGCGAACTCCAACAGTGGCGAGTCGTTCAGGAGAATGGTTCCCTCTCCGCGCACTCCCGAGCAGACCACCCAAACTCGGTCCTGCGGTTCCAAGTTGGTGGGACAATGAAACCGTCTTCGCATCAGCGCCGTCCCCGGCACTGGTCCGAAGAGCGTTTGCCAATCGCATGGCATCGCCGTTGTCCCCTCGGTGATGGCGGGCGCAATCAGATCGGTCATTCCTGTCCAAGCAAACTCCCACGGACCCAGCAATCGAATTCGATGAACAGGCACGGTCGAAGATCCCTCACTCAAAATTCACATTGGTTCCACGACAGAAGTCGGGTACTCCAAACTTGTCCAACAACTTCAGGAGACTGCGCTAGTGTACGAAACAGGCCGCCGATATACTCCCGCCGCGTTGATGGAGGAGCCTTTCGATTGATTGCCGTCGAGACTCCCGTTGATCGTGAAGTCATGTACCGGCTGACCGCTTGTCGCGGTCCCATTGTTCACCGTCGGTCGAGGATGCGATTCCGATGATTGACAGCCTTGTTTCGCGATCAAGTAGTCTCATGACAACTGGTATCGAGGCCCCACCCGCCGTGAAATCGAACCGGACCGGATCGTCTGAGTGGAGCGGAGCAAGCGACCCCGTGCTGGAACCTTCCGGCGGTTGGAGTCGTCGCACGCGATCGCTTTTGGGTGTGCAGGTTCTCTCCACCGGATCGTTCGTTCCGGACAACACCGTCACAAATGCCGACCTTCAATCTCGGTACGGTTTCGACCCGGCATGGATCGAACAACGGACCGGCATTCTCGCTCGACGCCACGCTCTACCCGAACAGGCTACGAGCCATCTTTGCATTGAAGCCGCTCGCCGCGCGATGAAGAACGCCGGAGTTGACGCTCGCGAGATCGACCTCGTCGTGGTGGGGACATTCACTCCCGACTATCAATGCCCGACGACGGCCAATCTTGTGCAACAGGCGTTGGGGATCGACGCCCCCGCGATGGATGTCCATGCCGCCTGCTCGGGATTTGTCTACGCACTGGCCACAGCAGCTCAGTTCGTTGCGACGGGTAACAGCCGGATGGCACTCGTGATTGGCGGCGACTGTAACAGCCGCATTGTGAACCCGCTCGACATGAAGGTCGCTCCACTATTCGGTGATGGAGCCGGAGCCGTACTGCTGACGAAGGGTGACGCTCATCAGGGATTGATGTGCTACCAACTCGGTTCCGATGGCGGTGGCGGCCCGATGCTCGATCGGCAGGCGGGTGGCTCGAAGAACCCGACGACTCACGAAGACCTGGACGCGGGCCGACAGTATTTGCAGATGGACGGTCGCAACGTCTTCAAATGGGCAGTGCGTGCTGTGACCGATAGCGTGGAACTCGTCCTTCAAAAATCGGGCCTCTCCGCCCGCGATGTGGATTTGTACGTGCTGCATCAAGCCAACATCCGCATCATCAACAACGTCGCCGAACAGCTCGCCATCCCTCCTGAGAAGCTCTACAACAACTTGCAGACCTACGGCAACACGTCCGCCGGTTCGATTCCGATCGCATTGGACGAAGCTTTGAACGCCGGACGACTCAATCGTGGTGACACGCTCTTGATGAGCGGCTTCGGTGCCGGGTTGACTTGGGGTACTTGTCTCTTCCGCTGGTAGGCTGCGGCCTCGCGGGATGACGACCGACCCGCTTGAGGCACAACGGTCGTCCGTCATCGTGGGACGCACTCCGATTGAGCGACATTCACTTGTGCTTGGTCACGGACTTCGGCGGTTCACTCTTCGTCGTCAGATTCTTGAGGACGGCGTTCATCCGCAGGTGCGGCTGCGTCGTGTCGGCGTGTGACGCGGAAATCGACACATTCGTTTGACTATGGCCTCGAAGTTAAGCGATACACTCACGCCCCACGAAAGTGTTGCGTCGCTTCATCGCACGGGCAACTCCCACGGATCGTTAGGCGTTTCTCAACATTATGATTTTCGGAGACACCAAAGACTTCGCGATTGAGGCGTATCACGAACCCTCGGGTCCAAAGTGGGGTGGCTGTGGGCGGCTTTGTCTCCACATTCAAGGTGTACCCGTTGGGAACATCCGAGATAACCATTGTTCACTTTTCGCGGTTACGGACTGCTTTCGACATTTTGCCGATACCATCGAAAAGGTGTGGCACGGGTGTTTTGACGGTTTGCCTGATGCAGCGGTGTTTCGCCTCATCGACAATGAACTTTACACCGACGAGCCACCATCGGAGTTTGGTGCGGAATTTTTGTCGTGCGAATTCCTCACGAACTCGGCGGAGATGTTCAACAACACAAAGTCATTTATCTTTTGCCACCCCAGCGGTCAGGTTCACATGCCATACCAACTTCCAGACCACACGTTCGGCTCGGGTTGTTGCAGCGTGCAGACCTTCCGCAACGTAGCGGAGGCATACATCCGCTGGTTTGACGAGCAAGTTCGAACCACTGCTCCGCCCTATTTCCCGATTAACCCATTTGACTTGAACCAAAAGGTTCCCGACGACTGGAACGCCTAAAAAATGCTGAACCCGATTTGCCGATCACGGGTTCTTGAAATAGAAGCTCGCTCGCGGCAATCGGGTTAGCGTAGTCGCCAGGAAGCTCATCATGCTCACCACTGAGTCTCGACGCCGTTCGTTTCCAATGCTGGACGAGATGGTCTACTTGAACACGGCGGCCGAAGGGATGCCGCCGGTCGAAGTGGGCGAGGCTCTCACGCAGTATTTCCGTGACAAGCAGCTCGGCATGGATGGACGCGAGCGACATTTCGCGGCACTGGAAGAAACGAAGTTGCTGGTCGCGGAGTTATATGGACTGGCCGCGGCCGAGATCGCCATCTGCTCGTGTTCCTCCGAAGCGTTCAACCTCGCAGCGCTGGCGATGCGACTGCGTGAGGGCGACGAGGTCGTCATCAACGATCTCGATTTTCCGGCCGGTGCCACGCCGTGGTTGCAGCCGACGTGCCCCGCCACCGTGCGAGTCTGGCGGGCGCGAGCAGGCGTCTTGCACATCGAAGACCTCGCCCCGCTGCTCACTCCGAACACGCGGCTCGTCACCGCCTCACTCGTCAGCTTCTACAACGGGCACATGATCCACTTGCCATCGGTGGTCGAGACCGTGCGTCGGCATTCGCCCGCACTGCTCGCGGTGGATGTGACTCAGGCACTCGGTCGCGTCCCGTTGAAGCTCGACGGTGCGGACCTGATCGTCAGCAGCACTCACAAATGGATCTTGGCCAGCCACGGCGGCGGACTCGTGGGGGTTCCGCAAGGGCGAGCGAGCGAATGGACCGTACCGGCCGGAGGTTGGTTTCATCTCGACGATGCCTTCGGAGCGAACCGGTTTGATCAAGCGGTGAGTCGTCCTGGCGCGGCGGGCTTTGCTGTCGGAATGCCGAACTTCCCCGCGATCTATGCGATTCGCGCCGCACTCCAATACCTGCGAAGTGTCGGAGCGGAAGCCATCGACCGGGTGGCTCGCCCGTTGACGATCGCGTGTTTAGAAGGCGTGGCCAAGCTCCCCGTCGAGTTGCTCGCGCCGCGCGACGACTCCGCGCTGGCGGGCATTTTCGCGTTTCGTCATCCCGCTGCGGACAAGATCGCCCAGCACTTGAAGGCCAACCGCATCCACATCATGTCGCACGCCGGTCGCCTGCGCGTGGCCGTTCACGGCTACAACACCGAAGCGGACATCGAGACGTTTTTGCGATGCCTCAAAACGGCGTTGAACGCGGTTTAGTAAGAGGGATCGCAATCACTTCCCGGCGGCTGTAGTCCGGACCAAGGGGGCCGGACTATATGGCCACCAACGAATCTGGAAGTTATCGCGTTCCTGTTCCTCAGTACGTCTCGCGCGTTTGCAGGAAGACGGCTTTCTTTTCACCGGGCAGTGTGAAGTCGAAGCCGCAGCGTTGGAAGAACTCATCGGATGACGTGATCGCCATGACTTCAAACACATGGCGTTGTCGTGCTCGCTCGACGCAGGCGGTCACCAAAGCCTTGCCGATGCCGCGTCCCTGCTGGTCGGGTGAGACGGCAAGGCTTCTCAGTTCGGCCAGCTTGGATGAGTAAATCTCTAATGCGGCGAAGCCCACGATTTGGCTGTTCGACTCGGCGATGAACCCGTTCACGGTGAGGTCTTCCAGTTCGTCGTGTGTTCGAGGCAGCAGCCGCCCGCGTTCGACAAACGGCGCGATGAACAAACTGAGCGCAACGACATCGGCCTCCCGCGCGGGACGTACTGCGAATCCGTCATGCTGTTCCATTGAAGGCTGTCCCACAGACATCGGCCGCTTGCTCCTGAGTCAGTTTGAATTGGTGGCTTTGCCTTGTTCCCTCGCCCCACGCTTTGGTGGGAAGAGGGTTAGGGTGAGGGGGCTTTTTCTTGCATCTCGTCTCTCACTCCAACCACATCTCACCCCACCAAACCACCGGCCTTTCGGTGGCAAGGGCGGCATCGTACAAACCGTGTCCCGCGAATCACAGGTTCCCCTTTAGCGTGGTTCAAGTCGGAAAAAACAGCGAGAAAGAAGCCCCTCACCCTAACCCTCTCCCCGCAGAGCCGGGGCGAGGGAACCAGAGACGACAGCAGTCTCTCAATTCAACGGTCTCTCAATTCCGCCGCTCCCTGAACCAAGCCCCCTTTTTGGATGCTCCCGCACGATGGACTCACTCGTTTCACTGCTCGCTCAATCCCTGAATGGCAACACGTTTCAACGCCTCATCCTGAGCCAACCGCTTCAGGCGACGAAAGGGAACGCGGCCAAGGTGACCGTGCGGCCGATCGAGATCAGTGGTGAGACCGCCTACCAGTGGTCGGCCCGTGTTGGCCCGCAGGAGACGCACGAAAACCTCTCCGCTGACCAGTTGCGATTGCGAGCGAAGTCGCTGTTCGGTGAGACATTCGGCGACGCGCACCTCTTCACGGCCGAAGCGGACTTCACTCTTAGAAAGAAGCCGCGTGGACCGCTCCGTGTGAAGCGAGCACCGTCGTCACTCGCGCCTCAGCCGATCGCCGATCACAACCGCGAGAAAAATTACTTGATTCCCGTCGGCAAGCCCTGCCCGTTTCTGACTGAAGTCGGCGTGATGCTTCCCGACGGCAAGGTTCGACCGGCGATGTACCACAAGTTTCGCCAGATCAACCGCTACCTCGAATTCGTCGACGACATCCTGCAATATCTGCCTGCCGAAGGAACGTTGAACGTCGTCGATTTTGGCTGCGGGAAGAGCTACCTCACGTTCGCACTGCATTACTTGCTGACGACGATCCGCAACCGAAAGGTCTCCATTGTGGGCCTCGATCTGAAAGAAGACGTGATCGTCGATTGCACTCAGATCGCGAAGAAGCTCCGGTGTGAAGGGCTGCGGTTTGAAGTCGGCCGGATCGAGTCGTTCCAACCCGCCAGCTTTGAACCGTCGGGAGCCGTTCATCTGACGGTGTCGCTTCATGCCTGCGACACCGCGACCGACGACGCACTCGCCGCCGCGATTCGCTGGCAGTCCGACGCGATTCTCGCCGTCCCTTGCTGCCAACACGAACTGAACGGATCGCTCAACCGAGACCTGTTGCCGGGAATCACCGGCTTCGGAATCCTGCGTGATCGATTCGCGTCCCTCGCGACAGACGCCCTCCGCGCCAAGCTGCTCGAAGTGCGCGGCTACAAGACGCAGATACTCGAATTCATCGACCTCGAACACACGCCGAAGAATCTCTTGCTGCGAGCCATCCGCCGCAAGACTCCCGATCCCGACGGCGACGCCTACCGCCAAGCAGCCCTTGCGAAACTGAAGTCCGACCTGATGCTCGACACCTGGCGTTTGGAGCAGGCTCTGCTCTGATGTCGATTGAGCCGGGCTGCTTTGCGGCACCGTCAGAATTATGCGGGAAAGACCAACTCGTTTAACCGCGCGGGCAACGCCCCGAGCGTCGAGTGTCGTAGAGCATTCTTTCGCGGCACGACGCGCGGGGCGTTGCCCACGCGGTTAAACGACCTCGCGCCAGATTCAGTCACGCAAGTTATGTGGCTCTGCGACAGGCTGAAGGCTCTCAACAATCGGGAAGAACATGCGGCGCTGGGACATCTTCTGCACGGTGGTCGATAACTTTGGAGACATCGGTACGTGTTGGCGGCTGGCTCGACAATTGGCCGATGAACATGAGGCCCGTGTCCGACTCTGGATCGACAAGCTGGAGAGCTTCGCGTGCCTGTGTCCTGCTGTTACGACCGATGCCGCCGTGCAGCATGTTGGCTCGATTGAGATTCGTCGTTGGTTGTCGGACTTTCCAGTGGTGGATGATGTCGATGTGGCGGATGTGGTTGTCGAAGCCTTCGCATGTGAACTCCCGGCAACTTATGTCGCTGCGATGGCTCGACGAGTTGTGGCTCCCGTCTGGATCAACTTGGAATACCTCAGCGCGGAAGGCTGGGTGGATGACTGCCATTTGCTGACCTCGCCTCACCCGACATGGCCGCTGACGAAAACTTTTTTCTTTCCCGGCTTCACTCTCAAGACGGGCGGACTGTTGCGGGAACGTGCCCTGCAATCCGACCGTGCCGCGTTCGATCACGCTGCTCAAGCGGAGTTCTGGCGCAGTGTGAATGTTGCTCCACGAACTGACGACGAGCTGCGTGTTTCTCTCTTCTGTTACGACAACCCGGCGCTCCCAGAGCTGCTCCAATATTGGGCCGACGGGCCAACCGCCGTGCGCGTGTTGGCCACGCCCGGCGCGGCAACCGAACAGATTGTCCGTTGGTCCGGAACCGCACTTCCGTCGGACACGCAACTGCGCCGAGGGGCGCTCTTCCTGCAGGCTCTGCCGTTTCTGTCGCAACCCAACTACGACCGCTTGCTCTGGTCATGTGACGTGAATTTTGTGCGCGGCGAGGACTCGTTCGTCCGTGCGCAGTGGGCTGAGCAGCCCTTCGTGTGGCAGATCTATCCTCAGACGGAAGTGACTCATCTCATTAAGCGGGATGCGTTCCTGACGCGATACCTCGGCGAATGCGATAAGGGCACTGGTTCTGCCTTGGACGCAATGCGGCGCTGCTGGCGCGCGTGGAACGGTCCCGGTGGCAAGAGCACCGAAAACATGGTTGCAGCTTGGCAGAGTTTCATCGCAAATCGAACCGCGATTCAGCGGCACGGCAAACTCTGGGCCAACCAGCTTGACCAGCAGAGTGATCTGGCCAACAATCTCGCCCGCTTCGTGCAGGAAAAATGAGGCAGACCCGCCTCCGCACATTGCCGCGCATCTTGGCCCCAGTCGGCCGATGCGACTTCTTTACTTCGACAGGCAGGATGGGAACAGAGTTATGAGTGTGAAGATCGCCGGCGACATTCAGTCGGGCAACGTCATCATGGTTGAGAACGCGCCGGTCGTGGTGCTGAAGGCGGTCTACAACAAGTCGGGCCGCAACCAAGCGGTGGTGAAAGTCCGCGCCAAGAATCTGTTCACTGGCCGCATTTCGGAACTGATCTACAAATCCGACGAAAAGTTGGAAGGGGTGATGCTCGACAAGAAGGATTGCACCTATTCCTACTTCGCCCCGCCTATGCACGTCTTCGTGGATTCGGAATACGCCGAGTACGAGATCGAAGCCGAGACCCTCTCGGACCTCGAAAAATACTTCTGCAACGACATGACGGATGTCTGCGAAGTGACGTTCTACGAAGGTCGTCCCATCTCCGTGGTCCTGCCGAAGGTCATCGTTCGCGAGATCGAGTACACCGAACCGGCCACGCGCGGCGACACCTCGGGCAAGATCACCAAGACGGCGGTCCTGAAGGACACCAAGCACGAACTCCAAGTCTCCGCCTTCGTCGAAATCGGTGACAAGATCGAAATCGATACCGTCACCGGCGAATTCAAGAAGCGGTGCAACTGATCACACTGAACCCGCTCTCATCACTTGGCGAGATGTGTCGTTGAGATGAACAGGCTCCATTCTTCGGAGTCCTTTGAGAAGCAACGCGACCGGAAAGCCACGCTTCCCAGTGCGGTTTTGTTCCAAAGCGGCCAAACAGCGGCACGTCCAAAGTAGCGTGACACATGAGCCGGGGGTGGCTCTCCGACTTCTGAAGGACGTTTCATTGGCCCTGAAAGACCACTCGCGAACTCGTTTCTGGGCGTTTGAAGGTTTTCGTCGTGAGCTGGGGCATACGCCGCTCATCATGGGAATCGTCAATGTCACGCCGGATAGTTTCTCGGACGGCGGTCATTTTCTGGCACGGCAGTCTGCGGTGGATCAGGCTCTGAAACTGGTAGCCGAGGGAGCCGACATCCTCGATGTGGGCGGGGAGTCGACTCGACCGGGGGCCGACGAAGTGCCGCTGGAAGAAGAGCTTCAGCGTGTGATCCCGGTGATTCAGCAGCTCTCTCAAGCCACGACGGTTCCGATTTCGGTCGATACGTCGAAGGCGGAAGTCGCGCGGCAGGCACTGCGCGCAGGAGCCTGCATCGTCAACGATGTCTCTGGCCTGTTGTTCGATCCCGACATGATCGCGGTCTGCCGTGAGTCACGCTGCGGGGTGTCGGTTATGCACATTCAAGGGACTCCCCGAACGATGCAGATCGAGCCGCACTACGACGATGTCGTGGCTGAGATTTGTGACTATTTCGCCGAGCGACTTTCGACGCTCGCTCAGGCGGGAATTGATCGCGAACGCATCGTGATCGATCCCGGGATCGGCTTCGGCAAGACAGCCCAACACAATCTGGAGATTCTGTCGAACATCGCGGCCTTTCGAGCGTTGGGGCGCCCGGTTCTGATCGGCCATTCCCGCAAGCGATTCCTCAAGAAGCTCATTCAGCGTGACGTTGATGAACGTCTCTTCGGTACGGTCGGAGTCACATTGGCGCTGGCTCAACAGCACGTTGATCTCATCCGCGTTCACGACGTGGCCGCCAATCGCGATGCCCTTGCCGCGTATCAGGCGGTGTGCGCGCTGCCTGTTCAGTGAGAACCCGTTGTACCACTCGCGGCCGAAACTGACACTAACCCAAGCGTAAGCGAGGAGGCACCTCACGTCCTCGCTTACGCTTGGGGTTAGTGTGAAATGTGCCATCCTCTCCAGTCTGCAGTTTGCCAGCGAAAGCGAGACTGCGCTCGCCCCGATCACGGTTGTCCGTCTGACCGACCGGACCACCACGGCAAGCTCACGCCGCCATCAATGGTCAGCGTGCTGCCTGTCACATAGTCGGCGTCGTCGCTGAGAAGGTACGCGACCGACTTGCCGACTTCGTTCGGTCGGCCCAACCGCTTCCACGGAAGCTTCTCGGCTCCCGCCGCAAGTTGGTCTTCGGAAAAAAACTTTCGCTCACCAGGTGTGTCGATCCAGCCGGGGTGGACGATGTTGACGCGAATCCGGTGAGGGGCGAGTTCAATTGCGGCTGTGCGAGCCATGTGATCAATCGCCGCTTTGGCCATGTTGTAAGCCATCGCCGTCGGGATCGGGATCACGGCGTGCGGCGAACTGATGACGACGATCGAGCCACCCTTCCCCTGCTTGACCATCTGCAACGCAGCGGCTCGCACTCCGTAGAACGCGCCCCACATTCCGACATCGATCGTGCGGCGAAAGCCGTCGAGATCGGCTTCAATCATCAATTGCCGATCGCTGTAGACCGCATTGGAAACAAATAGGTCGAGACTTCCGAACTCTGCTGCCGTCTGAGCCACCATTTCTTCAACCCGCTCGCGACTGGAGACATCGCCCTGAAGGGTGATTGCTCGGCCTCCAGCCCCGCGCACGATCTCAGCCACTTCCTCCGCCTCAACCTCGCGCGAGTGGTAATTGATGGCGACGTTCGCACCAGCCAGCCCCAGCTCCTCCGCGCAGCCACGACCAATCCCGCGTGAAGCTCCGGTGACGAGAACGTTTTTTCCCTGCAAGCTCATAGCAGTCATCCCTTAGTTCAAACACAAATTGATTCTGAAGTCCGGTGTCGCTTTGTTAGCTGGATTGCCGTCCGGAATGAGGCACAGCCAAAAGCAGGCTCGACTTTCGAGATTGCGATACCTCGCACGACCATGAGTGAGATATTCGAGGCGAGCCGTGTGCCGTCAGGCCACGAGTTTCCTCCGACGGTGTAGGAACCCGCAGCCTGACGGCGTGCGGCTCGCCAACCTTTCATCTTGGGCCGTGAGAGGTATCGCGCCGCTGATTGACGAACAGTCCAACAAAAACAAAGCCCGACTTGAACCCAAGCCGGGCTGATTCGCAAGTCTTTGCAGGCAATCGACTGCTAGGCGGAGAAGCTGCTTCCGCATCCGCAACTCTTCACCACGTTCGGGTTGTTGAACTTGAAGCCGCGCTGATGCAACTCGTCCATGAAATCGAGCGTCGTTCCGTCGAGATATAGTGAACTCTTTTTGTCCACCGCCACCTTGATCCCGTGTTGGTCGCTCACGTGGTCTTTGGTGGCATCGGTCGTGGTGTCGAATCCTAGCGAATACTGGAAGCCACTACAGCCTCCCGCCGCGACACCAATTCGCAATACAGAGGACTCGGGCAACTTTTGTTCACCCATGACGCGCTTGATTTCCCCAGCCGCTTTTTCAGTCAATGTCAGAGCCATTTTCTCAGTCTCCCAATCAGTGAATCGTTCGCAGCCAAACGAGCCTGACTGCTGCGGGCGAAGGGTATCCCCGAGTCCAACCAAAAGCAACAAGCCCTGTCTGCTGTCATCAGTGTTCGTAGAGACGTGTGGCAACGCTCGCGTCGCCTTTGCGTCTGCAGGCGACTTCTTCCGGCTCATCGCTTCAAATGCGTGCTGAGGACTTGTTCACTAGCCTGGGTGACAGGCAATTGACTGACCGCAATCGTCGCAAGCCGCAGAGTTAGTGACAGGCGTGCATCGCTTGCATGATTAGATGGGACACGCAGGAAGCGTTCACTCGTCACTACCGGAGTTGATCACTGCGATCCCGGTAACCCAGTTACCAGAAGCATCCCTGATTTCAGAATTAATCGAGACGATCAGCTCAGCCGGCGCGGTGATTGCATTCCTCTTGGTGTGTTGTGTCGGACTTTGCGATGCAATCATCGCAAAGCTATTTACTAGCTTTGCTTTACGAAACTCGACTGAGCAAGGATTTTCATAGTCTCGATAGGCAGTTGATTCAGTCCTCAGACAAACGGTTCGAGTGACATTGACGTGACGTTTACGAAACGCAACGTGTCCTCAGGGGCTTCTGTGCGCCATTGCTGATTTTTTGCGATGGCGTGCCGAACTGCGCCGTCGCACGACTGCCTTGTGAATGAACGAGTTGCGTCCCGACTGCGCGTTGTGCGCGGCGAGGATCGGTGCCCGCGTGTTGCTGATTGGCAACGTCCCGGCACGGCCGCTGCTAACTGAGTGTTCCGTTGATTCGCGGTGTCTGGGCCGATTCAAACAGCCTTCCCGCCACACGGCCTTACGCCAGTTCAGTCGTGCAGTCTGCCGGAATGTACTCTCCGGCCCATCAGTTTTGTTTGAGAAGAAATGCGGAGCATCGGTTCGTGAACGCACCGATGCGAGTCGGCCTACTGACTCATCGCCAGCCGCTTTTCTTCACTCCCTTGACGGCTTTCAGTTTCTGCTGAAGGCCGTTCCAAGTCTGTTATCGAGCGGCGGTTCTCCATCGCTCGTTGTGAGTTTCCTGCGCAGGGAAAACGGTGAAGTTGCTGGCCAGCGGCTTTGCCACGTTGACGAGAGGGTGTTCTCGTCAGCAAGCCGAGCTTGAGCGAGGGTGTTCGTTCAGCCCGGTGTCTATCGCTCGGAAGATTCTCTTCAGGGCGTGTCGATGTCAGTCCATTTCAAAAACAAGGAATTTCAGATTATGTTGCACAAACTGTTTAGCGACGAGAGCGGTGTGATCATCTCGGCCGAATTGGCCCTCGTTTTGACGATCGCCGTGCTGGCGATGGTCGTCGGCCTCAGCGAAGTCGCTGTTGCCGTCAACACCGAGTTGAACGACATTTCCAACGCCATCGGCGCCTTGG
>JAYVDI010000217.1:0-6045 GCA_043749505.1 Schlesneria sp. | reverse complement strand
GGCCGAGAAGGCGAAGAAGGAGCTTTCGGGTCAGCAATCGACGGACATCAACCTGCCCTTCATCACGGCCGACGCCAGCGGTGCGAAGCACCTGCAACTGACGGTAACGCGCGCCGAGTTCGAGCGGATGGTCGATCACCTCGTCGAACGCTGCCGTGCGCCGGTCGAGAACGCTCTGCGCGACGCCAAGTTGTCGCCGAGCCAGATCGACGAGGTCGTGCTCGTCGGCGGATCGACCCGCGTGCCGAAGGTCCAGGAGTTCGTCAAGAAGATGTTCGC
Organism: Schlesneria sp.; assembly: GCA_043749505.1. Taxonomy (GTDB): domain Bacteria; phylum Planctomycetota; class Planctomycetia; order Planctomycetales; family Planctomycetaceae; genus Schlesneria. The sequence continues at coordinate 5,766 of JAYVDI010000217.1, read as the reverse complement.
CGGGAAGGAACCTCATCGCGGTGTGAACCCCGACGAAGTGGTGGCGATCGGCGCGGCCATTCAGGGTGGCATCATCTCGGGTGACGTGAAAGACATGGTGCTGCTCGATGTGACGCCGTTGTCGCTCGGCCTGGAAACGGAAGGTGGCGTGCTGACGGTTCTCGTCGAACGCAACTCGACGATCCCCGTCACGAAGAAGGAAACGTTCTCGACGGCCGCCGACGGTCAAACAGCGGTGACGATCAGCGTGTTCCAGGGCGAGCGACCGATGGCTCGCGACAACCGCATGCTGAATCAGTTCAACCTCGAAGGGATCCTCCCCGCGCGTCGAGGCGAGCCAAAGGTCGAAGTCACCTTCGACATCGACGTGAACGGCATCCTCAACGTCAAGGCGAAGGATCAGGCGACCGGCAAGGAGCAGTCGGTGAGAATCGAGAACTCCAGTGGGCTCGATACCTCAGAGATCGAGCGGATGAAGAAGGACGCCGAATCGCACGCGGCCGAAGACAAGCAACGCCGAGAACTGGCGGAGGCCAAGAACAAAGCCTCGATGTCGGTCTACGAGACCGAGAAGGTTTTGAAGGAACACGGTGCCAAGCTTGATGCCGCGTCGAAGGCCGCCGTCGAAGCGAGCATCGAAAAGGTGAAGGTCGCCGAAAAGGGAACAGACGTCGCCGCGATCAACTCGGCTGTCGAGAGCCTTCAGCAGGCCAGCTACTCGCTTGCCCAGCACGTCCAGAACGCAGCGGGTGCCGAAGGCGGAGCCGCTCCCGAAGCAGCCGCCGGTGGTGCGAAGCCCGATGACGGCGTGATCGACGCCGAGTTTGAAAAGAAGAGTTGATATCGTTCAAACTCTCGCCACTCAGGTTTCCATGCCCCGGCTTGGGAACCTGAGTGATTGAAACTTCTCCAACGCAAAGCTTCCCATCATGCCCAGGACAATCGCCTACTGGATTCTGACTGTTCTCGTCTGCTTCGCGATGGGGTTTGGGGGCGTAATGGATTTGGTACAACCGAGTGACATGAAAGAACAGCTCAAGCAGATGCAGATGCCGCTGTACTTCTTTTCGATACTCGGCTTCTGGAAGGTGCTGGGTGTGATCGCCCTGTTGATCCCGAAGTGTGCGACGCTGAAGGAGTGGGCTTATGCGGGGTTCACGTTCAATCTGACGGGTGCCTCCGCCTGTCATTACTTCGCCGGTCATGACGTCACCAAGATCATGGTGCCACTCGTCATCTGGGGCCTCGTCATGGCTTCCTGGTGGTTGCGACCGGCCAGCCGCCGATATTCAAAGCCCACCTGATTGCTCGCGGCGGACATTCCTGTTTGTCGTTTGATCCCTTGTTCAACTGAAAGCCGAATTGCCCGAGGCCATCATTGCCTCGAACGGCTGCGTCACGTTCTCACACCTCCCACGCAGGAGTTTCAACATGGCATTTCGACCCGACAAGCTGACCGTGAAAGCTCAGGAAGCGGTTCAGTCGGCGCAGCAGTTTGCTGAGTCGCAGGGGCATCCGCAGTTGATGCCGTTGCATCTGCTCAAAGCGTTGCTTGATGAGCAACAGGGGATCGTCCGGCCGCTGCTGGAGAAGATCGGTATTCAGGTCAGCCAACTGCGTGGGATCATTGATGCCGACTTGAACAAGCTGCCGCGCGCTTCCGGCGGTCAGGTCGGAGCGAGTCCCGCTGCGATGCAGGTATTGGAGAAGGCTCAGCAGCAGGCGGACGCGATGAAGGACGCCTTCGTCTCGACCGAGCATCTTTTGATTGCGTTGACGCAGGTCGATGATCAGGCTCAACGAGTCTTGAAGCTGAATGGTGTCACCGAATCTGACGTAATGAACGCACTCAAGTCGGTTCGGGGTTCGCAAACGGTCACCGATCAGAATCCCGAGGACAAGTATCAGGCACTGGAGAAGTACGGCAAGGATCTCGTGGCGCTGGCGCGTCTCGGGAAGATCGATCCCGTGATTGGACGCGATCAGGAAATCCGTCGCGTCATTCAGGTGCTGTCTCGCCGTCGCAAGAACAACCCGGTCCTGATCGGTGACGCGGGCGTGGGTAAGACGGCCATCGTCGAAGGTCTCGCCCACCGCATCGTGCAAGGCGATGTGCCTCAGAATTTGAAGGAGAAGGTTGTCATCGCGCTCGACATGGGAGCACTCATTGCCGGAGCCAAGTATCGCGGCGAGTTTGAAGACCGTCTGAAAGCTGTCCTCAAAGAAGTCTCCGAAGCGGAGGGCCGAGTCATCCTGTTCATCGACGAACTGCACACGGTTGTCGGTGCTGGTGCGTCCGAGGGAGCGATGGATGCGGCGAACCTGCTCAAGCCGGCGCTCGCTCGCGGCGAACTTCACTGCGTCGGGGCGACGACGCTGGACGAATACCGCAAGTCGATCGAGAAAGACCCGGCCCTCGAACGCCGCTTCCAGCCGGTCCTCGTCAACGAGCCGAGCGTCGAAGACACGGTCTCGATCCTGCGCGGATTGAAGTCGCGCTACGAATCGCATCATGGTGTGAGGATCACCGACGACGCCCTGATCTCCGCCGCGACGCTCTCCGACCGCTACATCAACGACCGGTTCCTTCCCGACAAGGCGATCGATCTCGTCGATGAAGCGGCGAGCAAACTCCGCATGGAGATGGACTCGATGCCGGCCGAGATCGACGAGGCGACTCGCAATCTGACCCGTCTTCAGATCGAAGCGGCGGCTCTCGCGTCGGAGCCGAGCGCCGACAGCAAGGCCCGTTTGCAAGAGCTTCGCAAACAGATCGCCGACCGCGAGGAAAGCGTCAACGCGCTGAAGACGCGCTGGCAGGTCGAGAAGGAGGCACTCACCGGCATTCGCCCCCTGAAGGAAGAAATTGAGAAGCTGCGCACGGCGTATGACCAGGCGTTCACACAGGCCCAGCGCACGAACGCGAACGACGATTTCGTACGGGCGTTCGACTCCGAACGAAAGTTGAAAGAGGCGGAGCAGAAGCTCGCCCTCGCCGAACAACGGGCTTCGCAGGTCGGCGGCGGCGATGGCCACAGGCTCCTCCGCGAAGAGGTCACTCAGGAGGACATCGCCAAAGTCGTCGGGACGTGGACCGGCATCCCGGTCTCGCGCCTGTTGCAGACCGAGAAAACGAAGCTGCTCCAGATGGAAGACCACATCCACGAGCGGATGATCAATCAGTCCGAGGCGGTGACAGCCGTGGCCAATGCCGTTCGTCGGTCTCGCTCCGGCTTGCAAGATCCCAACCGGCCGATTGGTTCGTTCATCTTCCTCGGCCCGACCGGCGTCGGCAAAACGGAGCTGTGCAAGGCACTGGCCGCGTTCCTGTTCGACGACGAACGGGCGATGGTCCGCATCGACATGAGCGAGTTCATGGAGAAACATTCGGTCGCCCGTCTGATCGGTGCCCCGCCCGGATACATCGGCTACGAAGAGGGCGGCAAGCTGACCGAGGCCGTGCGCCGCCGACCGTACTCCGTCCTGCTGCTCGATGAGATCGAGAAGGCTCACCGCGACGTGTTCAATGTCCTGCTGCAACTGCTCGACGACGGGCGCCTCACTGACAGTCACGGCCGCACGGTCGACTTCACAAACACCATCGTCGTGATGACGTCCAACATCGGCAGCCAGACGATCATGGACCTCGCCGGAAAGGAGGACGACGCCGAGATCTCGCGCCGCGTGATGCACGCCCTGCGCAAGGAGTTCCTTCCCGAGTTCCTCAACCGAGTCGATGAAACGATCGTCTTCCACCCGCTGACGAAACACGAGATCCGGCAGATCGTCGATCTGCAACTGATCCGTTTGCAAAAACGCCTCGAAGACAACGGCTTCACGCTGGAGGTCACGGATGCCGCCAAGAAACAAATCGCCGAAGAAGGCTACGACCCGGTCTACGGTGCCCGCCCACTGAAGCGAGTCATCCAGCAACGCCTCCAAAACGAGCTGGCCAACGCGATCCTCGGCGGCGAGTTTGCGGAAGGCTCCCGCATCACGATCGACGTCCAAAACGGAGACTTCACGTTCGGGAGTGCGATGCAATAGTCGCCGTGTTGGTGCTGCAGAGTTTCTTGGAGATAAAGTGCCGGATGCCATCATTGCGAGTGATTCACAAGTTGTCCGGCTTGCGTTGAGGGCGTTGGCCGACGAGAACGCGTTGAGAATACTCTGTCTCACGCAGCCCAAGATGAGAGATTGGCGAGCCGCATGCCGTGAGGCTGCGGGTTCTAGGCTCTGTCCCGTAAAACAAATTAGCCGCGCGGCGCTAGCCCTAGTTCTCGACAAAACAACCGGGGCTAGCGCCCTGCGGATGATTTACGGGACAGTACCTAGATCACGTCACAGGAACGCGTGGCCTTACGGCACACGGCTCGCCTAAGACATCTCACTCACGATGGCGGGCGTGTCAGCCCCTAAGGTCGTTCTTCGTCTCACCGGTACTTTTCGACCGACACGCGACACCTCTTCAGCGAGTGGAAGAAAACGGGCGAAGGCCACAGCTACCCGTCGCATGTCATCGGCCATCACTTTACCGACCGGGCGAAAGGTATGCTCAACGAGAAACAGTGGTATCAGACGGACATTTTGGAACTAACGCCGCTCAGCGAATTGCCTGCGGAGTTGAAGACGAAATGAGCGAGGCCGGATTGCGTCGCCCCACATGCGGCCAGAGCAGTGCGAGGCCCAGCACGAGCAAGCCCAGTCCGCCATAAGCCGGAACCAAGTGCCAGCCGCTCGTATAGCCGACGGCCAGGTGAACTCCGATTGCCAGCCCGTAGGCGGGGACACCCGCCAGCAGCAGCATCCACCATTGCCAACTTGCTCCCTGTCGCAGTCCCCACAACGATGTCAACAGCACGGCGACACCCGTCGTGATCAGCATCCCGCCGAAGCTGGCTCGGTCGTGAGCGATCAGCGGAATCAAACGCGGGTTGGCGAGTGACAGGTCGCTCGGGCAAACGTCCATGAACTCCAAGTCTTCCTGCACGAAGACCGTCGCACAGCCGATCCCGCAGATGACGCTCCCCGCCACGATCAGGACGGCGGCGTGAATCACGAACGCCAACTGGCCCCACTGAGCAAGTCGCCACGTCCAGTCCTCGCGCAGGTTGGGCGGCGAGGTCCACTCGACCGGGCCGAGATTTGCGCCCCACGCCATCAATACGAACGGGAACATCACCGCCGTGACGAAGGCATGAAACGGGTCGAAGTAGCCGAAACCCAGAAACAAAAAGAAGCTGCCAAACCCGGTGAGAGCCGACACGAGAACAGCCATCATCGCCCAGTGTGCTCCGCGCCGAATGCCGTGCCACGAGAGAAACAAATACATCACCGCAACGGCCAGCATCGTTCCGGACAACGTCACGCGATCATGTTGCATGAACGCCAGCAGTCGGGGACTGATGAGGTTCAATTCGTCGCGAGACATCCCGACGAAGACTTCGTCGTAGGGCAGGATCACGCGCGTCGCAGCGATCCCCAGCGCGAGCAGTCCGCCCAACAACAGCCCCAGTCCCATGAGCCACGTCCAGAACCAAGTCCACTGCGCGAGGTCGAGCGCTGGGCGAGAGCCGCTGGTCTCGCAACGAGACAATTCACGAACCCGAGTTATGTGGCTGGGGGCGGCGCTGTTCCAGCACCACGCTGGCCGGCTTGCCCAGCAGGTCTTCGGGCTTGACGGTGGAGCTGTCTGCGAGTGCCTCGATGGCGAACTCGAACAGCCGCCCCAGTTCCTCGGTCGCGTGCATGGCCATGAACAGCAGA
>JAYVDI010000216.1:0-3064 GCA_043749505.1 Schlesneria sp. | reverse complement strand
CGAGATGCTGGAGGCCGCGCGGGCGAACGGACTGCTGACGGCGCTCGCCTACCGAGTGACGGCGCTCGCGGTGGGAGCGATCGGGATCATCTATTACTTCGCGGCGAAGCGGGAGTTGGTAGCGAAGACATCGGACGCGGAGCAAATGGCGAAGAATTGAGGCTTGACCGGCCAAGTGTCAGTAACCCGAGGTCAGTTGCGGCGGGGGCAGGCGCGAGACTGTCAGTGTTCGGAGGTCAGTTTCGCGAACGCCCCGGTGTGTGAGTGTCAGTATTCCGAGGTCACTCGTGGAAGCGTTTTGTGGGCGGGTCGTAAGGATGTTTGCCGAGGAGGAGATGGTGGTGCGGATCCTTTCGTCGCAGCGCATGGAACTTGATCTCGTGGCCCGTCAGGTTGACGTCGGCGCGGATCAGGCGGTGGCACCACAGGGAGTTCAGTTCGTACGTGTGTCCGAGCACCGTGGCCGCACCGGTGTCGCTGGTCACGCGTACGAAGACCACGGTTCCTTTCAAGGGTTGTTGCAGGTTGGCTCGCCAGTTCTTCGGGAAGGCCCGTCGCGCCGGGGCGTCCTCAATGCGGACCGCGTGTCGGTCGTGGTGGGCTTGGATGAACTTGCGGGATTGCGCGACGAGTTGTTCGCGGTTGCGGAAGGTGAAACGCGACCACACCGAGTCTTGCCAGCGACCGTTGAAGGCTTCGATGTCGGCTTGAAATCCGCGCGACAGTGGCGGCGCGAAGACGGGGATCACTCCCAGCGACAGGCAGGTGCGAGTCACACGACCGAAGGTGTCGGGCCAAGCGTGATTACCTTGAAACACGGTGCCGTTGTCGAACTTCGCGTAGCCGGGCAGACCGAACTCGCGCCAGTGTTCGAGCAGGCATTCCACCGTGATTTTCGCGGTCACTTGCGCTGCGGGCCACGCCGCGGAGAGACCGCCGTTCAGGCTGATCCCCGTCAGCACATTCACCTCGTGTCCACCGCGAATGACCAGGTCTTCAATGGCGTCGAAGCTGTCCAGTTCGAGTTCTCCCGCCGCGACCTTGGGCAGATACCAACCGCGCGGCGGAGACGTGTGCCGCAAACGCCGTCGTCCATCCAACGCCCCGTGACGTTCCAACACCCGACCGATCGTGCGCACCGACGGTCGCTGTTTGACCTGCCGACGTTCCAGTTCGCGGTGAATGGCTTCCGCGCCGTACTCGCCCAAGTCGCTCTTCGTCTGCAACGACTTCCGCACCGTGAGGACTCGCTCTTCCATGCTCGCCCGCGTTCGCTGCGGCGAGGCCCGGCATCCCGACGGCCGATCGGTCCAGTCCACCCGATCGAGTGGCCCGTCCCCGGCCCGCGCCACCCAGCGCTGCACCGTGCTGAGCGTGACGCGAAACTCCCGCGCCACCGCCCGCAGACCAACCCCTTCCCGCACACGTTGGACCATCAATCGCCTCCACCCTTCCGCCGCCTTTTTTTACCCATGACGCCAGCTCCACAAAATGGACAAACAAACACTCCAATGAGCATTCCACTGACTTCAGAATACTGGCACTCCACTGACCTCCGAATGCTGACACCCAATTCATCGCCCCCGCCACAACTGACCTCGGGTTACTGACACTTGGCCAATGACCAATGACTAATGACCAATGACCAATGACTTCCCCTCGCACGCCTGCCACGCAATCGTGGCGAGCCCCGCAGCCAGGCAGTAGTACCCGAACCAATGTAGCTTTTGTCGCGAGAGCATCCGGATCAACAGCCGCAGCGCCGCGATGCCGACGAAAAATGAGACCACAGCGCCGAGGGCATACAGCCCCCACGGTGTCGTCTCGATCGCTCCGTTCGATCCCGGCTTGAGCAGCTTGATCGCATCGAGCAGCACCGCGCCGCCGATGGCCGGGATCGCGATCAGGAACGAGAACGTCGCGGTCGATTCACGTTCCATCCCGCAGAGCAATCCGCCCGAGATCGTGCATCCGGAGCGAGACACGCCCGGCAGGATCGCCACCGCCTGAAAGCAACCGACAATCAATGCGATCGGCCACGGCAGATTTCGCTCGGTGATCGAACCGCCTTGAAAGCGCTGGCCGAGCAGCAGCATGAACGATGTCAGCAGAAAGCCGTAGCCCGCAGCGAGCGGCGAATCGAACAGCTCCTCGAACGTCTTCTTGAACCCGATGCCGACGATCGCGGCCGGGACCGACGCCAGCACGATCATCGAGCAGAGCCGCCAATCCAACTCCCTCACGATCTGTCGCAACCGCTCGAAGTAGACGACGGCGATCGAACCGAGCGTTCCAAGATGCAGCGCGAGGATCAGCGTCAGCGCCTCCTCGTGCTGAGTCCGTCCCTGCCAGCGCTTCAGGAGTTCGTTGCCGACGACCAGATGCCCGTCCGAGCTGATCGGCAGAAACTCGGTGATCCCCTGAATCACCGCCAACATCAGAATCCGCCACGTGTCGTTCATCGGAGTCCATTCCCTGATTGTTCTTCCTCCCCTCGCCCCTTCGGGGAGAGGGGCCGGGGGTGAGGGGCGATTGCTCTCCAGCGCGCGAAGTCTACTGACGACCTCTGGCAGGGTCGAGATCGGTTCGTCTCAATGCTTCGTACCTAAGGCACCTGCGGCTTGACACTCCCGCGCCTCTCCAGTGTGATGCGCGGCCGATGGGGCATTGTTCGTGAAGCCCTTGGACTGACCTGCCGTTCCTCAGTGAGACCGATCGTGAATCTCCGTCCCTGGATTGCCCGAGCCTTGTGGTGTGGAGCGGCCTCGCTCGGCATCGGCTTCGTCGCCGGTCTGCTATCGCTGGTCCTCAAAGCCGCCGGAGACGGTTCGGGAGCGGCGGCCGTTCGCGGAGTGTTGCTCGTCTCGGTCAGTGTCTGCGGGTTGGCGGTCGTTGCGCTCGTCGTGCTGCTCGCCACGAACGAATTGCACAAGCCGAATGACAAGTGACACTGATTCAACAATCTCCGCGCTGTCCTGCCTTGTTTGAGATTTGAGATCCGTTTGGGATTTGGTTTGAGATTTGGAGTTTCCGCCCGGTGCCGATCAAGTTTCGCTGCAACTAC
>JAYVDI010000215.1:0-2115 GCA_043749505.1 Schlesneria sp. | reverse complement strand
CAACCGGTGGGGATTGCCTGGAATCGCGACCAGAACACCCAGGACGAAAGTGATGAGGACAGCGGCCGTTGGTTTCGATGAAGACATTTCCGGTTTCCGGTTGTTCAAGGGAGTTGGTTCGTCAGACTCATTGGTTTCTCCAAAACTTCGCACCGCTGCGTCCCATTCGCTGCCTCTCTAAATTCGCTGTCGATCTGTTTTCGTCCGGCAGGATTCGACAGCGAATTTAGAGAGGCAGCGAATGGGAGAATCGCTAGGGGATCTCATTGACGGTGTAGAACGCATTGCGATGCAGCAGTTCTTCCTGGTCGCGCGAACGCAGACGTGCCAGATCAAGTTCGTACACAAATCCTTGGTCGAGCTTTTCCAGAGTGATCCTGGCCGAGAGTCCGTCTTCGGCCAGCGCGACCGCTTTGACGCCTGGCTGATGCTCTTCGATTTCCGGTCCGCCGTAGGCACCGTGGTAGGGGTGAGTAAACGCGGAGATCACATAGGAGTCCGTCGAGCTGCCCGTGTCTCGATCCACGGGTTTGGTGAACGTCACCTTGAATCCATCCCGTTCGATCGTGATGCGGTTGATCTCGAAGGGCATCTTGCCGCTCCATTCGAGTCGTTCGAGCGCGAACGGTTTGATCCCTCGAACCGGCCAGCCGCGATTAGTCCCGCCACACAACAGCTTGCCGCCAGGAGTGAATTCGACATTGAGGATTCCGGTGGAAAGGCCCTCGCGGAATGGATAGCACGCTCCCTGCCAGACACCGTTGACCTGCTCCGTTGTGGCACGCATCAGGATTGATTGAGTGTAATCGCCGAGGAACATCTGGTTTTCAAAGGGGCCGAACTTGCCCTGTGTCTGATTCACGCTGAAGGCCGTGATGGACCGTCCCATGCGGATGTACGGAAAGATGACAGCGTAGGGCACCAGTTGTTTGACGCGATTCTTCTCGGTCGCGATGCGAGTTCCTGACTTCGGCAGCTCCGGCACAGGCCCCAGTTCGGGCGAGTGCTTGTACCACTCGAAGCTGGCCGGGTGACCGTGAAAGCTGTTCTGCGACACCGCCTTCAGACTGCAAGAACAATTCCACGGCCCCTGGCTTTCGACATAGAACAGTGCGTCATGCTCATCCCGTCCGATTCCGCCGGGGCTGCGCAGGCCGCTGGCGAATGCGGTTGTCTTTCCGTCGGGCGCAACCTTCATGATGAAGCCACGGTTCAAGGCATGTGAGTAGTAAGACTCCGACAGGCCGAGCGAGATGAACTGGTTTCCGGCCGCATCGAGCTTTGAGCCAAACGCGTATTCGTGGTAATTCGCATATCCCCAGGCATCGGAGATGGTTTCAAAGCGATCGGCCACACCGTCGTTGTTGGAGTCACTGACGCGAGTCAATTCGCAACTCTGAGTGACGCGGAAAGCGTTGTCTTTCCAAGTCAGCCCGAAGATCTCATCGAGTCCCGTGGCAAACCGGTGAAACGAAGGAGTTGGCTTGGCCGCATCGACTCCGTCAATCAGATAGATCTCACCATGCCGCGTTCCCACGGCGACCCGGCGATCAGGCAGCACCGCGAAAGCCCCGGCCTCGATGACCGTGTCCTTCGGCAGTGGAATGTTGACGATCGGATAATACTCACGTTCGCGTTCCTCGGTTCCCCAGCGTTCGCCAACTTCCTCGGCGCGCAGTGTACCCAGCGCAGACATGGCGATCGGAATCAGCAGGCAAAGGAGTCGCAGGTGACCCAAGGCAGCGCCAGAACCGTAGCCACGTTCGCCAGAACGTGGGCGAGCTGGTGACATCCCCACGTTCTGGCGAACGTGGCTACGCAAGCGGGCTTGGCAACTGGACCTATTTCTTGAGTGGTTCATAGAGAAACTCCAACGTTGATTTGCCTTGGGGGATTTGCAGTCGCAGCAGCAACTCGGATCGCTTCGGTTCTTCGGACAGCGACCTCAGTTTCGTTTCGGTCTTGGGGATCGTCAGCCGCAATCGGCCACTGAGGAAGACTCGTTCGGACTCCTGGCTGATGTCTCCCGTGAGTCCACGAAACCAAACGGTTTGCGGCATGGGCGAGTCAAATTGCAGAACGCGTTTTAGCTGCCGTTGTTCTTCGACTCCGGTC